>JBDSWM010000388.1:0-17931 GCA_039926685.1 Fibrobacteria bacterium | reverse complement strand
TGGAGCGTTTGCTTTCCAAGGCCATGCGGGAAAGCGTAGGGCATATCGTAATCCTGGAGATCGGCCGCGTAGGCCGGGATTCTCGCGAAGCCATGACATTCTTGCGCGATACCTTCGACCCGGATCGCACCGAGATCCACATCAGCGCTTGGAAGACCAGCACCGCTTCCGCGGAATGCGCCCGCGTACTGGCCATGGCCGGGGAGATCATCGGCCTGGATCAGCCGGCCCCCACGAAGGAAGTGACGGTACGTTCCGAACGGTTGCGCATCAAGCCCTTATGGGTGAAGTTGTTCGGCATGCTCCAGGACGAGCGTTATGCGGAGCTGCTCATCAAGGCCATGTTCCAGCTCAAGGATACCGTCAAGCTCACCGAAAAGGAAAACCTGGCGGTGCACGGGGGTTATGATCATCTCAACATGTTCCGCGCCTTGGGATTCCGCATCAAAGGCGAGAAGACCGACAATACCAAGTTGGTGGCCGATGTGCTGGTGCGTTATTGGGACAAGTTGAAGCTGCATCTAAGCGCAGATTTGCATCGCATCATCGAGGGCTCCGAAACCGGCGCCGTGCTTTGACGCGCTGAACCACGTCCCTCGCTATCCCCGCAATCCCAGACTTCCCGTTTCCGGTTACCCGGCTCTCATAGCGTTTATGCGCTGACGGGGGTTTTGAGCGCTCGACCATGTTTTATATATATTGGAACCGACCTCAATTTGACCAGGAAGGATGGCTGAATTTGGCCGTCGAAGCCACCAAAACCCTCATTATCGCCGAAAAACCCAGCGTAGCCGGCGATATAGTCAAAGCCCTGCCCGAGAAGTTCGAAAAGCACGACGCCTACTACGAAAGTCCCGGATACGTGGTCTCCTTCGCCATAGGCCACTTGGTCAGCATCGCCAATCCCAAAGACATGGAGGAGCGGCTCAAGGCCTGGACATTGGACAATCTGCCCATCATCCCTGAAAAATTCGCCATCGCGCCCTTGCCCAAGACCAAGGCCCAGCTCGGCACTTTGTCCAAGCTGCTCCGTCGCAAGGACATTAAGGAAGTCATCAACGCTTGCGACGCCGGCCGCGAAGGCGAATTGATTTTCCGGTATATCCTGCAATACGTTTCGGAAACGAAACCCGTCAAGGCGGGCATCCGGCGCCTTTGGCTGCAAAGCATGACCAAAAACGCCATCGAAGAGGGCTTCAAGCATCTCCGCAGCGACGCCGATATGCAGCATCTGGCCCAGGCGGCCATGTGCCGATCGGAAGCGGATTGGCTGGTCGGGATCAATGGTTCGCGCGCCCTGACCGGGTACAAATCCCAATGGGGCGGATTCTTCCTCACACCTTGCGGCCGCGTCCAGACGCCCACATTGTCCATGATCGTGCGCAGGGAATGGGAACGTGATGTTTTCGTGCCGCGCGATTATTGGGAAGTGCATGGCGAATTCGCGGGAGTGGGGGCCAAGGCGGACGATGCCGGGTACCAAGGCCGCTGGTTCGATCCCGCTTTCCGGAAAGGCGAAACCGCCGAGGAGGCCAAATCTGAAGCCGGCGATGCCGCCAAGCCCGGCGATGCGGCCAAGCCGGAGCGCATCTGGGACGAAGCCCGCGCCAAGGCCATCCAGGCCAAATGCCAGGGCAAGCCCGCGCAAGTGACCGATACCCAGAAGCCGTCCAGCCAGGGCGCGCCTTCCCTTTATGATCTCACCAGCCTGCAGCGCGTAGCCAATGCCCGCTTCGGATTCTCTGCCAAGAATACCCTGGGTTTGGCGCAAGCCCTGTACGAGCGCCACAAGGTGCTCACCTATCCCAGGACGGATAGCCGCTATCTGCCGAACGACTATGTGGCCGTGGCCAAGGAGTTGATGCAGAACCTGAAGAAATCGGATTACGGCAAGTTCGCCACGGAGGCCCTCGACAAGGGCTATGTGCGCATGGATAAGCGTATCTTCGACGAGACCAAGGTTTCCGACCATCATGCCATCATCCCGACCAATGTGATGCCGGGCGATCTTTCCGAGCCGGAGCGCAAGATCTACCAGGCCGTGGTACAGCGCTTTCTGGCGGTATTCTTTCCGCCCGCGCGTTTCCTCAACACCTCGCGCATTTCCATCGTGGAAGGCGAGCATTTCCGCACGGAAGGCAAGGTGCTGGAAGAACCGGGATGGAAAGCCATTTACGGCATCGATAAGAAGGAAGAGGCGTTGCTTCCGAACTTGAAGCCCGGCGCGAAGTACCTGGCCAAGGAAGTGACCTTGCGCCAGGACGCTACGCGCCCGCCAGCGCGGCTCAACGAATCCACTTTGCTTTCCTTCATGGAAAGCGCGGGCAAATACGTGGAGGACGAGGATCTCGCGGAAGCGATGAAGGAGCGCGGATTGGGAACGCCGGCCACGCGCGCCGCCGTCATCGAAGGCCTTTTGTACGACAAGTACATCGTGCGCGAAGGCAAGGAATTGGTGCCCACCGCCAAGGGTGCCGACCTGATGCGCCTGCTCTCCGCCATCGGCATCGAGGAATTGGTTTCCCCGGAATTGACGGGCGGCTGGGAATACAAGCTGAACCGCATCGAGCGCGGCTTGTATACGCGGCCCGAGTTCATGCAGGAGATCCAGGATTTCGCCCGCACCATCGTCAAGAAGATCAAGGGCTTTGACGAGGGCAAGGACAAGAAGGAAGCCACCTTCAAGAGCCCCATCGACGGGCAGAAGATGTTCGAGACATTGACCCGCTACGAGTCCGAGGACGGCGCGTTCATCATACGCAAGGTGCTGGGCGGGCGGCAAATGTCGGAAGCGGAAGTGATTGATTTGCTGAACAACCGGCAGATCGGCCCGTTGCAAGGCTTCCGCAGCAAGATGGGCAAGCCCTTCACCGCGGTGCTGAAGATCAACGACAAGAACAAGGTGGAATTCGTATTCGACGACACCGCCTCCGGGCCCGACGGCCAGCCCCTGGATTTGGCCAAGGAAGAGCCGGTGGGCATTTCCCCCGTGGACCAGACCAAGGTGTACGAGACACTCACGGGTTATATCTCGGAAAGCCAACTGGCTGGGGATGCCAAGCAAGGGCTCAAGATCAACAAGATGATCCTGGGCAAGACTTTGGATCGCGACGTCATCAAGCGCTTGCTGTCCCTCGAGCGCACCGATTTGATCAAGGGCTTCCAGTCCTCCAAGACCCGCCGCTTCTTCGATGCTTACCTCAAGCTGTCGAAGGAAGGCAAGATCTCCTTCGAGTTCCCGCCGCGGGAATTCAAGGGAAGGGGCAAGAAGAAAATTGCCGACGCGGAAGAAGCCCCCGCCGAAGCCATTCCGGCCGTCTCGCCCGAAGCCTAGCTACGGGCGGGTATTCATACCGCCGTGAACTCCGAAATGAAATAGCCCCCGGTCTTGTCGCTGGGATCCTTGGTCTGATGGTACACGTCCAGGATCACCTGGGACCGGTAGAACTTGTTGCTCACGTAGCGATAGAACACTTCGCTGGTCAAGTCCTTCATTGGCTCTTCCAGGGCGCCCTCCACGAACAACGATCGGATTTGCGTGAGCTTGCTCAATTCGTCGCGATTGGCGTTGGCATAGTCCACTTTGAAGCAGGCGCCTCCGCGCTTGTTCAGATGGCGCAGGCTGCGGCTGATCACGCGGTCCGTCATCAGGCCGTCGTACATTTCCTTGGGATTGCCTGGGGCCACCTCATCTTCCGGATCCATTTCGCGCAAGCGCGCCAGCACGGTGCCCAGTTTCACGTCCTCACGGTTCTTATAGCCATGCTTGTCGTAATAATCCTGGTCGGAAGGGGCGGGGGTGAGATTGGGGAAGACGAAAATCACGGCGTCGGCCTTGCCGGCAGGCAGGGAGAAATTGGGCAGGGAGGTTTGCACCAAGCGGATACGCGGCCCTTTGGCGTCGAAACTATGCTTCGCCTCCACCGGGCCGGAGGCATGTCCGGCCTTGGCCAAGCGCAAGCCCGCGCGTTCAAGCATCTTGCGGGAACCGTCCAGCGCGACGATGCGGCTCTTGGGGAAGCGATCGGCCAGCGCCTGCAGGAAAAGGCCGCTGCCGCAGGCATAATCCACCAGCCATTTGGGTTCGGGCTTGCCGCGCTTGCGCAGGCGCTCATGCACGAATGCGGCGATGGCGGCGTAAGCCTTGCGATGCGCCCCGTTGGACGCCTGATCGTGCCACCAATCGCCCACGGCGGTGTCGTAGGACTTGTGCCCTTTCAAAAAGGCTTTCTCGAAGTCGATTTTACGGTGATCGGTCATGTCAGCCTTCATGCTTGAAGCGTTCCAGGAACGCGAGCGCTTGGTTGAATTCGTCGGGGAGCGGGCTGATGAATTCCATTTTCCTGTCCGTGACGGGATGCGTGAAAGTGAGGCGATGCGCGTGCAGGGCTTGGGAGGAGAAGTAGGATAGCAGCTTGGTGGCGAAGGGATGGAAGATCGGCTGGATGCGGTTCAGATAAGCCATCCGCCCGCCATAGAGAGGATCGCCGACGACGGGATGCTGGATATGCGCGAGATGGACGCGGATTTGGTGCGTGCGTCCCGTCTCCAGCTCCAATTCGAAGTAAGTGGCGAATTGGTAGAAACCCAGGGTGCGGAAATGCGTGACGGCGCGCTTGCCTTCCGGGTGCACGCCCATCTTGAGCGGATCTCTTGGGTTGCGCGCGATGGGTTGATCCACCAGGCCGGAATTCTCCGACGTTTCCCGCCAGGACAAGGCGTGGTATATGCGCTTGATCTCCCGGGCTTCCAATTGATGCGCCAGATGCAGATGCACGGCATTGGTCTTGGCCACCACCAACAGGCCGGAAGTATCCTTGTCCAGGCGATGGAGGATGCCCGGGCGCAGCGGGCCGTTCACGTCCGAGAGCTGCTTGAACTTGAATGCCAGCGCATTGGCCAAGGTGCCGGAATGGATGCCGTTGCCCGGGTGGGTGACCATCCCCTTTGGCTTGTCCACCACCAGCAGGTGCTCATCCTCGTAGGCGATGGGGAAGGGGATATCCTCCGCTTTCAACGTGCTGGATTCATCCGCCGCCGGGGCAGTGGCAACGATCACTTCATCGCCTTCGGCCATGACATGGTTTTTCTTGGCCACCGCGCCGTTCACGAGAAAGCAACCCGCTTCGATCCATTTCTGGACGCGGCTGCGGGATGTGTCGGGCGCGCGCGCGCCAATGAAGAGATCGAAACGCAATCCGGCTTCGTCCGGGCCGCATGTCCAACCGGCGCCTGCTGCTAAAGTCATGATGGGTGCCTTTGGAGGTGGTTTTGGGGTAGCTGGGTTAATGGTCGCGACGGCGCGGGATCCAGGAAGAGAAAAGGATGATGGCCACGCCCACGCATACGCAGCTGTCCGCGATGTTGAAGGTCGGCCAGCGGGTGGCGATGCCAGGAATGCCCACGTCGATGAAGTCCGTGACCTTGTGGAAGCGGAGGCGATCGATCAGATTGCCGATGGCGCCGGAAAAGATCAGGGTGAGCCCCGCCTTCTGCCAGTAGTCATCGCGCGGGATCTTGCGGTACATGAAGGCGAGGAAAGAGATAGCGGCAAGGGAGAACAGCGCGTAGAACAGGGTAGGATTCAGGAAAGGGAGCACTTGCTGGGGGCGCATCCCGAAAGCCGCGCCGGTATTGAAGATGAGCCGGAACTGCAGCCATTCCCCCAGGACCTGCCTCACCTTTTCATAGTCCGGCTCCCCGCCAGGGGTCCCGAAATGGATGCGGGCGAGAACCTTGGTGTATTGATCCAAGGCCAAGGTGACGATCAGGAGGGACCCCAGATAGAGTTGCGCGCGTAGGGACGGGGCGGGGGCGCGCATCATGATGCGGCTCCGGCCACCGCGCCGGCCGCTGATCCGGATGAATGCGGAGCGGAAACCGCGGCCGAATCGGAATGCGGGGCATGGGACGGAAAGGTCCGCGCCGGCGTTCGCGCCAACCCCGCATCCAGCCTCGCCACGGAATTGCGGAACATGGATCGGAGCCAAAGGTTGGACCAACAGGCCAGACTGGTGCTTCCCACGATGTCCTTTACTTGTTTGCGGGTGATCTTGAGTTTCCCCTCGCCTTGGAATCCGTTCAGGTTCTCGCCCATCAGGGCCAGGTTTTCCACCGCCATGAACAGGGGCCACAGGCAGAAGAGGCGCAGGCGTGGCTCCAACCGAGGCAGCATGCAGCTATACTCGAGCGCATCCTGCAGATGGCTCTTGGCCTTTTCCAGCAAGAGCGCCATGATGCGCGCGGCCGCCGCGTTGGAAGCGGAAGCGCGCGGGCTTCCGGCCGAGGCGGAAACCTCGTTCTCGGCGGCCAGGAAGGCGCTCACGCTCAGCCGTTCCGCGTCGAGCAGGGACTTTGGGATATAGGATACATTGCGGCGCCGATCTTCCTGAACGTCCTTCAGGATGTTGGTCAATTGCAGTCCCAGGCCGAAGGAAACCGAAAGGGCGCGCAGGGCCTTGGCCCGCTTGGCGCCGATCAAAGGCGAATGCAAGGTGAAGAGGTCGCATAGCAGGTTCCCCACCGTGCCGGCCACGTAATAGCAGTACCGATCCAGATCCTCCAGGGTTCCGATCAGGGCTTCGCCGTTTCGCGTGCCCGCCTGCCTGCGCGTGAAATCCATCATGCCCTGGCACATTTCATCCACGCAGCGCGAGATGGAGGAGACCGCCGCAGCCGGAAACTCAGACAATTGGGGAAAGATCCAATCGCAATGATACACCAGCAGGCGATCCCACCGATCGGAATGCGCCCATTCCCGCGGCAAGGCCGCGCGGAACGTAGTCAACCGATCCGATCCGGTCGCGGGCGGGAACAATCCCCGGAAGGCTTCCAGCAAATCGATCTTGGCTGATTCGGACAATTCGCCATCATCCTCTATGGTATCCGCCATGCGGCAAAAGAGATAGGCCAGCAACACCTGCCATCGCAGCCCTGCGGGAAGCACCTGGATATTGAGAGCGAAAGTACGCGAGGTTTTGCCCAGCATGAATGCAGCGAAGGCCTTGGGGTCCTCGATTCGGCTCTCAGCCATGGCCTTTTTCCAGGCGTCTTCGGTACCGGCATCGGAGGGCCGGGTGGATTTCAGGAACATGAGGGGAGGCTTGCCGGGCCCGGGCGGAAAAGCATGCGGCAAATGATAAAAAAAAAGCAGGGGGGCGTGGCGCTAGCCGGGCCTAAGGGCTCTAATCAGGTTTCGACGGTTTCCCGGGCCCGCACTTCCTTGCGGTATTTACGGGAGATTTTCGCCTGGTTTTTCAAGGTCTTGAGGAGCGCGCCGCCCTCATCGGCTTTGCGCAGCAGGTTCTGGTGCTGATAGGCGGCCAGGCTCTTGAACGCGGACTCGGCCATATCCTTGCCTTCGCCCTCCAGTTTGGCGCGCAATTCGTCGTGCAGGAAATAATAGGCGTCCTCCTGCTGGCGATAGCGCAGATCGAGCCAGAAAGCGTTCAAGCGCAATACCAGGAAACCAATTGTGAGCGTGAACAGGATGATCCAGGGCGCTTCGGTTTTCCCGATATAACGGCTGAACAGGGCCACGCCCAATGCGACGATGGCGAGCATCAGCAAGCGCGAGACCATCACCACCTGGATTTTATAGAAGCCCTTCCAGCGGATGGGGATATACACCCAGGGTTTTCCCCGCTTGAGCTTTTGCTCAAAGGAAACGGGGTACGCGACGAAATTGCACCAGCACCAATGCAGGATCAGTAGGCCGGCCAGCAATCCCAAGGCGATATACTGGTAGTTGGGTATTGAGATCATGGGAGGAAAGGCATTTCGCTTGGTCTCAATTTTAACTTAGAGAGCGAAGCGAAGCAAGGGAGGAGGTGCGGATGACGCCCCTTTGCAGGATTTATTAAAGCGGGCATTTCCATTTTCTGTCAATTACGCCAGCCTTGCGGGGGTCTGTGGAATCTTGGTTGATTAATTGTTGAAAACCCGCCCGGCCCCGCCCTTTTGAGGCTGCCAAACATGGCATCCGGCGCTCCCAGGTTGATTATATTTTCCCCGTTAGGTCCAGTCAGTCGCCATTGGATCCTCTCAGTCCTCATTAGGTCCTAAAAGGGTTCGAGACAAAATCATGGTATCTATCCGCGCCATTCACGGGAAGCGCCTGCAAAAGCGGGAAATTCGCTGCCGTTCATTCGCACTGAACCTCGAAGGGCCGGCCCGATGATCAATTCGGTAACCTCATTGCATCCCTGGACTTCGTGCCTGGCATCACTGAAGGAAAAGCTTTCGGAGGATGTGTTTTCCCAATGGATCACGCCATTGAAGGTTTTCGATCTCAGCGAGTTCCAGGTCAGCCTGGCCGTGCCCCAGAATATCGACATGGATCAATTGGGGAAGATGTACCTGGGGCTGATCGAACATTGCTTCCAGGAGGCCAACGGCAGGGAGGTGCGCATCCAATTGCGGCGCATGCCTGCGGCGGCATCTCCCGGTTTCGCCCATCCCTTTACGGGCATGCCCGTCATCGATCTCAATCCCAACTATACCTTCGAGGAATTCGTGGTGGGCAGCAACTCCCAGTTCGCTTATTCCGCCGCCCAGGCCGTAGCCAAGGATCCGGGCGGCACCAAGTTCAACCCTCTGCTCATCTACGGCGGAGTCGGTCTGGGCAAAACCCATCTCTTGCAGGCCATCGGCAATTTCGTCCTGAGCGAGAATTCGCGCAAAAAGGTCCGGTACGTCACTTCAGAAGCCTTCTACCGCGAGTTCGTGGAATCGATACAGCATAACCGCATCAATGAGCTTTCCAACTATTACCGCAACGAGGTGGATTTACTCCTGATGGACGATGTGCAGTTCATGAGCGGCAAGGATCGCACCCAGGAAGAGTTCTTCCATATCTTCAATTCCCTGCATCAAAGCCGCAAGCAGATCGTGCTCACCAGCGATGCGCCGCCGGGCGAGTTGAAGGGGCTGGAAGACCGCTTGGTCAGCCGCTTCCAATGGGGCCTGTTCGTCGATATCCAACCTCCGGATCGGGAAACGCGGGAAGCCATACTGCGCCGCAAGGCCATCGCCCTCAATCTGGATATCCCCGACGACATCATTGGGTTCCTGGCCGAGGCCATCGACTCCAACATCCGCGTGATTGAAGGCGCCATCCGCCAGCTCCTGCTGCAGGCTTCCATCAAGCATTCGGACATCACCATGGAACTGGCCAAGGAAATCGTCAACCGCACGGGCGTCAACCGCCCCAGCAAGAAGGTCACGCCTGAGGACATCACCACCGTTGTGGCGAATTATTTCGTAGTGGAAGTGGACAAGATCATCGAGCAGGGGCGCGGCACCAAGGAAGTGGCGCAGGCCCGCCAACTCGCCATGTTCCTTATGAAGGAGCTTACTTCGGCTTCGCTCAAGACCATAGGCCAGCGCTTCGGCGGCCGCGACCATAGCACGGTGGTGCATGCCATAAAGACCATCGAGAAGGCCATGGAGAAGGATGATTCCTTCAAGAAAAGCGTCGACGCCATCATGAGCAAGCTAGCCGCCCGCGGCTAGCCCTAGCCGCTCGGGCTGCGATCAATCCGCCGTATCCGGTTCCAGATGGCTGAAGATTTCCTCCTTGACCTGATCAGCGGTGTGCAGATTGGAGATTTTGCCGAGCAGCAATTTGCAATCCTGCAAGCTCAAGGTACGCAAGGCCGTGCGGATGGCGTCCGCGGAAGACGGGGCTATGGAAAGATGGGTGATGCCCAAGGCCAGGAAAAGCGGCAGGGCTTGGGGATCGGAAGCCATCTCTCCGCATACGGTCACTACCTTGCCGGCTTCATGGGCGGCGGAGGTGATGCGCATCAAGGCCTGGATCAAGGCGGGATGGAAGGGCTGATAATAGGACGCGACCCGCTCATTGCCGCGATCGATGGCGAACAGGTACTGGATCAAATCGTTGGTGCCGATGCTCAGGAAGTCGGCTTCGGCGGCGAAGTGGCGGATCTGCATCATGGCAGCAGGGATTTCGATCATGGCGCCGATGGGAGGCATGCGCAGCGGATGCCCCGCTTCGGCTTCCAACTCGGACAGTACCAGCCGGATTTGCTCCTTGAGGGCCCGGAATTCCGTGATTACGGATAGCATGGGGATTACCAGACGGAATTCGCCGAGCTGGGCGGTGCGGAGCAGGGCGCGCAAATGCGGGCGCAGGATGTCCGGCCGGGTCAGCAACATGCGGATGGAGCGCCAGCCCAGGCTGGGATTCTCTTCCTTGCCCCAATCGAAATACTTTAAGGGTTTGTCGCCACCCACGTCCAACAACCGGAATGTGGCGCCATGCGGTCCGCAGCGTTCCAGCACCCGGCGGTAAATGCCGAATTGGGTTTCCTCATCCGGAAAGGAGGAACGGATCATGAAGAAAAACTCGGAGCGGTACAGGCCCACTCCCTCGATGCCGTTCTGCTCCATCAGTTCCAGGTCGGAGATCAAGGAAAGGTTTCCGGACAAGTGGATGCGCTCCCCGTCCCGCGTCACAGATTCGAAGCTGGGAATGGCCATCATGCGCGTGCCCAGGTCTTCCAACAGGCGGGAATACTCTCGCTGCACGTGCACGTCCGGATTGATGTAGATGAGGCCGGAATTGCCGTCCATGATGACGCGTGTGTTGTTGCGCAGATAATTGGTGAGCCCGGGGATGCCCATGAAGCAGGGGATGCCGAGCGAACGCGCCAGGATTGCGGCATGGGAGGTGAGTCCGCCCGTTTCACAGAGGATGCCCAGGATTTTCCGAGTGGACAGGTAAATCAAATCCGAGGGCAGCAATTCCACGGCGGCGACGATGCTGCCATCCTCTTCCTGATCATCCGCGCTATTGCTTTGTTTGACCTCGCCTAGGGCGTTAAGGATGCGTAGGCCCACGTCGCGCAAATCCGCCGCGCGGCTGCTGAGCATGGCATTGCCGGTGTCCGTCATGGATTTGGCCAATTCGCGCGTGGCAAGTTTCACGGCGAAAGGCGCGGCCAGGTTCTCGCGGATATGGCTTTCGATCAAGCCGATATAGTGATCGTCCTTGAGCATCAGCTCATGGGCCTCGAAAATCCGCGCGTCCAATTCCGCGAACAATTCTCCGGCCCGCTTCTTGAGCCATTGGCTTTCCACGCGGGCCAGCTCCAGGGCGCGTTGCAAGATCTGGATTTCCACGCGCGGGTCGTCGCATTCGGTGAATATGATGGTGTCCCAGATCTGGTGCGTCTTGAGGATGACAGTGCGTCCGTCTGCGATGCCGCCCACGGCCACCTGGGCGCGCACGAACGGAGGCGCTTCCTTGGGCGCCTCCGGCTCAGCCTTTCCGGGCGGCGCGGAAACGGAACGTAGGCTGCGGTTTTCCAGCAAGGTTCCCAGCTGGGCGGCCAGGGTGTACGCCAGATCCTCGACCATGGCGGGGAAGGGCTCGCCCTCGGTGGACTGCAGCGTCATCACGCCTGCGCCCCATTTGGAGGCGGGAGGGATGGGGATCCCCAGAAAATTCTTCAGGCGATCCTCGCCCAAAGCGGGGAAATATTTGTTGCGTTTGTCTTCGCTGGGATTGGCGATGTTGACGATTTCGCCGCGGCTGAACACGTATCCGGTGAGGCCTTCGCCCGGAGACATGGTCACGTCGGACAGCTGATCCAGGTTCAATCCCTCGCTGGCGGCCAAGCGCAGGCGGTTATTGTCCGATTGGTAAAGGTAGATGGAGCAAACGTCCACGCCCATCTTTTCCGAAATCAATTTGACCACCGCTTCCAGGGCGGGACGCGTGGATGCGGATTCCTGCATGGTCTGGGCCACGGATCGGATGATTTCCAGGGCTGTGGAAGCGTCAGACATCAGGGGTCTTTATTTCAGTGGTCAGAAGGATAGAAGTCAAAGTGCAAAGTTCAAAGTTCAATGTGCAAACTGTAAAGCCAAGCTCCGGTCTTACCATTTTCCTGGAACGCCGAGTTTGGGAGGCATCTATCCTCATTTTGAATTCCGCACTTTGCACTTTTAAGTTTGAAATCTCCCCGCAACGCGGGGTCTAATCCCACATGATTCCGGGCTTGGCATCCGGAAGCTTGTCTTTATTCTTTTTGGCCCATTCGAATTTCTTATTGAGGAGATCCAGGCGGTTATCTTCCTCTTTCTTGGCGGCGTCGAACTTGGCGGCCAAATCCTTGGAACGTTCCTTGTCGGCTTTCATGAACTGTTCCAGGCTCGGCGCTTCATCCTTGTGGGGGATGAATTTTATCACGCCTCCGGTCGCGGGATCGATGATCAATTTGGCTTTGCAGCAGGGGCAATCGAGTTTGATTTCCTTCGCTTCCATTTGCTTTCCATTCCGTATCGTATCCGTTCGTCCGCAGCGCCGGCGGGACGGATCTGCCGCTCGAGGCCGGGCGTCAGCGCGGACCTTTCCCTAATATAGACCTTTTCGGAAGCTTTTGACGGGAAAGCTTGGCCCGGGATGCGCGCAAGACGCACGCACCCCGGGAGGCGGACGGATCAATCCCACCCGCGACGGATCCTCAAAATTTCTCAATCTTGAAGATGTGCATCACTTCCTTATGGGGCGAAAGTTCCACGTAATTGTGCTTCCCGGACCAGACGTAGCTTTCATGGCTCAGCAGATCATAGAGTCCGTAGATATTCTCGGCGGCCAATCCCATGGCGGCCAAATCCAGGGTTACGCTGGCGCCATGCTTGTTATGCGGATCGAGGTTTACCACGAAGAGGATGATGTTTTCCTCATGCGCCTTGGAATAGATCAGGATATTGGGATTATCGCTGTCATGGAAGCGCAGGTTCTTGAGCTGGTGCAAGGCGCGGTTGTCCCGCCGGATCGTATTCACGGATTTGATGAAATCCTTGATGTTGCCGGGTCGGTCCCAATCCCAGACTTTGTACTGATATTTTTCCGAATAGGTGAACTCCTCCTTGCCGGGCACGGGCGCGCCCTCACAAAGCTCATAGCTGTTGTAGATCCCGTACGATCCGACCAGGGTCGCGGCCAAAGCGAAGCGGATCTTGAACATGGCCGGCGTCGCATTCTGCAGATGCCAGGGCAGTATATCCGGGGTGGTGGGGAAGAAGATGGGCTTCATGAACCCGCTCTCCGGTCCCTGAGTCAACTCCTCAAGGTATTCCCGCAACTCCGCTGAATCGGTGCGCCAGGTGAAGTAGGTATAGGACATGTCGAAACCGATCTTGGCCAGCCGCTTCATCACCTTGGGGCGCGTGAAGGCTTCGGAGAGGAAGATGGCTTCCGGGTTCTCCAGTTTGATCTCCCCGATCATCCATTCCCAGAACGCGAACGGTTTGGTATGCGGATTATCGACGCGGAAGATGGTGATCCCCATGTCCAGCCAGAATTCCACAATGGATTTGATCTCTTTCCAAAGCGTGGCGCGATCCGGGCCGTAGAAATTCAGGGGATATACGTCCTCGTATTTCTTGGGCGGATTCTCGGCGCATTTGATGGTGCCGTCCTTCTCGCGATGAAACCAATCCGGATGCGCCTTGACGTAGGGATGATCCGGGGAACAATTCAAGGCGAAATCCAAGGCCACGGTGAAACCCATGTCATTGGCGGTGCGGATGAAAGAGCGGCATTCCGCCAAGGTGCCCAGTTCCGGATCGACCGCCTTATGGCCGCCATGCGAATTGCCGATGGCGTAGGGACAGCCGGGTTCGCCGGGTTTCGCGACCAGGGCGTTGTTGGCGCCCTTACGCTTGGTTACGCCTATGGGATGGATGGGAGGCAGGTACAGTACGTCGAATCCCATGTCCCTGATTTCCGGGAGCCGGTTGGCCATGTCCTGGAATGTGGCGCTTTTATTCGGGTCCTTGCCCTGGGATCGCGCCCACATCTCATACCAGGCGCTGTATTCGGCCAAGCCGGAATCGACGCGCAAGGTGGCGGGGGGATGATAGCGGAAGGGCGTATCCGTAAAGGGGCGTTCGCCGGGATTGGAGTGCCCCAAGGTGCGCGCTTCCACGGTGAACTCGTAATTGCCGGCTTCATAGGCCGCGAATTTTCCCATCCATCCGTCGTTATCCACGAATTCCATGGGCGCGTGCTTCCATTTTCCTTCCCCTACCTTGCGGAACAGCAGGACGGCTTCGCATTTCTCATGGCCGTCGCGGTAAATGTCCGCGGTGACTTCGATGATTTCCCCGGGCACCGCCTTGGTGGGGAAGCGTCCGCCATCCACCAGGGGCTTCAGGTTTTCCACCACGGCATGGAGCGCCCCGATATCGGGCACGCGGGATTGCGCGCGCAGGGCCGCCTTCGCGGCCGCGCTCAAAGGGGCGGCCTTGGTTATGGCTTCGGCGGCTTTTGTTTCGGGGGTTGCGGCTTTGGCGGGGGTGAGGGCCGCGGCTTTGGATGAGGCGGGGGCCGTGACCGGGGCCGAGGCGGCCATGGGTTTGCCCGATTTGCCCGACGATGCGGATTTTCCAGCGACGGGCGTTTTCACCGTGGGATTCGCTTTCACGGGGGCGGGTTTCACCGTCGTCTTTTTGGCTGGCGATGGATCGGGGCGGGTCGATTTCGATTGCTTAGGCGCGGCCATGTTGCTGGATCAGCTCCTGGTAGAAGTTATGGGTGCGCTTGGCCACTTGGGTCCAGGCGAAATGATCTTCGACCCGCTTACGGGCTTTCTTGGACATAGAACTACGCAGATCCGCATTGTCGAGCAAGGAATTGACGGCCGCGGCGAGATCGCGGGAGAACCTTTCCGGATCCTTGGGCTCGAAATCCTCCGGTCCCTTGGCGTCGAAGGAAACCAGCAATCCGGTCTCGCCCGGTACCACCACCTCCGGGATGCCGCCCACGCTGGACGCCACCACCGGAGTTTCGCAGGCCATGGCTTCCAGGTTGATGATGCCGAAAGGCTCGTAAACGGACGGGCAGATGAATACCGAGGCATGCGTATACAGGGAGATGATCTCCCGTTTGGGGAGCATTTGCGGGATCCAGATGATGGAGTGGGAGGAATCCTTGCGGGCCGCCTCCACCTTCTTTTTCATCTCTTCGCCGATTTCCGGCGTGTCCGGAGCGCCCGCGCACAATACCACCTGGGTGCCGGGGCGCAGGTGCCGGATGGCGTTGATGAGATGCAATACCCCTTTTTGCCGGGTGATGCGGCCTACGAACAATACGAAGGGCAAGGCCGGATCGATCCCGTAAGCGCCCAGCAGGGCATCGTCCGGGGTTGGATGGTATTCCTCCGGATCGATGCCGTTGGGGATGACGCGTATGCGATCGTGGGGCACGCCATAGAGTTCGTGCACGTCCCGGCGCATGGATTCGGATACGGCCACCACGCCGTCGGCGTTCTGATAGGCCGTGCGTTCCAGCCAGGTGGAAACATGGTAGGCGGTCCCCAGCTGTTCCACCTTCCAGGGGCGATGCGGTTCCAGCGAGTGGGTGGTGAGCACCAGGGGCGCCTTGAACAGCTTTTGCAGGATGCAGCCGCCGAGATGCGTATACCAGGTATGGCAATGCACGATATCCGTGGCGGCGGCCGTGCCGGACATCATGACATTGCGGGCAAGTGTATCCATCAGCTTGGCGAACTGGGGATTCTGGGAAGGCAGGGCAAAACCCGGCTTCACACCTTTGGCGGCCAACGAACCATCGGTAACGTTCTGATCCCCGAAGCAGAGGATATCGACTGCATTCCCCGCCGGCGGCATGGTGGCCAGGGCTTTGGAGAGGTATTCAACGTGGACGCCGGCGCCGCCGTATACGTAAGGAGGGAATTCATTGGTGAGCAGGGTGATCTTCATTGGTGCGGTCGCAAATCCTCCTCAAAGCGGTTCGGCGCGGCATTCCCATTGCGATGGGCCTACGAGCGGCAACCGCGCCGGTATGCCGCCAAGATCCCAAAAATTAAGAATTTTGGAAGGTGACGGATGGGGAAATCGGTAAAGAAAGCTCCGCCCGTTGGCGCGCCGTTGGGCTTTTATAAGTTTTATCCGGGGAAATACCGGATGGCAAGCCAATTGGAAGAAGACATCGAGTCCCGCTGCCGCGCGCTGCAAGCGCAGAACCTGCGTTTGGGCAAACAGCTTTCCACCTTGATGGACGTTTTCTCCAAGCTGGAAATCACCGACCTCGAGCATTCCCTTTACTTCTCCAACCAAAAGCGGCTGATGGATTTCGTGCAGCGCATCACCATGCGCCTGGACGATGACGACCTGATGGATGTGATCGTCGAGGAGCTACTGATCGAACTGAAAGCGGATCGGGTCTCCTATATCCTGGTCGGGGACGGACCCAAGCCCACTTGGGCGGTTTCCCAGGAAGCGGTGGACCGGGGCATCAAGAGATTGCCTTTGCCGTATTTCGTCGATACCTCACCGCCCGCCGCCTTCGTCAAGTTCCTGCAGAAGGCCGTCAAGCATCCCGGGGGCCCCACCAATTGCGAATGGCCAGAGCCCATTTCGATCGTCCCCGACTCACAGTTCGGCACCTTGGAAGAGGAGTTCCGGGCCGCGTTGGAAGATGAGTTCGACCTGGCCAGCCGCGTGGACTGCCGCGCCGCCATGGCGTTTCCCGTCGAGACCACGTTAAGCGGCAAATCCCTGTTCTGCGTACAGCGCATAAATAGCGATCAAGGGTGGACGCGCCAGCAGCGCGATCTTTTCCAGAACATGTGCCGGTACGCCAGTTCCCTGCTCGATCAAACCCAGCTTTCGGAACATATCCGCGATCTCAAGGACCAACTGGGTTCCTTGATCGAATCCATGCCGTCCGCCATCATCGGCATGGATCTGCTGGGCACGGTCACCACCTGGAACGGCAAGGCGCAGGAATTCTTCGGCTTGTCCGAAGAGGAGGCTCTCGGCAGCGTGTTCTGGGAAAAGGTGCCGGAATACCTCTTCATTTCCCATGCCCTGAAGAACGTCCTGCAGGTGCAGGCGGACACGGGCATGGACTTCGAGCCCCAGCCTTACAAGCGTAAGGACGGATCCGTGGTCTATTACCGATCCAACCTGTTCACCATGTTCAGCCGCAACCGCGGCGAGGTGGCCCTGCGCATCGACGACGTCACCCGCACGGTGGAGCTGAATCATCAGCTCTTCCATTCGCAGCGCATGGAAACGGTGGGCACCCTGGCGGGAGGGATAGCTCATGAATTCAACAACGTATTGGGCGGCATGGTGGGCACTTCCTCGCTCATGAAGCAGCGTTTGCAGCGTGGACAGGCGGAACCCAAGGAATTGCTGGAGGATTTGGAAGTCATCGAGGCCTGCGCCTCGCGCGCCTCCTCCATGGTCAAGCGGCTTTTGGCCCTTTCCCGCCGCGCCGATATCGTCATGGAACCGCTGGATTGCAACGCCGTGGTCAAGGGCTTGGTCGCCTTGTGCGGCCACTCCTTCGAAAGCCGCATCCAGGTGGTTGCCAAGGTTCCTAAGGACGAGGCATGGATCATGGCCGATCGCTCCCAGCTCGAGCAGGCCATCCTGAACATCTGCGTCAACGCGCGCGACGCCATGAAGTCGGGCGGCAAGCTCACCCTGACGGTGAAGCGCTTCCCCGTCGATGATGCCTTCCGCCAGCGGCATTCCTCCTGCACGACCGCGGAGATGATCCTGCTTTCGATACAGGATACGGGCGAAGGCATACCCCTGGCCCAGTTGGACCAGATCTTCGAACCCTTCTTCACCACCAAGCGCGAGAACGGGTCCGGACTGGGCCTTACAATCGTCGATTCCATCATGAAGCAGCACAAGGGTTACGTGGAGGTGGACAGCGACAAGAAGACCGGCACGGAATTCCGCCTGTATTTCCAGCCCGCCGCCAAGTCGGTGGGCCCGGAACCTTCGGCACCCGCGGAGGCTCCCGTTGGCCAGGGTGAAGTCCTGTTCGTCGACGATGACGAAATCATCCGCCGTACCGCGGGCCGCATCATCGAGGAATTGGGGTATAACGCCGCCACCGCCGCCGATGGCGCTTCC
>JBDSWM010000387.1:0-5335 GCA_039926685.1 Fibrobacteria bacterium | reverse complement strand
CGACCGTCATGGCTTGTCTCCCGCGCCCAGGGCGGCCATCTGGTTCGCAAGGCCGGGATAGCGGCCATCCAGGCAGGAAGCGCCGCGCAGGCTGGAAGTGCCGTGCGACTTGAGGCCCATCACCATGCAGGCCAGCGCCAGGCCGGGATGCCCCATGCAATCGTAAGCGCTGCCATCGTAGTCGGGACGTCCCCGGATCACCACGCCATCCTCGATCTCGCCGACTTCCACGCCCGCGGTCTTGAGCGCGGAGGTGAACGTTTTCAGCAGATCCACGTCATGCTTACGCAGGTAGGCCACGTCGCGGAGCACGGTTTCGCCTTCCGCGAAGGCCGCGGCCACCATCAGCAGGAAAATCTCGTCGCGCATGCCGGAATGGTTGTCCGCGGCGAAGCGTTTGCCGAACAGGTCCGCCGAGCGCACGCGCAAAAGGCCCAGGCCTTCGCCGTTCTTCTCGCGGCGGCTAACCACTTCGATGTCCGCGCCCATGCGGCGCAAGGCGGAGATGAAGCCCGCGCGCGAGGGATTGAGGGGCACGTTCTCCAAAGTCAGGTCCGATCCCTTGATGAGGGTCGCGGCCAGGCAGTAGGCAGAGGCCAAGGTGATGTCCGAGGGGATGGTGTAGGTGATCGGCTTGAGCTTGGCCCCGGCGGAAAGACGGATGCGCGTATGCGCTTCGGTCTTGCCCGCGGCCCGCATTTGCCGGGCTATGCGCCGCGCCAATTCGTCGCCTTCGGGAGCTTCGTTCTTTTCCACCCGGATGGGCCCGCCGAACTGGGCCGTCAGGGTTTCCAGCCAATCGGGCCCGCTTTTCACCAGGGAAAGATCCAAGGCGCGGCCGGAGGCGAGATGGAAGGAGAGCAAGGAGAGCTTGGCCTGGTATTCGTCCCATCCGAAATCGGCGGGCTTGGCGATGGCCGAAGCCGAACCGGCCGGCCGCAATTGCGTCGCGGCCTTTGGCGTGAGGCCGCCCGGCGCGGGCAAGAGGATCACGTCCTGGTTCGGGGCCGGGGCCGAATCGACGGGGCCGGAAGGGCGCTTGCCCGCATGCCCGGCGGCGCGATCGCGGCCGGAAGGTTCGGACGCGGAATCCGCGGCGGCCTCCTCGTCTTCGGATTCCAGCAATAACATGGCCTGAGCCGAAGCGCTCATCGAGCCTTCATCGTCCACTATGGCGGAGTTCTCTTCCGCATACGGATCGATTTCCGGCGCGGACCCGTCATCGGCCGATTCGGTACCGGATGCCATTCCCGCATCCGCCGCGCTCATCAGGATGGGATCGCCGTCCAGTTTCAGGATGCGACCCAGGAGAATCAGGGCTTCGCCGGAGACGCAGGCCGGATCGATGGCAAGGCCGCGGCGGCATTCCTTGGCGGCCAGGAAGCCGGCCAAAGTGAGCAGCTCGGCCTCATGGCGCACGCGCAAGGGTTCGGGACCGGACACCGGCGCGCTGCCCCCGTGGATGATCCAATGCCCGTCCAGGGCCTGCTGGGCGTATCCCATGCGGATGAAATCCTGCAGGATATCACGGAACCAGGGGGAATCGGGAAGATTCTCCAGGCGCGTCGGGCCTTCCGCCAAGGCTCCCATCAACAGTGCCTGGAAGCCGGTCAAGCCATCGCCCTGCAACCGGGGCTGGCCTTTCAGGCGCTTACTCCGCTTGATCTCCACCGCGTTCTCCAACAAGACCTCCGTCATCTAAGCCTCGCTTTGAATCCAGCCGCCGTCAAACATCCGATGGCCCGCGCAGCCGCATCGCTGTTCCCGAAACCCATCAGCAACACGCCGTCTTCGCCTTCGCGCACTTTCAGGATTTCCACGTCCAATACGTTCAGGCCCGCCTCGGCCAAAGGTGAGAAGGCCCGCACCAGCACCCCGGGCCGGTCTTCCAGGTCCACCAGGATTTCCGCGAGCGGCACCGCGAAACCCTTTTTAGCGGTGGAGAGCTGCGCCCGCAGGCGATTGCCCTCGCGGAAGAAATCCGCGCCCAGATCCCATTCCAATCCGGCTTCCAGGGCGGCCAAATGCTCCCGGAACCCGGCGGTCACCTCGCGCACGGCCGCGAGATTGGAACGCAGGATGGGTTCCCATACCGCGAACGAGGATGCGGCCAGCCGCGTCATGTCCCGGAATCCGCCGCCGGCGATTTGCAGGCAATTCTCCACCACGGTCTTGCGCTCGCCGATATAGCTGGCCAGCGCCGTGCTCAGCAACTGGGGCAAATGGGATACATGCGCCGCCACCTGATCGTGCAACTCCGCCGCCATGCGCGTGGTGCGGGCTCCCAGGCCTTGCGCGAACGCTTCCAACCGATCGGCCGCCTGGGTATGCCCTTCATCGGCGCAAATGACCCAGGAGGCGTTCTGGAACAACAGGGGATCGCGCGCGTCCAGGCCGGTCTTTTCGCTGCCTGCCATGGGATGCGAACCGATGAAGACCGCGCCTCGCGTCGCGTCCGCATCCGTATCCGCTGCTGCTGCCGGGAAGGCCTTACGGCCCAACGCGCAGATTTCCGCTTTGGTACTGCCCACGTCCGTGATGATGCAGCCGGGTTTGCATACGGGGGGCCGGGCGGCCCAAGTTTCCAGAGTCGCCTTGATGCGATCGATGGGCGTGCACAATACCACCAGATCCGCGTCGGCCACGGCGGCGTCGATCCCGGCGTACTCGCAGGTTACGTCGGCCAGACCGGCCCGGCGCGCTTTCTCAAGGGTGGCGGGAGAAGAGACTGCGGTGATGCGCACCGCGGGCCAGCGCTTGCGGGCCGCTTCCGCCAAAGAGGCGCCCAGCAGTCCCAGTCCCACCACGGTGATGCGTCCGGGCTGCCAGCTTCCCGCCATCAGATGGACTCCTCCAGGCGCCGGTGTTCGGCGATGATGGATTCGAAGATGCGGCGGATGGCATCGTCGCTCAAAGGCCCCTGGTTGCGGGACAGCACCGCGTCGAAAACCTGCTTTTCCCGTTGCGGGTCGAAGATGGGGAGCATCTTTTTCTTCTTGAGTTCGGCGATGGCCTGCGCGCATTTGGCGCGCTCGTTCAAAAGCTCCAGCAACTGGAGATTGAGTCCGTCGATACGGCCCCGCCAATCGCTTAGTTCCATGTTTCCTTGGTGGGAGCCGCTAAGGGCGCGATCAAGGCGGTGATGTCCTTGAGCATGTCCGGGAACGGTTTCTTCTCCAGTGTCCTGCGCACCAGCGCGCTGCCCACCACCACGCCGTCCACCAGCCCGCATACGGTGCGCACGTGATCGGGAGTGGAGATGCCGAATCCCACCACCACCGGCAGTTTGCTGGTCTTTTTAATGGCGGATACCTTGGCGGCGAAATCCTTCTGGAAACTGTTCTGCTCGCCCGTGATGCCCGTGCGCGAGATGTAATACAGGAAGCCGGTGCCGCCTTCCAGGACCTTGCCGAGACGCTCGGGCGTGGTGGTGGGCGCGGCCAGGAAAACCAGGGACAGGTCTTCCCGCTTGCAGATGGCCTGCAAGTCGAGCGATTCCTCCACCGGCATATCCACCAACAGCATCCCGTCCATGCCCGCGGCCTTGGCGCGGCGCGCGAAGGCGTCAAATCCCAACTTGAAGATGGGATTCAGGTAGGAGAAGACCAGCAGGGGTATTTGCGAGCGCTTGCGGATCTTGGCCACCATGGCGAAGTAGGCGTCCGCGTCCACGCCCAGTTCCAGGGCGCGGTTGGAGGCGGTCTGGTTGACCACGCCATCGGCCATGGGATCGGAAAAAGGATAGCCGAGTTCGATGATGTCCGCGCCCAAGCGCTCCAGTTCCAGGACGATTTCCACGGTTTCATCGCTGCCGGGCACGCCCGCGACGATATACGGGATGAAGGCCTTTTTGCGGGCTTGCTTGAGGCGGGCGAAGGCGGATTCGATGCGGTTGCCGGTACTCATAAGCGGGGCATCTCGGGCGGTTTCTTGCCGTCGGCCGCGGCGGTGCGTTTGACTTCTTCCATGGCCGCCAGCACCGTAGCCATGTCCTTGTCGCCGCGGCCTGACAGGTTGACCACCAACAAGGCCTCTTTCGGCAAGGAGGGCGCCAGGCGTAACGCCTCCGCTACTGCGTGCGCGCTTTCCAGGGCCGGGATGATGCCCTCCATCCGGCTCAGCAGGCCGAAGGCTTCCAGGGCTTGGGCATCCGTGGCGGAGGTGTATTGGATGCGGCCCAGATCCCGGTACATGGCATGCTCCGGCCCCACATTGGCGTAATCGAGCCCGGCCGAGATGGAATGCGTCTCCGCGATCTGGCCTTGCGGCGTCTGCAGCACATAGCTCTTGGCCCCGTGCAATACCCCCAAGGTGCCGCCCGCGAAGCGGGCCGCGTGCATGCCGGTGTGTACCCCGTGCCCGCCCGCTTCCACGCCGATCATCTTGACGGAAGGCTTGTCCAGGAAATGGTAGAACATGCCTATGGCGTTGCTGCCGCCGCCCACGCAGGCTATCAGATAGTCCGGCAGGCGGTTTTCCTTCTCCAGCATCTGGCGCTCGGTCTCTTCGCCGATCACCTTCTGGAAATCCCGCACGATGCGAGGATAAGGATGCGGCCCCAAGGCCGATCCGAATACGTAATGGGTTTCGCCTATGTTGGTGACCCAGTCGCGTATGGCTTCGTTGATGGCGTCCTTGAGGGTGCGGCTGCCCGATTCCACCGGGACCACGGTGGCGCCGAGCAGATGCATGCGCTGCACGTTCGGCGCCTGGCGTTCCATGTCCACACGGCCCATATAGATGACGCATTCCATGTCGAACTTGGCCGCCGCGGCCGCCGTGGCTACGCCATGCTGCCCGGCTCCGGTTTCGGCGATGATGCGGCGCTTGCCCATTTGCCTGGCTACCAGCACTTGGCCCAGGGAATTATTGATCTTATGGGCACCGGTATGATTCAAATCCTCCCGTTTCAGGAAGATTTTGGCGCCGGCGCATTTTCGGGTCAGCCGCTCGGCGAAATACAACGGGGAGGGCCGACCCACGAAATCCTTGAGATGCCGATCCAATTCGGCCAGGAAAGCCGGGTTTTCCTTTAACGCCAAATAATGCGTTTCCAACTCTTCCAAAGCCGGCATTAAAACTTCAGGGGCGTATTTCCCCCCGAATTGGCCGAATCGGCCCCATTTATCTGGAAATTGCCCGGGATTCATGCAGCTCCTCAGGACCCGCAAAAGGGCGTGCCCCCGAGGCCCGTAAGGTAGCTTTTCCGGCCTTTTTTGGCTTTTCCGGGGCTTAATTTGGGCCCTACCCCTGCTTATCCACGTCCCCCAAGGTCCAGTCTCGGTTGAAGGCGCGGGCTTTGGGCCGCCGACGACAGGAGCGGGGGCCCGCTCCA
>JBDSWM010000386.1:0-10202 GCA_039926685.1 Fibrobacteria bacterium | reverse complement strand
CCTCCGGTCTGGCCACGGTGACGATATAGGGGGATCCGGATATGGTCAGCTTGGAGGTGTCCGCGATGGCGCCCACCGACGCCACCACCAAAGTCCCGCGATAGCCGCTGGCCACGCTGCCGGATTGCAATTGGCTGACGGCCACGCCGGCCTGGGTCTGGGCCACGGGCTTGGTGATGGCTTCGCCGCCGCCCGGTCCTTTGAGGATGCGGAAATTGACGTTCTCGCCGGAAACGAGATTGCCTCCGGCATCGGAGACCACGGCGCGCAAGGTGGCTATGCCGCCGTTAACGGCGATATTGTCCGCCGTGATGGTGAGTTTGATGGCCGTGGGCGCGGCGGCGCGGAATTCCACCTTGATCTGGGCCGAGGCGGAACTGGCGTTGGCTTGCACCGTGGCCGTGCCTGAAAAGGCGGCGCTGCGCAGGTAAGTGAACGCTTGGCCGCTTCCGTTGGTGGTCGCGGTGGCAGTGCTGATGCTGCCGGCGTTGGTGGCGAAGCTGACCCTAACGCCGGGCACGGGCGTTCCCGATCCGTTCACGAACGTGGCCGTGACCAGGGTGGAGTCTCCGCCCCCGACATTCAGGGCGCCCGAGCCCACGGACAACTGTAAAGTGTTGGTGCTGAAGTTGAGGGTGAGAGAATCGACGGTGTTGAGCGCGGCGGCCCGGACCAATACGGGTCCGCTGCCGGTGGCGGCCACGCGCACCAAAGCCTTGCCGTTGGGATTGAGCACGGCCGCGTATTCTTCGCTGGTATCCGGGAAGAAGCCGGGGCCGGTCAGGGTGAATTTCACCGTATCGCCGCCGATGGCGTTGCCGGAAGCGTCCTTGAGGAAGGCTTCCAGGCTGGCGAGTTCGCCCACTTTCAATTCGGTTTGGTTGGAGGCCAATTGCAAAGTCAGGCCGCTGAACTGGATTTCCGTGGACGCGCTGAGATTCCGGCCCTCCACGGCCGCGGTGACTCTGCAAAGGCCGTTGACCGGGGCGCTGTGCAATGTGGCCGTGGCCCGGCCCGAACTGTCCACGACCGCGTTTCGGCTTATGATCCCCAAGTCGCTGGTGAAGGAGACCAACTCGCCTACGGCGGGATTGTTGTCCTCGTTGGTGAGGATGACGGAGATGACGGCGAAGTCCGAATTGTCGGCCCGCAATTGCGAACGCGAGGAGAAGATGCGCAGGTTGCGGATGTTGCCCACGGTGTTCCCGCCCTTGCTGGGGAGCACGGTCCAGAAATCCACGTATCCGCTGTCCGAGGCTCCCAGGGCCTTGGCGGTGAGTGTCAAGCGCCGCTGGGTGCCGCTTGTCGCGTTGAAGCGGTAGATGCCTTCGCCGTCCGTGGTACCTTGCGAGGGGTCGCTGTTCAAGAGCACGGTGACGTCCGGGACCGGGTTGCCGGATCCGTCGATGATGCGGACCAGCACGGGCACGCGCTTGTTGACCAGCGCATCGGTGGCGGATGGCGTCACTTCGATCACCAGGCCGGTCAGGGTGATGGTGGTGAAGACGGAAAGGGAGGAGTCTTCCACGCTCATGGAAGCGGTGATGCGCGCGTCGATATTGACCGGCACGGCGCGGTAGGTGGCGGTGGCCTCCCCATTCTCATCCGTGCTGTCCGAGGCTGTGATGATGCCCTGGCTGGCGGTGAAGCGCACGGGCCGATCAGCGAGCGGGTTGTTGAATTTATCGAAGGCGACCACGCGCACGGTGGTTTCGTCGGTGTTGCCCGCCTTGAGGCGGGAGCGATCCACGAAGATGCGGAGATTGCCTACCGCGGCTTTGGAGGCGGTGGAGGCCGTGGGCAGTTCCGCCAGGTAGATGACCTTGGCGCTGTCGGCGGCGCCCAGGGCGGAAGCGCCGATGGAGACGGTTTTTTCGGTGGCGCTTACCACCTGGGCGGTGGCGGTGCCGGAACCGTTGGTGCGCAAGGAGGATTGCAGCGCGCCCTTGAGGATCACGCGCACGTCCGGGAGCGCGCGGCCCAGCGCATCGCGCACGCGAATGGATACGGGAGTGGTGTCCCCCAGCAGGGCTTCGCCCGCGCCGGGCTTGACTTCGATTTGAATGCCGGTCAGGGTGATGACCGTGCTGGCCTTGCGGGTGGAATCGCCTTGCTGATAGGCCGCGGTGATGACCGCGTCGGCGTTCTCCGCGAAGCTTTGGAATACGGCGGTGGCTTCGCCGTTGGCGTCCGTGGTATCCGCGGGGGTGATCAGGCCCAGGCTGGAGGAAAAGGCCACGCGCTTGCCGGCCACGGGATTGTGGCTGTCGTCATAGAGGACGGCCCGTACCTTGGCGGTTTCCCCGTTGGCGGCCGCCAGGCGGGTGGGGTCGGCGAAGATGAGCAAAGTGCGGGACCGCGATCCCGGAGGCGTGGTCCAGAACCCCACGGTGACCTCGCCGGAAGCCCCCAGCGCCGAGGCGGTGAGCTTCACCTGTTGCTCGATATCGCTTTTCACGCTGGTGCGGAATTTCCCGGCGCCATCCGTCACGCCTTCCGCATCCGCGGCGCCTTGCAATTTCACGGTGGCGGAGGCCACGGGCTGGCCGTCGCCATCGGTGACGGAGACGGTCACGGGAACGCTTTTCTCGATCAAGGTGTCCGGCGAGAGCGGGGCCACGGTTACGGTAAGGCCTTGCAATTGCAGGGACGTCCCCACCGATGCGGTGGAATCGCCCACGTCCGCGAAGGCGAGGATGCGCACCTCGGCATTGCGCGCGCCGCCGGCGTACTCGACGGTGGCTTTTCCCAGCGCGTCCGTGGTGTCTTGCGCTGTGATGGTGCCCAAGGAGGCGCGGAAGTGGACCAGCCGATTCGGCAAGGGATTGTGGTTGTTGTCGAAGACCATCGCCGTGATGGCCGCGCGCCCCAGGTTCCCGGCTTTCAGGATTTGCGGGGACGCGAAAATGCGCATGTTGCCTGAGACGGAGTCCTTCGCCCAATTTGCGGTGTCCACGCCGACGCCGCCTTCGCCCGGTCCGATGGGAGCGTCGCCCAAATCGCGGTCGGTGACATTGCACGAGAGGAGGAGGACCGCCAGTCCGGTCGAAAGGGCTATGCCCGCGGACCGGTATACGCGGCCGAGATTTTGGTAAGCAGCACACAATGGGCGCAGCGAGGGGTAAGTCTCGAAACCTTTGTTTTCCGGCATTTTCCTCTTGGTTCTCGTCAGATTGTTTCTCTGTCCCCCGATTGCCGGGTCAAGCAATCCAAAGGCCGTTCCGCCGAGCCGCGGAAACCTTTCGAAAAGTAGTAATTGGGCCCCGCGATTCGCGCAAATGGAGCGCTTAACCCCTTGGAAATCCACGGCTTCAAACGTATTTGTTCGATAAAATCCCGGGGCGGTGTAAATTTTTTCGACAAGTTCTCCGTTTTCCGTCAGTCAGGAATGCTTTTCCGGCTTTAAAAGCGGTCCTGTCGAGCAAGGCCCCTGCGGCCAGGGGCCGGCGGCCTTCGCGACGCAAGGGCGGCTCCTGGCTGTCGGCCCTGGCCGCGCCCCGGGCGCTTGTGTTGGAGGTAAAGTCGCTTATGCCCGAGGTAACTCGCAAGTTACCCTGGCATTAAAAAGCTCCCGCCCTGCCGGTTTTGCATTTATTTTAGAACGGGACTACGATGCGGCGATGGATTAAACGGATTTTCGTGACCTTAGGGGTATTGCTCGTGGTCCTGGCGGCGGCGGTCTATTTCGGCGCGCGCTTCGCGGTGGCCAAGTACCTGAGCAAGGAAATCGCGGTAGGCACCGGTCAGGTGCGGCTGGTCTCGCCCCAATTCCGCTGGAGCCTGGATTTGAGCGCCGATTCGGTCTTGTATGCCGTTCCCGGCGTGAAGATGGCCGCGGGCAGGACCGTGGTCTCCGCCGATTTGTTCTCCAGCCTGCTGCATTTTTCCCCTTCCGTGGCCCTGGACGTGGATACCCTCTCGGTGGCGCTCATACCGGTTCCGCCCGCTCCCGATACCGGGAAACGGGGATCCGATTCGGCCGTTTTCCCGGATTTCGAGATTCCCGCCCTGGTGAAAGTGCGCGCGGGTCGGGTGGAAGTCACCGATACGGCCGGGACCCTGGTGCGTTGCGATGGACTGGAACTGGGAACCCAAGGCCCCCGCGGGGCGCGCCTGTCCGTCCGGGAAGCGATCGCGCGGCAAACCGGAACGCTCGCCCAGGCGCTGGTCGTTACCGCCGCCTGGGACGATACCGCCTATGCCACGGTCCGCCTTGTCTGGAAGCGCCTGCAGGACAGTCGGGCAAGCCAGGACAGTCGGGCAAGCCAGGACAGTATCTGGTTGGACGCCAAAATGCCCAAGGCGAACCTGTTGCGCACCGCGGCGGAATTGCGCCTCCACCTGGACGCATCGGATCCCTATATCGCCGCCCTGAAACTCCCGCCTACGCTTCCCCGCGCACAGGATGTGGATCTCGCTTTACGCGGCTCCATGGACAAGGCATTGCGGCTGGAAGGGGAGCTGGGCATGCGCGTATCGCGCTTTTCCGATTCCCTGCCGTTGCGGCTGGGTCCGCAGAAAATCGCCTTGCGCCTGGATTTCAAGGACAGCGCGGGATCCTGGTCGCTGACCGATCATGGGGATGGCGGCGAGAACGTGGATCTCCGGGGTAACCTGTTTGTTACTGCGGACGATTCCCTCGCGAATCCGGCCTGGCTGGCCGGGCATCTGGGGACCACCGCCAAGGGCCATCTCAAGGGATTCACGGTGGTGACGGCCGGAAAGCGCGGCAAAGCGGATCTGGAAGTCTCGGTGCCGCGCGCCTCCCGCGATGCCATCAAGGCGGACCTGACCACCGGGGACGGCTCGCGCATCCAGGCGGATTTACGGGAAACGCGCCCGGGTCCCGGCTCTACCAAGTCCGCCTCCGGTTCTTCCAAACCCGCCTCCGTCTCCGCAAAGCCCGCCTCCGTCTCTTCCCCATCCGGCCTGACGAATTGGAACGGCACCTTCTCCGCGCGCATCGCATCCTCGGAACGCTGGCTCATCGCCTTCACGGATACCAACGTGGTGTTCAAGCGGCTGGACCTTGCGGGCCGCATCGCTGCCGGAGAGGCTTCCGTGAAGGTGGATGCGGCCGGCCTCAAGGCTTATGGGGTGACGGCGGATTCGCTTTCCTTGGACGGCCGTTACGGCAAGGCGGGCGTGGTATTGGAACGTTCCCATCTCATCCGCGGCAAGGTGGACTGGACGCTATGGGGAAAGGTGGGCCTGTCCCGGCCGGGGCGGCCCATGGAATTCCATATCGCCAACCCCGGCTTCGGTTCGGTGGACGCGTCCATGCCGCATCCCGACCTGATGCAAGTGCGAATCCGGAATCTGTCCGTATCCGAGCTTCCTTACCGGGGTTTGGACACCCTGCCCGTGGAGGATCCCAAAGTGAGCGCCGATTTCACCTGGGACAAGGCCAAGCGCACGGGGTCGGTGGATTTCCGGGTGGACGCCCGATATCACAAGGAAGCCGTGCAGGCCCGCTTGCGCGCCGAATGGGACAAGACCACGCTGGAGGTGCACGAACTGCGCGCCGCCCTGGGCGGCAATGAGCTGAAGGCCGAAGCCAGAATCCACCTGCGCGGGCGCCAATTCTACGAGCTCGCCAAGCTGGGCAAGGACGATTTCGAAAACGTGAGCCTGGAAGCGGACCATTTCGATTTGGCCAAGGCCATGGCGGCGGCCATGCCCGAGCCTCCGGTCCGGGCGGGCACGGCCGAGGGAAGGATCAGCTATTCCCCCGCCGGCGGCTTCTCCGGGAAATACGTGTTCAAGAACATCCACCTGAGTTCCGAGCCCGAGAAATTCTACGTCAAGGAGGTGACCATCGTCGGCTCCGGCGATACCTTGGCGATACGCGCCATGACCGAATCGGAAGAAGAACCCATGTTCCGGGATTCCCTCAGCCTGCGCGTCAGCGGCATCTTGGACAAGACCCAGACCCTGGTCCTGAACGCCCGGGCAGGCGCCGGCATCTACATCGATTTCCGCGGCACGGTGCGCGAATTCAAGGATCTGCAGGGACGCTTGGGGTTGCGCGGCAACCTGGTACTGCCGCAGTCTTCCGGGGAGCTGCGCGATGCCCTGGTGCGCGCCGACGTGAGCCTGCCTTTCAAGGACGGCATCAAGGGCCTGCGCTTGGAGGCGGACACCTTGCGCGGCAATTACCTGGTGGCTGGCCTCGACACCCAATCCTTTTCGGCGCCCGTGAAAATGCAGGGCGGCAAGATTACCATCCCGGCCCTTAGCATCCGATCCGGAGCGGGATCCGAGCTGAAGGGCCGCTTCGAATTCGATCCCGCCAGCCGGAAAATGGCCGGCTCCCTCGCGGGCAACAGTTTCGCGGCCCAATTCGGGAAGGGCGACAAAATCAAGTTGCGCGATCTCAAGCTGGAAGTGAACGGCGATTCCACCGTGATGAACGTGAACCTGTACGTCGGATCCGGATCGGCCGAGCATATCAAGGCGCCTTTGCGGGCGGCGGGGGATTTTTCCCGCTTGACCGTGGCTTACCGCGCCCCCCTGGGGAAGGATGCGCAGGGCCTGGCCACCGGCGGCCGCATCCCCTTCGTGCGCGTGGACGCGACCTTGGACACTTCGGAAGTGCGCTACCGGCTGCGCAGCATGGAAACCCTGCAGAACCTGTTCAAGAAAGGACCGCAAAAGCGCACGGCCAAACGCTCCCAGGCCATGCAGGTCCAGATCAACGTGGAAACCGCCGGCAGCGGCAACAGCATCCAGACCGACATCCTGCGCGTGAATTATGTGGGGAACTTTTCCATGTCGGGCATCTACCCATATGCGCTGGTGCAGGGGCGCATCACGTCGCAGTCGGGCGAACTCGGGGCCAGGAAGCAAGCCTATGCCATCCGGCGCATGGACGTGAAATGGCTGAACACCCCGATGGAAGAAGGCAAGATCGATTTGGAGGCCGCCAAGCGCCTGGCCAGGAACTGCGAAACCGGGACGCTTGATTCCTGCAACATCATCACGCGTTTGACGGGGGAGCTTTCCGAAATGCAATTCACCTACGACAGCGATTGCGGCGGGGCGGAAGGCGCAGGCGTGGATGTATCGGCCTTGATCTACTCCGTGCGCCGCGGCTGCTATTCTTCCGCTTATGGCGCCGGCGGTTCCGGCCTTACCTACCAGGAGCAGGCCCTGGGCCTGCTGGAACCCTTGGCCAGCCAATACCTTTCCGATGCCGCGGGCAAGCTCTCGGGCCATTGGATAGCCAGCGCCCAGATAAGCGGTTTGGGAGTCTTGGCTCCGGACAAGAAAAAAGCCTCAGCCACGGCGGCCAGCAACGAAGGCTCCGCCCCTCCCACGGCCTCCTCCTCTTCCGCCGACGCCATCGCCCTGGAGCTCCTGAGCCGGGAATTCTGGCGCACCCGTTTGCGGGTCACTTCCGCCTACGCCCCCGAAAACGCCGAATCCAGCAGCCCGTGGAATTACCGGGTGGGATTGGAATGGCGTCCGCCCATCCCTTACTTCATCCGCGATCCCAAATGGAAGGATCGTCTCAAGAACAACGTGAACGTGGAGGCGGCCATCTTCACCGATCCGGATCGCACCCAGCAGGAGCAGGCCAGCGATGAGCTTCGCAAAAGGCTCGGGCTCAATTACAACTACAATTTCTGGGGCCGGCTTTGGGGGAAAAAATCCCCTCCCCGAACGCCTTTGAAGCTTGGGACCGAATCGTCCCCTGCCGCGCCGGAAAAGACCGCCGCGGGTGCGGATAGCGCGCAATGAAAGCACCGCTCGCTACCATTCTGCTGCTATGCGCCTGGCAAGCCGTTCCGGCGGGCATCGATCTCACCATCACCGGCAATCAAGCCATGAAGACGCATCGCATCAAGGAAGTCATCAACCTGGAACCGGAAACCTACAATAAGGAAGGCATTCTCTCCTGGCAGGAGGACATGCAATTCTACGTGTCCGATCTGTACCGCAAGAACGGGTACTTCGATTCCAAGGTGGACGTGGCCGTGCGCCCGCATGAGGGCGGGGACGCCAAGACCGATTTGGATGTCACCTTGGCCATCCAGGAGGGGCAGCGCTATACCTTCGATTCCGTGCGGGTGGTGGTGGTGCAGGACACGCAAGGGACGCAAAAGGCGCGGGCTGAGCGCGGCACGGAGGACTCCGTCAATGTGGGCGTGGACACGGCAGGCAAGGACACGGTAAAGCTGTCGCCCCCGCAGCAGGCCCCGCAACCGGCGCTGGTGGCGGATACGGCCGGGCTGGCGGCCAAGCGGGGCAGGCCTTACCGGGAGGATTTGATTTTCGAGGACAGGCGCTTCCTGCTCCAGAGCTACGGCAATTCCGGGTATGTGCGCGCCCGGGTGGACGATAAGGTGGCCATCAAGGCGGATACCCGCACCGTCAAGGTGGACTATCTTGTGGAGCCGTCCTATCCCGTGATCTTCGATACCCTCATCCTGCGCAACCAGCGGGCGGCGCCGGCCGATACCCTGGAAGGGATCACCCGCGACAATATCCTCCGCTCCCTGGTCAGGTACGACAAAGGCGATACCGTGCGCATTTCCGGGAACGATCGGCTGCTGGAAAAGCTCCAATATACCGGCGCTTACAATTACGCCCGTATCAAGGACAGCCTGCTGCCCGGTCCTCAGCATCGCAGCGCCTTGATCCTGCAATTGCAGGAACGCATTCCCGGCAACCTCCGCTCTTCCCTTTTCTATGAAACCTATACCGGTCCCGGCGTATCCCTGGACGTGCGCCACAGCAATTTCGCCGGAACCCTGAACGAGGTGCGCGGCGGAACCTCGCTGGCCACCTTGCGCCAGAACCTGTACGCGGGATTCGGCTCGCCCCTCACCTTCGGCTACCTCATCCGGTTCGATGATGATTTCAGCGTCAATTGGTTCCAGGATCTCCCCGTCCATGCCCAGGGCACCGATGAGGCCGAAGGCTGGTTCGGCGGCGATTTCCTGGCGGTCAACAGCGCCCGTCTCACCTGGCCTTGGTCCTATTGGCTGCGCCTGGTGGGAAATGCGGAACTGGAATCCAAGAGCCGCATGTTGACCCTGGAAAGCCGGGAACGCTCCCTTAATCTGAACTTCATCCAAACCGCCTACTTCGCTTTCCTCAACCAGACGCTGGATCCCTCCCGCGGCATTCGCTTCGCCCCCAGTTGGGGCAATGGCGGGCCCTTCATCGAAGACGGCCGGTTCCGCTTCACGGAGTTCCGCCACAATTGGCTGGAAATCCAATCGGGATACTATTACTACTACCCCCCCGTGAAGCCGGTCAAGTTCGCGTTCCGAGCGGATGGAGGCCGGTTCTTCGGCGAAGGCGGAACCAATTCCGATCGGTTCTTCCTGGGAGGAGGCAGAAGCGTGCGCAGCTACGGATTCCGAGAGCTTTGTCCGGAAATGGAAACCGCCGCGACCAGCGATGGCGACAGCACGAGCGTATGCTCCACTAAGGACCAGACCCTGGCCTATTTCTTGACTTCTTACGAAGTGCGCATCGCCCCCTTCGCCTTCGGCTTCATCAATCCCCGCGGCCGCTGGAAGGGGCTGCTGCCCCTGGAACTGGTGCCTTTTTACGATTTCGGCAAGGTATGGAACACGGATCGCGGCTTCGCCCTGTCTGGCGATTCGCATCAAGGGCATGGCCAAGGCGTGGCGAAGGGACTGGGATTCCGCTACCCCTTGCTCGGGATATTCAACCTCCGCATAGATTTCGCCTACGGCAGGGAGAGGGATAGCAATTGGCCCGATGCCTGGATCGTGGATCTGGCGCAAGCTTTCTGACGCCCCGCCGGACCCCTAACTCCTGAAAATCCTCGCGCCGCCCCGCATCCCCGCGTCCCGCGCCGTAAAAATCCGTCCCAAGGGCCGTGGTTGATTTTACTTTCAAAGGGAGTCAGCCCCAGGAGTCTTTTCCATGCCCACCCCCCCCGATCGATCCGCCCTCATGGATCCGCCCGGCACGATCAAGCCTGGTCGCAAGTCCGGTCCTTTCCGAACCCTGCGCGATCTGGTCAAAGAAACCTTTTCGGAATGGCAAAAGGACAATGCCTCGCGTCTGGCCGCGGCGCTTTCCTATTACACCATTTTCTCCGTGGCGCCATTGCTGATCATCGCCATCGCCGTGGCGGGGCTGGTGTTCGGGCGCAAGGCGGCCACGGACCAACTGGTGGGCCAGATTCGCGATATGGTGGGCAATGACGGTGCCCAGGT
>JBDSWM010000385.1:0-18322 GCA_039926685.1 Fibrobacteria bacterium | reverse complement strand
TCCCGTACCGCCGCCTGGCGAAGTCTGGGAAATGAGCGTTTCCATTTCCGGGACCTCGCTGCCTATGAATGGGATCAGCTTGTTCATCATCGCGTCCATGTATGCGAAGGTGGCCCCTTCTCGCGCGGTTACGGTGATGCCGAGGCGTCCCTTGTCTTCCAGCGGGGCGATTTCCGAGGGCAGGGACCGGAACAGGATCAAGGTCAGGATCACGGAGGCGCCCAGGATGGGGAACACCAGCCAGCGCTTGGCGAGGAAGGATGCCAGGGCCTGGTGATAGCCTTCGGTAGCGCGCTGGAAGAACGGCTCCGTGCGGCGGTATAAAGCGCCCGTACCCTGATCCTTGCGGAGCAAGCGCGTACAAAGCATGGGCGTCAGGGTGAGGGACACGAAGGCGGAAACCAGCACCGCTCCGGCCACCACCACGCCGAACTCCCGGAACAGCCTGCCCGTGGTGCCCTTGAGGAAAATGATGGGCAGGAACACGGCCGCAAGGGTTAGGGTGGTGGAGACGATGGCGAAGAAGATCTCGTTGGATCCCTTATGGCCCGCTTCCAACGGATCCATGCCGTTTTCCACCTTGGTATAGATGTTCTCCAGGACCACGATGGCGTCGTCCACCACCAGGCCGATGGCCAGCACGATGCCCAGCAGCGTCAGCACGTTGATGGTGAAGCCCGCCAGCCACATGATGAAAAAGGTGCCGATCAGGGATACGGGAATCGTTATCACGGGGATGACCGTGGTGCGCCAATCGCGCAGGAACAGGAAGATGATAAGGAGCACCAGCCCGAAGGCGATGAACACGGTTTCCTGCACCTCCAGGATGGACCTCTGGATGAAGGTGGTGCTGTCGAACCCGAGTTTGATGATCACGCCCTTGGGCACGTCCTCCTGCACGCGCTTGAAGCGCTTGTGGAATTCCTTGGCGATGGCGAGGTTGTTGGCCCCGGGCTGCGCCGTCAACGCCAGGCCGATCATGGGTACGCCGTTCTTCTTGAGGATGGTGCGCTCGTTCTCCGCCCCTAGTTCGGCGCGGCCGATGTCGCGGAAGCGCACCACGGTCTTCCCGTCCGCGCGGATGATCAGGTTGTTGAAGTCCTCCGGGGTCTGCAGCAGGCCCATGGTCCTGACGTTGAGCTCCGTTTCCGTCCCTTCGATGCGCCCAGAAGGCAATTCGACGTTTTCGGAGTTGAGTGCGCTGCGCACGTCCAGCACGGTCAGGGAATAGGCCGCGAGCTTCTTGGGGTCCATCCACAGGCGCATGGCGTATTTCTTCTCGCCCCAGATGCGCACTTCGGCCACCCCGGGAATGGTCTGGAAGCGCTCCTTGAGGCGCGTGCCGATGGCGCTCACGTCCAGGATATTGCGGGTGTCGCTTTGCACCGTGGCCATGATGATGGGGAAGGAATTGGCGTCCGCTTTCGCCACCGTGGGCGGATCGGCGTCCACGGGCAGGCCCCGGGCCACGCGCGACACCCGATCGCGCACATCGTTGGAAGCCGCCTCCAAATCCACCGACAAATCGAATTCCACCGTAATGCTGCTCTGCTCCTCGCGGCTCACGGAAGTGATGGAGCGGATGCCGGAAATTCCGTTGATGGACTCTTCGATGATTTCCGTGATCTGCGCTTCCACGATATCGGCGCTGGCGCCCCGGTAGGATGTGGTCACCGAGATGGTGGGCGGATCCACAGCCGGGAACTCGCGCACGCCCAGGTAGGAATACCCGATCAGCCCGAAAACGATGATGAGGATGGAAAGGACGGTCGCCAGGACGGGACGTTTGATGCTGACTGAGGAAAGGCTCATGTTCGTCCGCCCTTAGTCGATCTGGGAAAGGGTGACCGCGGAACCGGGGCGGATCTGCACCACGCCCGAGGTGATGACGGTATCCCCGGCGGCCAGGCCTCCGGTGATTTGCACGGTCGAATCGGTGCGCAGGCCGGCCACCACGGGTCTGGGCATGGCCTTGCCTCCCTTGAAGAGGAACACCTTGGCGCCGTTGGCGTCCGCCGAAAGGGCCTGGGCGGGAATCACCAAGGCATTGTCCACGGATAGGAAAGGCATCTCGATGGTGGCGAAGGCGCCCGGCAAAATGGCCCCGGCGGGATTGGGGCACATGGCCCGCAACCGCAAAGTGCGGCTTTCGGGATCGATGCGCGGGTCCACGGCGTAGATCTTGGCCTGGTAGCGCTTATCCGAACCCTGGATGGTGAAGTTCACCGCCTGCCCCGGCTTGGTATAGGACGCGTATTTGCCGGGCACGGTGAACTCCACCTTGACCGGGTCTATCTCCTGCAAGGTGGTGATGAGGGTCGCCGGGCTCACGAAGCCCCCTTCGCTTATCTGCTTCAATCCCACCACCCCGCCGAACGGCGCGCGCAATTCCGTCTTGTCCAGTTGCGCGCGCAACAGCTGCGATTCCGCCTTGGCCAGGTTCAGCTCGTTCAAGGACTGATCGTAATCCTTCTGGGACACGGCCTCTATCTTGAGCTGCATGCGCATGCGGTATTCGTTATCCTCCGCCAGCTTGCGCCGGGATTGCGCCTGCAGGCTGGTGGCCTGCAATTCCGCATCCTCGATTTTGACCAGCAAATCCCCCCGCTTCACGCGGGCGCCTTCCTTGAAGGCGATGCGCCTGATCTTGCCTTGGACTTCGCTGCGAATTTCGACTTCCTCATTGGCGAGCACATTGCCGGAGCTGGTCACGCTGTTGTCCAGACGCTGCGGCTGGAGTACCCTGGCGGTTACCGGGACGGGAGGACCGCCGGCCGGGGCGCCTTTCCCGGGTCCTGGCGTCCCGGCCCCTGGCGGCGCCATAGGAGCCGCGCCGGAGCCGGCCGCCGCATTCGCGCCCGCCGGGGCCTTGGCCGCGGCCGGGGGAGGCCCGCCTGCCGGCGCATCCGCTTTTTTGGGCTTCAGGAGAATGAGCAGAGCCACTGCGAGGATGGCGATGACGGCGAAGGTCACTGTACGGCCGGAAAATTTGGACAAAAGCGGCTCCTTCTGGGAATCCGGGGAACAGCCCCTAAATTAGCAAAGCAGGCAAGGGGGAAAAGCGCCTATGGGGTACAAGGTCGGGCTATATTCGCGGTTACCACAGGGTTCCTATCGGCTTTGCCGCGTGGACCATTGCTGCGCGCAACGGTGCGGAACCCTTGGACAGGCGGCTGCGCGCTAAGGTTCCCGGCAATACCGGGTTTTTGAACGAGACAGTCTCCGCGCCCGTAGGCGGGACCAGGCCATGCGCCTTCCGCCCACGGCGGCTAGGTAACCTTTCAGTTACCTAGGGCAGGGGTGGCCCTTCAACCCCGCAGCGCCTTCAAGGCCGCGGCATAATCCGGCTCCTGGACGATTTCCGGGACCTGTTCGGTATAGATGACCTTGCCCTTTTCGTCCACGATCACCACGGCGCGCGAAAACAGCCCGGCCATGCCCCCGTCCCGTATGGTCACGCCATAGTCTTTGCCGAAGGCGTCGTCCCGCAGGGCGGAAGCAGTCACCAGTTTTTCGATACCTTCGGCCGTGCAAAAGCGTTTATGCGCGAAAGGCAGATCCTTGGACACTCCCACGATGGCGGCATTGGGCACTTCGCTGGCTTCCACGTTGAACTTGCGCACCGAGGTGGCGCAAGTGCCCGTGTCCAGGCTGGGGAAGATATTCAGCAATAGCTTGCGGCCCGCGAAATCCTTGAGGCTCACGTCGGACAAATCCGTTTTGGTCAGGCGGAAATCCGGGGCTTGCGATCCCACGGCGGGCAGGCTGCCGGTGGTATGGATGGGATTGCCTTTCAATTTTATCTCGGACATGGTTCCTCGGGGGATTGGGTTTGGGTTCGAAGTGAGGGGAATATATGCATTAGCAGGCCGGATGGAAGCGTTTCAGCCGCAAACTGTTGCCCATCACGAAAACGCTGGACAGGCCCATGGCCGCTCCCGCGATTACGGGATTGAGATCCCAACCCCAGGGATGCAAGGCGCCGGCGGCCACGGGGATGAGCACGATGTTGTATCCGAAGGCCCATACCAGGTTCTGGCGGATGGTGCGCATCACGGCCCGCGCCAGCGCCACGGTCCTCGGCGCGCCGCGCAAGTCGCCCGACATCAGGACTATGTCCCCGGCCGCGATGGCCACGTCGGACCCGCCGGCCAAGGCCAGTCCCGCATCGGCCGATGCCAAAGCGGGCCCGTCATTGATGCCATCGCCCAGGAAGGCGACTTTGCCCCCGGCTTTCCCCGAACCCTTGAGCGTATCCTTTGACGCACCCATTCCCGATCCCTTCCCCGCCTCTTCCCTCAAGGCCAGGATGATCTCCGCCTTGCCTCCCGGCCGCAAGCCCGCCTTCACTTCTACGATCCCGAGCGCCTTACCGGCCGCCGTCGCCGGCGCATCCGCGTCTCCGGTCAAGATCACCAGGCGCAGGCCCTGGGCCCGCAAGGCCTCCACGGCCGCGAACGCTTCCGGCTTGAGCGGATCGGACACGGCGGCCAAGCCCACGCAAACCCCGTCCACGGCCAGGTATACCAATCCGGCCCCTTCGCCGGCCCATCGCGCTGCCTGCGCGGCGAACGGTTCCCCCAAGGCGCCGTCCCCCGATGATCCGTCCCCCAATGATCCGAATACGCCCCGGTCCTTCAGAAAACGGTGCGATCCCACCGCCACCCGGTAGCCGGCCACCTCCCCCTCCACTCCCGATCCGGAGTGGGAACGGAACGAACTGGGTACCGCGGGGATTACCTGGCGGGACTTCGCGAACTCCACCCAGGCACGCGCCAGGGGATGCGCGCTCCTCGCTTCCAAGGCCCCGCCCAGCGCCAGCAACTTGTCCTCCGGCCAGCCCGGCGATGCGGAGAAACCGGTAACCTGCGGGTTTCCCTGGGTGAGCGTGCCCGTCTTGTCGAGCGCGAGGACGGAAGTTTCCGCCAGGGCCTGCAACGCTGATCCGTCCCGCACCACGGCGCCCATCTCCGCCGCTCGGCCCGTGCCCGCCAGAATGGCGGCGGGAGTGGCCAGGCCCATCGCGCAAGGGCAGGCGATCACCAGCACGGCCACGGCATGCGTCAGCGCGGCAGGGAAAGCCGGAGCCGCGCCCAGCCACAGCCAGCCCGCGAAAGTGAGCAAGGCGATGAGCAGCACCCCCGGGGTGAATACGCCCACCACCTTGTCGGCCAGATCCTGGATGGGGGGCCGCGCCGCTTGCGCATCCTCCACCAGGCGGATGATATTGGCCAGGGCCGTATCCGCACCCACCTTATCCGCGCGAAAGGTGAAATAGCCTTCGCCGTTCAGGGTGCCGCCGGTGACCCGGTCCCCGGGACGCTTGGCTTTGGGGACCGGCTCTCCCGTGAGCATGGTTTCGTCCACCCGGCTTTCACCGGAAAGCACCACGCCGTCCACCGGCACGGCGTCCCCGGGCCGTACCGCCAATTCGTCCCCCGGGATCACGGCAGCGATGTCCACTTCCACTTCCGCCCCGCGCCGCAACAGGATGGCTCGCGCGGGTTTCAAACGCAGCAGCCGTTGGATGGCCTCCGCGCCGCGGCCCTTGGCCTTGGCTTCCAATAGCTTTCCCGTGAGCACCAGGGCGATGACGGTGGCGGCCGCCTCGAAATAGACTTCCCGGGCGCCAGCGGGCAATACCGAGGGCACCAGCGCGGCGACTGCGCTGGACAGGTAGGCGGACCAGGTCCCCAGCATGACCAGGGTATTCATGTCCGGGCTTTTATGCTTGAGCGCAAGCCAACCCCGGCGCGCGAACTTCCGCCCGGGCCCGAACATCACCGGCGTAGCCAAGCCCATCTGCAATAGGTTCCAGAGCCCGTCCGAGGGAATCAAGCGCATGCGCGCGGCCATCAAAGCGGGAATCAGCATGGGGAGCATGGACATCAGCAGGATGGGAACGCCGAAGAGCAAGGACAGGATAAGGTCCTGCTTGAGGCCGGCCATCTCTCCGCCGCCGCTTCCGGCGGTTCCTGGCGCGCCCGCCAACCCGCCTTCTTCGCCGCCGCCGCCGTCCCGCTTCAGCGCCACCGGATTGTATCCCTCCCCGCGCACCTTCGCGAACAGCTTCTCCTCATCCACCCGCGCCGGATCGAAATCCACGTCCGCGCGCGAGGTCATCAGGTTCACGCGCGCCTCCGCCACGCCCGGCAGGGATCGGATCGCTTTCTCCACCCTCCCCACGCAATTGGCGCAGGTCATCCCTTCCACGCCGAAACTGGCATGGCCGGCCTTGTCAACGGTACTTGAGGACATCCATCAGCTCCTTGATCAATTCGTTTTCATCCCCGCGCGCCTGGGCGGTCGCTACGTGATTGCGGAGATGGCCCTCCAGGACCACGTCATTGGCCTTGTCCAGGCCGCCCGTCACCGCCTTGATCTGGCGCATCACGTCCACGCAATACGCGTCTTCCTTTTCCAGCATGCGCAGCACGCCTTCCAGGTGCCCCTTTGCGGTCAGCAGCCGTTTGGCGGCCGCTTCCCGATTCTCCTTGGGCATGCAAAGATGTTTATCGTGCTTGTGCATGGCTGCTCCTTTACCCCACCCCTCCTGGGGAGGGTATATCCGGTAATATACGGGCTAATCCCCGGAAAAGCAAATCCGGGGCGGAACCGCGCGAATTTGACGACCAGAGCCCAAGAGAGCGGGAACCGTCCTCCCAATCGGATTGCTAATTTTCGGGAATGTTCGATCGCATCATGGAAAACTCCATGGCCATCTGGATGCTCGTCTCGCTGGCGTTTCCCATCTTCCTGGTGGGCACCCTCGTCAAAGCCGTCCGCCATTTCCGGAAACCGCGTTGGGAACCGGAAGCGGAACCGATGAGCGCACCCGCCGGGGCCCGGGCCCACAACCGGATTGAAAGCGAGGATTGGGTGCCAAGCCACTGATGGACCGCTGATGGTCTAGAGGCGGGCCGGTCTTATCCGCCGCCATGCCCGCTTGCCTGCGCCTTCGCGGAAAACCGTCCAGGCATAACAGGCCGCATACAAAGCCAGAATGGCGGCATCCCCTTGCCAAGCCGTCGTCAGAGGACGCTTGCCGCCCCGCACCACCAGGATGGCGAGCAGGGCCAGATGCAGGATGTACACGTCCAGGCTGTGCCGTCCCATCGGGAGCAGATAGCGCGAACCCTTGTCCAATCCCCTCCGCAGCAACGCCAAAGCGGCATACGTGAGTACAATCATGGCGGCGATCATCGGCACCAGGATGGGCCGCAGATTGTAGTAAGGGATGGTCCTCTCCACGCGCACGCTCCCGCTGACGCTGACGATCGTGCGCGCGGATTCATAGCGGCCGATGGGCTTGGAAAAGACCTCCGCGAACCCGTGGCGATGGAGGATACAGGCGATCGTCAGTAACGCTACGGTTACTATGCAGATGCGAAGGGAAAGGGAGCGGGATTGCGAGGCCAGCGCCCCCAGGGCGCCCAAGCATGCGAACGGGAATAACGGCAGCAGGGGGCTGTTGCCGCCGTTGAGGATGAAAATCTTCGCGCCCCGCAAATCCAGCGCGTAATGGAGGCCCATCAAAACCGCAGCCGTCGCCGCCAGCCACCAGCCCGGGCGCGGCGCGCTCACCAGCAGCATGCCCATCAGGATGGTGTAAGCGATGGTGGCCAGGATGCCGCTCATGGTCAGGGCGTCCGGCAGATGGAAGCCCTCTTCCGCGCAATAGAACGCGCACGAAACCGCCCATAGGGCCGCGGCCCGTATGGCCTGCGACCGGTACCAGGCCATACGGCGCATACCCCGGCCGCGGGCCACCCTCCATGAATGCGCCAGGGAGGCGCCCACCAGGATCAGGAACAGGGAAGCAGTCAGGGGCTCGATAAGCAGCGAGAACCGGCTCCAGGCACGGCGCTCGTCCCAGGCGATGAGGCGCGTGGTATGCGATGCCATCATGAGGAGCACGGCCAGGAATCGCAACGCGTCCAAGGCGGTATCCCTGCGCAAAGGAGCGGGTTCCCGGCCGACCGTTTTCGCTCCCTTTTCTTCCGCGTGCATAGCCAGCAAGGTAGCATTTGCCGGCGCAAGGCATCCATGCGCGGTACCGGCTCCGCGAAGGGAGGGGTATCAATCGATCAATACGCTTCCGGTTTGCCGGAAGCCAGGAAACGGGAAATGCCCGCCAGATATTCCCGCGAGCTGCCGTAACGGGTGAATCCCCATTTGCGGTTGCCGGTCTCGATGACGGGGAGGTTCAGGGTATCGCCGGGATGCAATGCGTTCAGGGCCTTGCCGGGATTGTGCTTTTGCAGGAGCCAGAATGGGATTTCCTTTTCCTGCGCCCAGGTCCACAGGTTCAACCCCTTTTCCACCACCAACGGTTCGGTGACGGATACATAATAACTGCCGTAGAAATCCTCTTCGATGGCGCGGTAATTCTCCTCGCGCCGCTTCAGGAATTCCTTGGTTTTTTCCTCGCCCAAAGGGATGCGGATTTTTCGGCCCATGCGGAAGTCCTTGGGATTGCGGATGCGGTTCATCGTGCGCAAAGTTCTTTCGGGCACCCAGGCCCATTCCGCATAGTGGGAGAGGGTCTCTTCCGTCCCGGCCTGGAAGGAAAGCGTGCCGTCCGCATAGGTGTATTCCAGGTTATAGATAGCGGGATTGAAGCGATCCATGGGATGCGCCAGTTTGTCCATATCGGAAGCCTGTACGCCCAGGGCCGAATCCACCAAATGCTCCACCGGCGCGGCTTGTGCCGCCATAGCGGTCTGGGATGCGGAAGCGACGGAAACGGGAACGGGCTTGGCGGGCGCGGGCGCTATGGATTTCACCACTGCGGCCTGCGGTACGGGAGCGACTTCGGAAGGTGCGGATTTGCCCGACGCGGCCACCGCCGGAGCGGGAAGCGATGCCGGCGCTTGCGGCGCCGGGATGCCCGTGGGCGCGGCCGCCGGGGATCCGGCTTCGCCGATGGAGGCTTGGGCGACGATGGCAGGGGCCTTCTTTTCCTTGCCGCCGCGTTTAGGCTTCTCCGCCTTGGACGGGGCCGGAACCGCGGCCTCTTCATCCACGTTCTCCACCTTGTCCTGGGGCATGGTCATGGCCAAAGCGGGAGCGGCCAGCGAATCGGCGGCCTGTGCGGCCTCGGACGGCGTACCCGACGCCTGCGATGCGGAGGCGGCCGCGACCGCGATTCCCGGCTTGCCGCCGCGGGCGGCGATTTCCACTCCGCCCAATTTGCCGGCGATGGCCGCCACGTCCAGGGCCAGGGGCAGTCGCAATTTGAATCCCTTGGGCAATTGTCCGTTGCCGCGGAAGGTAGCCGGGCGCAATCCCAGATTGTATTCCTCCAATTCCTCCGGTGACATGCCGGTTACCGTGCACAGGTAGCGGGTAGCCAGCGGCTTGGAAAGGGTCAGAAAGCGGAAGCTCAGGGGTTCCATTTTGCGCAGGTCGGGAAAGAGCGAATCGGCCTTCAGGGCGATGCTCGAGGCCGCCAGGAATTCGGCGTAGAAATTCTTGGAGGCGAAACCGAAGGAACTGGAGTAATAGCTCTTGATGATGGTCCCCAAATCGCTGGTGCCGGACTGCCTGACCGCTTTGGCGACTCCTGAGGGACCATGATTGTAAGCCATCACGGCCAAAGGCCAGCTTTTCAGGGAAGCATGGTTCCCCGCCAGCATGCGCGCGGCCGCCTGGGTGGAGGCATGGGGATCGCGGCGTTCATCCACCTGATAACCCACCTTCAGCTTGAAATGGCGCGCGGAGGATTTCATGAATTGCCACATGCCCGCGGCGCCCACCTTGGAATAGGCGAAGGGATAGAAGGACGATTCCACATGCGGTAGGAATTTCAGGCGGGAAGGGACGCCTTCGGCGGCCAAGGTGGAATCGATGAGGGGAAGATAGCGGTAGGAGCGCTCCAGGCCCGCGCGGTATTTCCCCTTGAGGCCGCGCTGGAAACGGATCCGCTGCGCGGAAAGCATAATGCCGGTGCTGTCCCAGAAGGACGGGAAGATGGCTTTCAATTCCCGCTCCTGCGGGGTCAGGCTGGCGCTATCCTTGCCGAGCAGGGCGCGGATCTCATCCTGCAACGCATGCACATGGCCCTCCACCACCTTGGAGGTGGCCCGTCCCTGTCCCGGCGCCCGCACTTTGCGGAAAACCAGGTCCGGATAGAAGGGATCATGCAGCAGGCCTTCATCATCGCCCACCTCCACATAGATGGCGAACCAGAAACGCGCCTGCTCCAGGATGAACTCGTCCGCGGGGAATTCCGCGTCCGTAACGATCGGATAATGCTTACCCGCGAAATACCCTGCGGCTTCACTGCGCGCGGCGCCCGCAAACGCCAGGGCGGATACCGCCATCAACCCGATGGTTCCGGAGAAAGGGAATCCGTGCCGGTGCCGGCGGAAGGTTCGGAGGACAGGGAGAATTCCGCGAAAGACAGGAAGCATGTAAAAATCCCGAGGATAGAGGACAGCCGGGAAGGAAATTAACAATCCCGGACGCGCACGGTTACGGCGCCTCCCATCCAGGGTCCAGCGCAGCCTCTAGTGTATCCCTTATTCCGGGTGCGGGGCAACCTCCGCCAAGCGCGGGTGACGTCGAAGGCCGGGAAGAAGAGGTTGGGAGAAAGGGTCAGGAGGAAGTGAACGAAGCAAAGGCGGGCACAAAAAAAGCCCTGGATTCCTCCGGGGCTTACTGTTAGTGTTACTGCTTGCTGGCCGCTTTCCGCGCTCAGTCGATGATTGGGGTCTTGCCCTTGGCGGGCCCCTTCTCATCCTCATCATCGTCGTCGTCGTCTTCCTCTTCATCCTCGGCGACGATTTTCGGTTCGCCTTCCACGGCGGGCTCCCCTTCCTTCTTCATCAAAGTGGGATGGAAGTCGATCTTACGGGCTTCCTTGGTCTCGCCCAGATGCAGGATCTCGGCGCAATCATCGCAATAGCCGAGCTCTTTATCGATGGTGAAGCGCTCGGACACCTGATTGATGCCGCACTTGGTGCATAGTTGCGGGCGCAGCATGTTGCGTTTGAAAATGTGCTGATGCTCCAGTTCGCGTTCGATGCGCTCGACCAGTTCCTCGGGGCTTTCCTCGCCGCCGCCGCCGCGACGGCGGTTTTGGATGTCGGCCGGGATAGGCGATGCCGTGGTTTTGTCTCCGCGCTTGATGATGCGCTCGGCGCCGGCGGCCACTTCGTGGAAGAAGGTCTTGCTTACTTTTTTCGGCGCGACTTTCACGTCGGCGGGAAGATTCTTGAGCTGCTGCTTGGCCACCGCGTCCTTGACGGCGGAAAGGGCCTTGGAAGGCGGCACCTTGTCCTTGGCGGCGGCGCGCGCGGCCGTGGCCGCCAGGCTACGTTGGGCCTTTTCCATGGGACCCTTGGCCGGAGGCAGCTTCGGAACCTTGGGAACCTTAGGCACGGGAGGCGGTTTCGGCGGCTTGGGCGGTTTTACGGCTTTGACCACGGCCACCTTGGGGGCGGCGGGCGCTTTGGCGGGAGCGGCGGCTTTGGCGGCCGGAGCGGCGGCGGCGGGCCTAGCCTTCGCCTCTTCCTTCTTGGCCTTGGCCGGAGCCGCCGGCTTTTTGGCGGGCTCGGGCTTTTTCTTGGCGGCTGCCGGAGCGGCCTTGGCGGCGGGTTTGGCGCTGGACCCTTTAATGGTTCCGCCCTTGGCGACCGCAACCTTTGCGGCCGGTGCGGGTTTCTTGGCGGGCGCGGCTTTGGCCGGAGCGGGCTTCTTGGCCGCTGCCTTCAAGGGAGCGGCTTTTGCCGGCTTTTGCTTGGCGTTGTTTTTAGGAGATCCCTGCTTCACGGCTTCCTTTTTGGCTGCTTTAGGCGCACCGCCCTTAACGGGTTTTTGCGCTGCTTTGCCTGATTGGGCTTTTTTATTCGCCGATGCCATAAACTGGACCACTCCCTACAAAAGAGGCGCTGGAATGCGAAGGCTCTAGAAAGGTAGTAATGCAATCCCGCCCTTTTTCCGGCGAGTTGCGCAATCGACGCTCCCCTGCTGGGGGAAAGGTTACTTCACTTCGGTGACGGACAAATCCAGGATCGGATCGCCCCGTTCAATGCGGGTCAGCACGTCAAAACCGGAAACCAGTTTGCCGAAGATGGTATGCCGCCCGTCCAGATGGGGCTGCGGCATATGGCAGATGAAAAATTGGGATCCGGCCGTATTGGGTCCGGCATTGGCCATGGACAAGGTGCCGGCCTCATGCTTCAAATCGTTCTTCTCATCATCGATTTTCCAGGTCGGTCCGCCTGTGCCATCCCCGTTCGGATCGCCGGCCTGGGCCATAAAACCCTCGATGATGCGATGGAAGCTCACGCCCTTGTAATACCCCGAGTCCACCAAATGCAGGAAATTGGCCACGGTGTTGGGCGCTTGCTTGAAATACAGCTCCACCTTCATGGTGCCCTCATGGGTCTTGATTTCCGCGAAGATTTGCTTGGTTTTGCTGTAATCCCGATTGTATTGGCGGCCGCCCTGGGCCGGAGCCAAGGACAAGGCGAAAAGCACAACGGGGAAAAGAAAACGCGTAAATAGGAGTTTTGCGATCATTGGCTGGACCCGACTTGAAAGGGAGAATTCTAACCGAGGATGAATTTAGTAAAAAATCCGGGCAAAAACCCGCCGCGAAGCGGAGCTTCCCGACTTCGCCCCTGACGCCTGTGGCTGATTTTCGTAGCTTTATCCCCTCTTTCCGACGGAAAACCATGCGCCCAGACCCCTCGAAAATTCGCAATTTCTGCATCATTGCCCATATTGATCACGGCAAATCCACCCTCGCGGACCGGATGCTGGAAGTCACCAAAACCATCACCAAGCAGGATATGCAAGCCCAGGTTTTGGACGATATGGATCTGGAGCGCGAGCGGGGCATCACCATCAAGTCCCACGCCATCCGCATGCTTTATACCTATAAGGGAGAGCAATACTTCCTGAATCTCATCGACACCCCCGGGCATGTGGATTTCACCTACGAGGGATCCCGCTCGCTCGCCGCCTGCGAAGGCGCTATCCTGGTGGTCGATGCCACCCAAGGGGTGGAAGCGCAAACCCTGAGCAACCTGTACCTGGCCATGGACGCGAACCTGACCCTGGTCCCCATCCTCAACAAAATCGATTTGCCCTCCGCGCACCCGGACGATATCGCCGAGTCGGTGGGTGAGTTGCTCGGCTATGAGCCCGATCGCATCCTGCGCGTATCCGCCAAGGAAGGCATCGGCATCAAGGAACTGCTGGATCGGGTCATCGAGGAAATCCCTCCGCCCAAAGCGAACCGGGACCTGCCTCCGCGCGCGCTTATTTTCGATTCCAAGTTCGATCCCTATCGCGGCGCCATCGCCTTCATCCGCGTCTTCGACGGCATCCTGCAACACAAGGCTCCCATCAGGCTGATGGCGAACGGCAAAGAATTCGAAATCAACGAGATCGGCACCCTCACCATGACCCGCGAGCCGCAGGATTCTCTGGCCGCGGGGGAGGTGGGCTATATGGTGGCCAACATCAAAAACGTGAAGGACACGAAGATCGGCGATACGATCGTCGATCGGCGCAACCCCGCCTTGGAATCCCTCAAGGGTTACAAGGATATAGTGCCCATGGTGTTCGCGGGCATCTATCCCATGGACACGGACGACTTCGAGGACCTGCGCGAGGCGCTGGAGAAGCTGGCCCTCAACGATTCCGCCTTGTCCTGGCAGCCGGAAACCTCGCTGGCGTTGGGTTTCGGCTATCGCGTGGGCTTTCTGGGGCTGTTGCACATGGAAGTGGTGCGCGAGCGCCTCGATCGCGAGTTCAACATGACCGTGATTTCCACCGTGCCCAACGTGGAATACCACGTGCAGATGACGGACGGCACCGAATTCACGGTGGAGAACCCCAGCAAGCTGCCCGACGCCGGCAAATACGAGGGCATCAACGAGCCCTACGTCAAGTCCCAGATCATCCTGCCCAAGGAATACGTGGGCGCGGTGATGAAGCTGGCCGAGGAGAAGCGCGGCATCTACCAGAACATGGAATACCTCACGCCCGACAAGGTGGATCTCAAGTACGAGTTCCCCATGGGCGAAATCATGTTCGACTTCTTCGACAAGCTCAAGTCCGTTTCCAAGGGCTACGCATCTTTCGACTATGAGCTGATCGGCTACCGGCCCGGCGCGCTGGTGAAGCTGGACATCCTCCTGAACGGCGATCCCGTGGACGCCTTCTCCGTGATCATCCACAAGGACAAGGCCTACAACTGGGGCAACGCCCTGTGCGAAAAGCTGAAGGAGCTGATCCCGCAGCAGATGTTCGAAGTGATCATCCAGGCAGCCGTGGGCAGCCGCGTCATCTCGCGCTCCACCGTCAAGGCCCTGCGGAAGAACGTCACCGCCAAGTGCTACGGCGGCGACATCTCGCGCAAGCGCAAGCTGCTGGAAAAGCAGAAAGAAGGCAAGAAGCGCATGAAGGCCGTGGGTAACGTGGAAATACCGCAGGAGGCCTTCCTGGCGGTGCTGTCGATGGACAAGGCTTAAAGGCTCGTCGCTATGGAGTTTGCAAAATAAACTCCACGCTCCTCGCATTTACAAACCGAACGGCACGTCGCTATGGAGTTTGCGATGGGAATTTCAATCCTGCGCCTTGCCCTGGGACTTGCAGTCGCGGTCTCTTCCGTTTTCGGGGCGGAATCCCGGAGCGGAAAATCGGCCTTGCTCCTTTGGGACAACCCTATCTCCTCCCCAGTAGGCGCCGAGGATCTCTACACCTTGCACCGGGCCCTGTACTCGGTCGAAGAGGACGTTTTCGCCCCTTCGGAAAGCGACTCCTCCCCAACGGTATGGGCTCCGCATTTTCCGGAACGGGCCTTGCGTTTCTTGCTTCTGGATCTGCCCCTGGACTATATGCCGATGCTGATCCAGCACGAGGTATTCGGCCATGGCTACCGCCAGTACGAAGCAAGCTACCGCAATGTCGTTTACAGCCTGCACCTGCCCCCGCCCTATGGGGACGGGCATGGAACGGCCGTGGGGGTGGGCCTTCGACGTGCGACCTCCCGTGACCAGGACATCGCCATCAGCGCCGCGGGCATGGAGGCCAATGATGTTTTCGCGCGCTCGGTCCGCGAAAAATGGATGGCCTCCGGGACCCTCAACCATCATGAGGCGAATCTTTACCTCCTCAACGCCTTCAACCGATCCTTCTACGCGGCCCGGACGCGCTGGGGCGTCCTGCAAGGCAGATACGGAGATATCAGGGAATACCTGCGCCTGGTGAACCTGAGGCATGGAGGCGCAACCCTTGACGGCCGTCCGTTGGATGTCGAGGACGTGCAGTTGCGCATGCTGGTGGACGTCCTGGATCCCTTCGCCTTCTATGCCCTGTGGGCGAGCCTGGGCAACCATCTCATCTATGGCCGTTACGGATTCGAAATCCCACTGCTGGATATTTCCGGGATCCACTTCCTGCCGATGGCGCATGCGGGCCTATCCCCCTTCGGCATCGAGTATTACCTGGAGACGCTGGCGGCGCGCAAGTCCCGTACCCTGTCGGTTACCTACAGGCAAGGGGATCCCGGGTCGGATCCCAACTACGGCCTGGGCCTGGCCTTCGGAAATGTCATCGATCTGGCGCGCCTGAACGCCGATATCCGGATGGAGGTTTGGCGCCAGCCGCGCATGCGGATAGCTGTTTACGACACGGGGGCAGTGGGCGAATCGCCGGAGAGGATGGAATCCGGGTTCGGTCTTTGGACCACCCTGCGGACCAAATCGAAAATCGGGCTGGTGCTGGAAACGGGATACAAGACCCGGGGATTCGTGCACGGCGAACCATTGGAGGATGGCCTGATCATCCGGAGCGGCATCTCATTCTTGCTGCCCGATCATCCCCTCCGCTGATCGACCGCGCGCAGGGCCATCTCGCGCCCATCCCAGGTAGACTAGATTTTCCTCATGACCCGGAACTCCGCCCCTCGTGACATCCGCTACGACGGCTTTGACGCCCCGCCGCCTTCCGCCCATGCACCCCTGACCGATCGGATCCTCGCCGCCATACGCTGCATCCCCAAGGGCCGTGTCGCCTCGTACGGCCAGGTCGCGATGGTGGCGGGCAGCCCCCGCGGCGCGCGTCAGGTAGCACGCCTGTTACATAGCCTATCGGAAAAGGAGAAGCTGCCCTGGCACCGCGTGATAAACTCCGCCGGGCGCATTTCCCTGCCCATTCCCGGCGCGGGGGCGAAACAGGCTGCCTTGCTGCGTCGGGAAAAGGTGGAAGTGAGCGAAACGGGGGCGGTGGATTTGCAGCGCTTCGGCTGGCAGGCGGAGTCTTAAATCCACTTTCAGCGGATTTTCAGATAGTGGCTCGTCGCTATGGAGTTGCTGGGCAACTCCACGCTCCTCGCTTTATAAAATCCACTTTCAGTGGATTTTCAATACGATGCGGCGGTTCTTGGCCTGGTTGGCGGGGACCGGCTTGCCGTTCCCGTCCACGTTGGGGGCCTTGGGCTTGGTGTCCGCGTAGCCGGCGGCTTTCAAGCGCTCCGACGGGATGCCCTTGCCGATCAGGTACTTCACGATGTTGGTCGCGCGCGATACGGACAGCTCCCAGTTGGACGGGAACTGGAGCGTATTGATGGGGATGTTGTCGGTGTGGCCTTCTATGTCCACGGCGAACTTGTAATACTCTATATGCTGGATGGCTTCCGCGATCTTGTCCATGTTGGCGCGCGCGGCAGGGCCTATTTCCGCCCGCCCGGGATCGTAGATGGCGGAACTGGAGAACTCGAGAATGATGCCTTCCCGGCCCAGATCCACGCTGACCTCGCCGCGCCCGCGCTGATCGGCCAATAGCGAATCCAAATCATGCTTGATTTCCCCTAACGGGGTCTTCACGTCCTTGTCCTTGCCCACATCGCTGCGCAGGCCTTTCTTCATCTGTTCGAACAGGACGGGATCCACGTGGGACACCGAGAGCATGGCCAGGAAGAAGGCCATCAGAAGGGTCACCATGTCCGCATAGCTCATGAGCCAATCCTCTTCGGCTCCTTCCTGCTCGTGGACACGATGGCGGTTATGATGCTTTCTGACTGCCATGATATTCCCGCATTCCCTCAGCCCGGCTTGCCGCTTTTACCGGACCCGGATTTACCGGACCCGGATCCGCCGCCGAACAGGGAATACTGCTCTTTGCGATCCAGATAGGAGTTCATCTTGTCCTGGATGTACATTGCCGGCTTCTTCTCCATGATCAGGACCAGGGATTCCAGGATCAAGTAATGCCGGAAGCGTTCGATGCTCAAGGTCTGCTTGACCTTGGTGGAAGAAGGCATGAAGACGAAGCGCGCGAACAACAGGCCGTACAAGGTCGCCGTCAAGGCCAGCGACAGCCCCGGTCCCAGCTTGGAGGGATCCTCCAGCTTGCCGAGCATGACGATGAGGCCCAGCAAGGTGCCCACGAGCCCGAAGGCCGGAGTCATGGAGCCCATGGAGGTCAATATGGTGGCGCCTTGCAGGTGGCGGAAGTAATGCTCTTCGATATTGGTGGTGCCGAACTCGCGGATGTCGTCCGCTTTGTATCCCGTGCTGGCCAAAGTGAAGATGTATTTGGTGAACTCGTCCTTGCTGGCCTTGGCGATGGCGTCGTACGCGTTCTGGCCGCCGGCCTGCACCTGCTTGGCCCATTCCCCCGCCAGCCTGACGTCCGCCACCAGGGTCTTGGAGGAGATGTCCTGCTTGACGAAGATCTTCAGGGTGGCCAGGAAAGCGTTCCATACGTATTGGAAGCGGAACCCGATGAAGGTAACCGTAACGGTACCCCCGAACACGATGGCCAGGCTGCCCAGGCTCAGGAATACCTTCCAATCCTTGGTTTCGTGCAGGATGCCCAGGGCGATGACCAGGAATCCGAAGACGACGCCGCATACGGTGGAGAGGGAAATCATGGGCGCTTCTTTTCCAAGGGTTTCTTTACCGCCGGTTTGGGTGGGGCCGCGTCGGTCGCCTGGGGAGCGGTTCCGGCCCCATCCGTTTCCGCATCGACGCTATCGGGTTCAGCAGCGGACGGAATGGGTGCAGGCGGGACGGCCGCGGACGGGACGGGCGGAGATGGAAGGGCCACTGTAGGAGCGGACGGAACCGGAAGAGGTTGGGTGGGGCGGGCCAGATGGCTGGCGCGCGGGGCGGCCGGCCCGTAATAGACTTCCGGATAAGGGACCTCATCGGCCTCGGAAAGCGGCTCGTCGGGTATGCGCGGCGCGTTCCGCATGGGGATGGGACGCGGGTTCGGGGAGCCGCGGCCTCCGGGCGTGCGCGTCTTCTCCAGCATATTGAGCACGGCGGGCATGTCGGGATTGAGCCGCAAGGCTTCCATC
>JBDSWM010000384.1:0-5548 GCA_039926685.1 Fibrobacteria bacterium | reverse complement strand
ACTGGGCGTGGGCTGGGCCGAGGCCGATGGGGTTATGCGTGACCCGGCCGTGGGCGCGGCCTGCGCTCTGCCGAGATGCTTGGTGGAAGGCCTCGCCGCCCAGGCTACGGCACCCAGGCATATCATCAGCAGGAAGGATTTCCGGGCGCTTACCATGGCAAGAAAACTAGCAATCAAGCCCGCGCCGGAGACGGCAATGTAAGGCGGGATTCGGGGAAGTAGGGATCAGAAGGGAGCGGGCCGGTTGCCCGGGAACTTGGTGATTCCCAAATCCGCCAGGCGGGCGCCGAAGTGATCGCTCAAGTAAGCGCTGATTTCGACCGCCGTGGTCAGCTGCAATACGCTCTCGCTGCATTCGCGCGCTTGCTCGTAGGAAATGGATCGGATCAGCTTCTTCATTTCCAGCAATACGCCCGGCCCCATGGACAGCTCGTCGATGCCCATGCCTATGAGGACGATGGCGGCGAAAGGATCCCCTGCCATTTCCCCGCATACGCAGGCTTGGATTCCGTGGCGACGGGCCACCTCGATTACGCTCTTGATCTGGCGCCATACGGCGGGACTGTTGGGCTCGTACAACTCGGCGATGCGTTCATTGGCCCGATCCACGGCCAAAGTGAATTGGATCAAATCGTTGGTGCCGATGCTGAAGAAATCAACTTCCCGCGCCAGCTCGTCGGCCATTACCACGGCGGAAGGCACTTCCACCATGCACCCGATCTCGAGCTGGGGGTTGTACGCGATCCCGTCCCGGTCCAGCTCTAGGCGGACCTCGTCCAGCATCTTCTTGGTCTCGCGGATTTCCCACAGATTGGAGATCATGGGGAACATGAGACGGATATTGCTGTAAGCGGTGGCCCGCAGGACGGCCCGCAATTGGGTCTTAAAGATATCCCGGTTGTCTAGGCAAACCCGGATGGACCGCCAGCCCATGTAGGGATTCAGCTCCCCCGCCATTTTCAGGGCAGGCACCAGCTTGTCCCCGCCCGCGTCCATGGTGCGGATGGTAACGGCCCTCGGAGACATCCGTTCCCCGATGTACTTGTAGGCCTGGTACTGCTCTTCCTCGCTGGGCATGTCTTCGCGCGTCAGGAACAGGAATTCGGAGCGGTACAGTCCGACGGAATCGGCGCCGTATTGCAGCACGCTTTCCACCTCGATGGGCAGCTCGATATTGGCGGAGAGCTCGATATATTTCCCGTCCGTGGTGACCGGCTCCAAATCCCTCAGGGTGGAAAGCTCCCGTTCCATGGCGAAGAAGGCGGCTTTCTTGATCTCGTATTCCTTGATGTCCCGCAGGGAGGGATTCAGGATGATGAAGCCGGCCGTGCCGTCCAGGATCACCGTCTGGCCCGGCTCGATGTCGATGCCGGAAAGGGAAATGCCGGAAACGGCGGGGATTTCCAACGAGCGCGCCAGGATGGAGACATGGGAAGTCTTGCCGCCCACTTCCGTGGTCAGCCCCAGGGTATTCTTGCGGTTGAACTGAGACAGGACCGAAGGCGTCAGGTTCCGACTCATGACGATGACGGGCTCGGGCACGTCCAGGTAGGAAAGGTTGTTCTCGCTCAGCATGAGGATGTCGATGACGCGGGTGGCCACGTCCCGTAAGTCGCTCATATGATCCTTGAGGAAGCCGCCGGCCATGTTCTCGAAGCGCTCAGCCAGGGAATTGATGCGGGCGCTATAGGCGTATTCCGCATTGTGCAGGTTCTCGTGGATGTCCTTGATGACCTCATCCACGATTTCGCCGTCCTGCAGCATCATCATATGGCTGTCGAAGATGCGGGCCTCGTATTCGCCCACGTCCCCGCTGATGCGGGTCTTAATGGCCAGGATTTCCTTGTGGGCCTTGTCCAGCGCACGCTTCAGGCGCGCCACCTCATGGGCCACCTTTTCCGGTGGAATAAGGCGTTTCTTGACGATCCGATCTTCGGGATGAAGCAGGAATGCCGGCCCGATGGCGAACCCGGGAGACGCGGGCACACCCTGCAACACCGTGCGTTTGGGGTTGGTTCCGGGCATGCTTATGCGTCAGTCGTACTTGAAGCGGGAAAGGAAAAGCGCCTCTATTGCGGCCAGCGCCTCCGCCTCGTCCGGGCCTTCCGTCTCGACCATGATGACGGCTCCCGGTTCAGCCGCCAGCAGCATGATGTTCATGATGCTTTTGGCATTGGCGCGCATGCCGTCCTTGATGAAGATGACGTTGCTCTTGAACTTGGTGGCGGTCTCCACGATCAGCGCGGCCGGCCGGGCATGGATGCCGGAATCGTTGATGACGGTGAGTTCTATGGTGACCATGGATATTAGGCTCCCTCTACGAATTGGATGGACATGGCGGCCCCGCTTTCCGCGCCCGGGGACAATTCGATGTCCCATATCGGCACCAGGACCGTGCCTTGGTAAACCCGCTCGTACCCGCCTTCGGACTGGCTGACGGTTTCGATGGCGTCGCGCCAAGCCGTGGCGGCGCCGGGGAACTTCGCCTCGCACCGCAGCTTGAGCCACTCATCCCTGACGGCGACGCTCTTGGTACCGGGCATCTCGCCATGCGAAGCGAGGATGTCGCGGGGTTTCGTTTCCGGGCGGCTCCCATCCTGCCCCGGAACGTCCCATTCAATATAGCGATCATGGGCATTGCCTGCCAGCAAGCAGAATAGCGCTTCGGTTCCGAAACGGAATTGGACGTCGCCTTTGCCGGAGTTGGCCACCGGATTGGAGAACTTCCATTCGACTTTTAGGTCGGCCGATCCCTTGGCGAGGATGATTTTCTTCTCCACATCGATGACGGCGCCTTGCGGGGTTTTCGCTATCCCCCGGAACCGCACTTCCGTTTCCCCGGCGCGGCGGGTCAGAACGGTTTCTTTCGTCTCGAACTTCAAGGCTATCTCATAGGCCTGGGCCGCGTATTCAGGGAACCCGGCGCCGGGCTTCATGTACACGTCAGAAAGAGAACGGCGCTTGCGGCGATCGTAGATCAGATAACCGCGCAGGTTCGCTTCCTTCTCGCCCAAGGTATTCTCCAGCTTGGTGCCCGCTTCCGACTTGCCGCCGATCATCTCATGATAGGCTTCGTAGCGGCGGGTCAAGGTATCTACCAGGTTCAGGCCCGTTTCCTTCAACCAGAACTGATCGATTTCCCCGTCATGGGTCAGGCTGAGATATACTTCCCGCGAATTGAGCGTATATTCGGGCTTACCATCGCAATTCCAATCCGTGATCTCCCAGGCGGGAGACTCTGGGGAAATTCCTTTGGCGGAAGGCTGGGAGGAAAAAAGGGCCGTATCCAGCAAGCGCTGGGCTTGAATGAGCTGGCGGTACAATGCGAAGCGCAGATGAGGGAGGTAGAGGCCGCCGAACACCCCATGCCAGTATCCGCAATTGCATTCCGATTGCAGGATATGGTTCAGGGCTTCGTCCTTGACCTTGACCGGCAGCGAGCCCTGCAATCTGTCGTAGATCCCGGAAAGGCGGATGCCCTGCTTGTGGATCTGGTTGCTTTCCGGGTATTTGTTGAAGAAGTTGCGCCAGAAGGTCCCTCGCAGAAACTTCAGGGATTCGATGCCGTCGTGTTGCGCCACCGTCCGCTGCGCCTGCCGGAACTTGCCGATATCATGCGCATCCTGCGCCCATACCATCATTTCCTGGTACGAAGCGGGCGGCAGGTAAACCAGACCCAGGTTCTTACCAGGTTTGAGGCCCGCTTCCACCGGAACCACCCGCAAATGATCGGGAAGGCCCTCCACCCTTTCGAAAAAGCGGTGCAGCCAACGATCCGTGTACACGGTATGGTGGGTGCCGGGCCAATCGCCGAACTTTTCGCCATCGTCGCCGAACACCACCTGCACGTCGCCGCCCTTGTCCAGCGCCAGCAGCGTGTCAACCACTTCGTCCACCGATCGGAACGGGATATAGTCGCGTACCGTGTCATGGATCGGGAACAGCTTAAGGGTATGGCCCTGATCCTCGGACATGAAATAGCCGTCCATTTCGGCGTCGGTCTTCCCCACCATCTTGAAATGGCTTCCGTCCAGCAGCACGTATTCCAATCCGGCTTCCGAGATGGGCTTTACCAGGGTCGGCTCCCATACCCGCTCGGCCAGCCAAATGCCTTTTGGCGTGGTGCCGAACAGGCGGCGCACGGATTCGGAAAGCTTGCGGAGTTGGGCGATCTTATGGGAATCGGAGATAACGGGCAGGATGGGCTCATAGAAGCCGCCGCCCAGGATTTCCAATTGCCCCCGTTCCACCAAGGCCCGCAGGGAAGCCAGGTACGGGGCGCGGTTCGCCTCCAGCCAATCCAGCAGGATGCCGGAAAAATGCATGCTCATGCGGATCTTGGGGTGGGAGGCAAGTACTTCGAGGAAAGGCCCGTAGGCCTGGTTGAAAGCCCGTTCGAAAATGAAGTCGAAATTCCCCACCGGTTGGTGGTTGTGGATCGCCCAGTGCAGGTTGATCATAGGTCCGCTTTCAAAAGAGATTTACGTTGACGTCAAGTCCCTTTTTCTCCACATGGCGGAAGAGCGAGTCCGCGCTCTTAAGGGTGCCGCGAAGCTCCTGATAGAAGGTGGAATCGTTTAGCATGGCCCCGAGGGTGCTGTTGCTGGAGTTCACCTTGGCCAAGAGCCGGTTCATCTCGTCGGCCACGCGATCGGCCTTGTCGACGACGTCTTTCAATTTCAAAGAGACTTCCTGCCCGTTCTGAATGATGTTCTTGACGGGCACTTCCTGATCCTTCAGGAGGATATGCACGCGCGAACTCGCGTCCTCGAGGTTCGCCAGGCTGTGCTTCACCTTGGGATCGATCTCGCGGATGAACACGTTCAGCCTTCCGCTGAGCTCTTGCGTCTGGCTGACCACGTTGTTGAAGGACGCCACGAACTCCGGCTTGCCCACCGTGCTGTCCATGATATTGTGCAGGGATTTCACCAATGTCTCCGACTCCACGAATACTTCGCCCGCCACTCCAAGGGCCTCTGCGATGCCGGCGTCCAGGCGGCCTTCCAGCTCCGATCCGGTGGGCCAATAGTCCTGGGACTGGCCAAGTAGAATGCCTACTTGCCGTTCTCCCATCAAACCTATGTTTTGGATGCGCACTTCCGAATCCTTCGGAAGCTTGATGCCCCGATCCAGCTTGAGGCTCACGCGTACGCGGTTGCCGGCGAGATCGATGCCTTGCACCTTGCCCATTTTCACTCCGTTCACCTTCACGGGATCGCCATCCTGCAGGGTGGATACTTGGGAGAAAAGCACATGGTAATTGTCCGATTTCCTTCCCGGAACCGTTTCCTTGAGGAAATACACTCCGAAAAGAAGAATGAGGAGGGACAGGATAACGAATAGCCCCACCACGATATTGTTTTTGCGGTTGGTCATGTCCCGTGGCCGGCGCGAAGGAAGCGCACCGGCGAGTACCTCCATTTTCCAGTATTATCGCAAATATAGCTTATATAGGGGAAGGGGAAAAAGACATAAGACGGGACGGGCCGCGATTAAGTAGGGGTTAAGGTGATAGGCCCCGCACAGTCATTCATAAACTTCCGTGCTC
>JBDSWM010000383.1:0-3757 GCA_039926685.1 Fibrobacteria bacterium | reverse complement strand
AGAACGTTCACGCCTCTGGGCCCCAATCCCCCCTTCGGTGCCCTTCTGCCGGCGCCAAACAAGACCCACGATTTCGGGTTCACCATGGAGTTCCATGCCAACTTCACCTATTTCAAGGGCCAGGCGCAAACCTTCAGTTTCCGCGGGGACGACGATGTCTGGGTGTTCATCAACGGCAAGCGCGTGATCGATTTGGGCGGCATCCACAATGCCCAGGACGCCAGCGTCAACCTGGATTCCCTGGCAGCGGCCATCAATCTCACCGATAGCCTGGTCTACCCGCTGGACTTCTTTTTCGCGGAGCGGCATACCACCACATCCAAACTGCGCATCACCACCACCCTGGAGCTGGAGCCGATGCTGGCCAAGCCCACGTTGACTCCGGGCGGTTTTTTCGAAGGCCAGGTGGCCGTGACCGCGAAGCATGCCTCCCCGGCGGTGACGTTGTACTACACCACGGACGGATCCACGCCCACCGCCGCCTCCCAGAAATACACCGGGCCCATCACCTTATCCGCCACCGCAACGCTGAAGGTGATAGCCACCCGGCCCGGCTGGCGCAACAGCGAGGTGGTCATGGAGACCTACACCAAGATGGAAACGGTGGCCACGCCCACGGCCGATCCCGCCGGCCGCATCTTCGTGAACCCCATCCAGGTCACGCTCCATGACTCCACCGCGGACGCGGTGATCCATTATACCCTGGACGGCAAGGCTCCGGACTCCACCAGCCCCGTTTATTCCGGTCCCATCACCCTTTCCGTAAGCACCACCGTCAAGGCCAAGGCCTTCCTCAAGGACTGGGTGGCCAGCGATGTGATGACGGAGGTGTACACGGACGCGAGCACCATGATCCCGCCCGTGGCCAATCCGCACGGCGGCGGATTCGTGGTCTCGCAAAAGGTCGCCCTCTCCGTCCCGGGCTTCCCGACCGCGACCATCCGTTATACCGTGGATGGAACCGAGCCGGACTCTTCCAGCCCCGTCTACACCGCGGGACTCACCTTCGACGCCACCACCACGCTCAAGGCCCGGGCCTTCCAGAAGGATTTCAAGCCCAGCCAGACCATGGTGGAGGTTTATCGGCGCCTGGCCGCGTCCCTAAGCGCCGTCTACGTGGATGCGGACGGGAACGGCCGCATTGACGGGGCCGTCATCCATTTGGACATCCCCGCCGCCGGCATGCCGAACTCGGTCATCCTGATCGATCCCTTCGCCAAGACCCCCTTCACCTTCGCTTCCAGCTATGCGAGCCTGGGCGCGGCCCCGGACATCATCCTGGTGCGCTTCCCGGATCGGCAATTCTCGCCGGGCACGGCCTTCGCCACGGCCCTGCTCGGGTCCTTCCCGGGCTCGGCGGGCTATGCCGCGCAGCCATTCGCAGTCGCCGATTCCCTGGGTCCGGTGCCGATGAAAGCCGTCTCCCACAATAAGACCACGCCCGAGGATCAGCCGTCGGTGGACATCACCTTCAGCGAACCCATCGACCTGGAGGGCCTGCGCGCGGGAACGGGAAGCGGGGCAACCTGGCCGTTCGATATCATCCGCAACGGCGGGCCGCAGTCCAATCCCGTCATGGTGGTTTCCGTGGAGGCCGTACCCGGCGCCGCCAACACCTATCGTTGGATCTTCGATGCCGTCTCCCCCGCTTATCCCGTCTTCATCGACAGCCTGGCGCTAGCCGTCGATAACGCCTTGAGCGATACCCTGGGCAACAGGTCCGTGGGGGGAGGCAAGCGCGTGCGCGTGGAAGGGGAGCCGGCCGTGCTCGTCAATCCCCTGAAGATCGAGGTGACGAATCTAATCACCTATAAGGATGGCCAGCAGAACGTCACGGTAACCCAACAGACGCGCGATAATCCGTTCGCGGTGGTGGGCGAGACCGGCGCGGGCGAGATATGCCTCAACTGCCCGAGCGGCGCCGGGAACGTTTTCACGCAGAAGGGCGTGGTTCCGCAATGGGTGATTAAATCCAAATACGCCTTCCACTACACCTTCTACGTTTATGATCATCTGGGCAATTACATCAACAAGACGGAGGGTCAAGTGACGGAGGCGATGATCGCCAAGCTGCCCCAAGGCGCGGACGGTTTCCGCTCCCTGGTGTTCCGCTGGGTGCCCGTGGCCCATAACGGCGAGGCCGTCGGGACCGGGGCGTATATCCTGAAAGGCTCGGTGGTCAACCATCAGAACGAAGCGCAGGTGGGAACCCAGGGCGAACCCCAGGTAGTGGTGAAATCCCAGGCCGCCGTGTTCGCCACCTTCGGGTATCTGCGCCCGCGGTGAGACGGGCCCTGAGATGGGCCGGGCGGCTTACTCGGGATTCTCCTTCAGCTTGCAAAGGACGCGCATGGCCTGGGTAGGCCGCGCGCAATGCTTGATGCGTTCCTTGGCGAGGCGGATATAGCCGTTGCGGCTGAGGCAATTGCGGCCCATCCGCTCCTTGCGCATATTGCGATGGCTGCTGTGGGGACGGCAACGCTGGATGGCTTCCTTCTCTTTCTCGCAGATTTTGGCGATGGTGGTCGCGTCCACGGACCCCCGCAGCCCGCCTTCGTTCTGCTGCACGCCGACTTCGAACAGCCCCACCCCCAGCACGGGATTGTTCAAGCGCACGGTGTCGATGATCTGTTCGCCCACGGCCACCTGATAGCTGTTGGGCTGCACCCACAAGTCCACGTTGAAGGTCAGACTGGGGCTGAACGCCAGGGAGGTCTCTTCGAACTGATCGAATTCTATCCCGTTATTGGATCCGAACAGTTCCACGAATACCTTGCCCGGGGCCATGGTATAGCCCACGTTGATGAAGAGGTAATTGTCGTAGCTGTTATCGTTATCCGAGTTTAGGAAAAAGAGCGCGCCGCTCTGCGCGTAATTGGCCTGATCGGTGCTGACCAGCCTTAGGCGGTTGGTGAAGCGGACCGCCGAGGTACTCTCCACCGGAACCGGGCAGGGCACGATATAATCCGCGGCGGCCGAGCTGGCGCCCGCCCGGGCCATGAAAAATCCGTCCTGGATGAATTGATCGCCGTCCCCGCGCCACAGGGTGCTGTCGAAGCGGTCCCAGGAATCTTCCAACAAGGTCTTTTGCACCGAGCATACCGGGTGCAGCACGTCGAACGGTTCGCATTGGGATTTGGGCTTCGGGGCGGTGGCATAGATGGACAGGGGATCGCCGCAAACGGCGTCGGCATCCAGAATGCGCACTCTTACAGCCGGGAGCTGGGTGCCGGTACGGGATGAGGAATTCTCGGTCCCCAGCACCTGGAAAGCGACCTTGCCCAGATTCGGGCCCTGGATATTGCCAGACAAGGGGTTGTAGCCCATCCTGACTTCACCGTCGAGCACGATTCCGCATACGGAAGTCCCTTCCAAGCGGTCGAGGCCGATGGCCCGCAAGGGAACGAGATCGGGGACCATATCGAGCAACGTTTCCAGGTTCCCCTTGGAATCGGCGCTTCCCAGCCCCGGTCCGGCGGCCACATAATTGCGCAAGCCGTCGCCGATTTCCGGGCCGGCGCTTTTCCAAGCGGTGCGCACCGAGCTGGGCGCGAACCATCCTTCGTCTCCCACGGTACCGGAAGGGAGGAGGATTTCCCTGCCGATATTGTCCGCGAAGAATTTCACGGTGGAGCGTTTTCCCACCGCGGATCTGTCGCAGCCCGTGACCTCGAATCCCAGCGACTTCGCCACCCTGGCGCCATCCGATCCATAGGCCGCGCAGGCCGGGACGGGGTCTATGCAGGCGGCGAGATTG
>JBDSWM010000382.1:0-16872 GCA_039926685.1 Fibrobacteria bacterium | reverse complement strand
ACGGGCCAGGTCATAGATGATTTCCCCGTCGATGGATACCGCGCCGCCCCGGATCAGGTCCTCCACGGCGCGCCGGCTGCCGAAGCCGCACAAGGCCAGATAACGGTTGATTCTCACTTTTCAATCCTTTTCATTCTGGCCCAGACTATCGATTATCACGCCGTACCGCACTCCCCGATCGGAAACCCGCAGACGCTGCGCGCCTATCCCGGCCAGCGCCGCCTCCAGGATGCAAAGCCCCGGCATAAGGATATCCGCGCGGCTTTTTTCCATTCCCGGCAAGGCCAGCTTGGCCGACTCGGACCGGCTGGCCAGCAAGTCGATGGTCGCGCTGACCCGGGAGGAAGAGATGGCCAAGCCTTCGATGGCCTCCGAATCGAAACCGGGAAGCCGCAATTCCAGCATGGCCAAGGCAGTGGCCGTGCCCCCCACCACGATGACTTCCGTATCCTTCCGCCAATCCGTGAATTTCCCGCGGAAGGCCGCGGCCGCTTTGACCCGGCACGCAGCCGCGTCCGGACCGAAATCCGAATGCGCCCCGGTGAAGCGCACCGCCTCCAGCAGATTCACGGCGCCGATGGGGATGGATTCCCCACCTTCGGCGCGAGTGACCTCCGTGCTACCCCCGCCGATATCCAGGACCGCCATATCCGCGCCGCCGCCCTCTTTTCCGGGAGGATAAAGATCCGCCACGGCCAGGTAACCCAGGCGCGACTCTTCTTTCCCGGCTATGATGCGGGCCTGGCAGCCCAGCATTTCGGAAACCCGGGACAGCAATTCCGGCCCATTCGCCGCGATGCGGAAAGCCTGCGTGGCCACGGCCCCGATAAGACGGGCCCCGTGGCGTTCGATTTCGGCCAGGAAAGCCTCCAAAGCCTCGCTGAGCGCGAGGAAGGATTCGTCGGAAATCCGACCCGTAACTGCCAGGTTTCGTCCCACGCGCGGTACCGCGATCATTTGCGAGGCGGCATGCAGGGATCCGCCGCCGGGGATCCCGGAGTGGGTGGTTAGCGCGCATTTTTCCGCGATCAGGAGCAAAGCGGAATTGGTTCCGATATCGATGGACGCGAAGCGTTCCGTCACCCTGCGGTTTCCCCCGCCCGTCCAGGGTAGGCGTCTTCACCCGCATCGTCCTCTTCGGAAAGCATGCCGTCTTCCAGGTTCGCCAACTCTTCCCCGTCCTCGGAATCGTCATCGCCTTTTTCCAGGCCCAGCTTGCGCCCCAAGGTGGCGCGCATGGATTCGGGCTTGATGAGGAATTCGCGCGCGATGCGCACGGCCGCGTCCACGGAATCCTGCCCGAAATGGGCGGCCCATTCGGCGACCAGGTCTGCCGTATCCGCGCCCAGGGGTTTGCCGGTTTTCAGTTCGTGGGCCATGCCCAGAGCCAGGCGGATGCCCATGCCGGCGCGGATTTTCTCCTCGACCGTTTCCGCGGCCAACATCGCGTCCAGGCGTTCGATGCTCTGCTTCAGTTCCGCGGGCCCGGAGTTCTTGGGGGATTCGCTCATCGTCCCGCCGTCCTTTCCAAAGTGAAATCGTCCTTGTAAATCGGGGTGCTGCGCAAGGTTTTCTCATCGGTTTCCAGCAATCCGGCGAATGCCAGATAAGGGCTGATGGAGGATCCGCTGGCATGCGTTTTCGCGACGATGCAGAGCTCTCCGTTCTCCAGCCATACCTTCTGGATCTCGTCGGCGAGGTCGATATCCTTGTCGCGGCTGCGCTGCATGCGCTGATAGGAGCCGGACTCGAAGCGGCGCAGCCCTTCTTGCAGCGCGCTCAGGCCGCCGGGGAAACTGCCCGAGCGGTAGGTGATGTCCGCTACATGCGGCATGCGCGATTTGGGGACCTCGCTGAGGCCGATCACTTCCATGCCCGCGGGCAGCACGGCGCTCAACAGCTTGCAGTATTCCCCCAGGTCGCCCGACAAGCGCTCTCGCAATTCGATCACCAGCAGTTCCTTGCGCGACTCCAACCCCAAGGGCAGCGCGCCGGTGTTGCGGATGATGGGGCGCGGGCTGAAACCTTCGGAATAGTTCAGCTTGAGCTTGAGCCTGCGGAAGCCTCGCTCGAACAGATCCAAGGTGTTTTGATGCGCGATATAGCGGGAAAGCCCGGACTTCTTGTAAACAAGATGGTAGGCGAACACCCCCGAGCGGCGCTGCTTGCGCGCCGCAGCCAAGGACTTTATCTCCTCGGGAGTCCGGCTCACGGCCGCGTATTTCTCCGGCATCGGCGAAAGCTTGGTATCCTGCCCGTTGCCCGGGATGCCGCATTTCTGGCAATCGCCCCATTTGCAATCCGGCACCGGGGCGCTGTCCTCTTTCAGCATCTTCTTGTATTCGTTCTTGAGGAAGCCTTTGTTGGCACCCGCATGGATGAAGTCCCAGGGAAAAACCTCGTCCAGGGCCCGCTCGCGGAACATGCGATCCTGGGGATACCCGCTTTCCGCCCACAGTGCCTTCCATCCATCGTATTTGAAATGCTCGCCGAAGGACTCGAAAACCTGGCCATGCTTGTAGGCCTTGTAGATCATTCCGGATACCTTGCGGTCCGCGCGCGAGTAGAAGCTTTCCACATGCGCCAAACCGTAGTCGGACCAGCTGATGCGCACGCTGCGCACGTACTTGAAGGCCTCGCGCACGAAGCGGATATGCTCGTTGACCTTCTCCTCGTCCATGAACGGCACCCATTGCATGGGCGTGAAAGGCTTGGGCACCAGGATGCCGATGCTCGCATGCACGGTGTTCTTCTTGCCGTACTTCTGGCCGATATCGTTAAGATTGTCGATCAGGCCACAGAAGGCGCGCATATCGTCCAGGTTCTCGGTGGGCAACCCCACCATGGTGTAGAGCTTGATGTTGTGGAACCCGTTGGCGAACACGCTCTCGGCCGCTTCGTACATGTCCTTGTCGCTGATGGTCTTGTTGATCATCTTACGCAGGCGTTCCGATCCGGTCTCAGGCGCGAAGGTCGCGCTTTTGCCGCCGTTCAAGGCCGCGGCCTTGCGGGCAAGGCCCTGCCCGAAGCTGTTGGCGCGCAGTGACGGCAGCGATACGCTGATGTCCTCGAAATCATCCTGATCGATGAGCGCATCCAGAACTTTTTCCACCGGCCCATAGTCCGCCGTGGAGAGGGACAGCAGCCCCAATTCGGTTTCGCCCGTGGCCTCCAGGCCGGCGCGGGAAATCTCCACCACCGCATCGGCGTTCAATTCGCGGTTAGGGCGGTACCAATACCCAGCCTGGCAGAAACGGCAGCCTTGCGTGCAGCCGCGCATCACTTCCACTGAGAAGCGATCATGCACCAGCTTCACATGCGGCACCAGATTCTTGACGGGATAATCGTCCTTGTTCAACACTTCCACCCAGGCGCGCTGCACGCTCTTGGCGCGCAGGTAAGGGCCTTGCGATCCATCGATGGCAGGTACGGTTTCACCCAACGGGCTTTCCACCACCTCCAGGAAGCGGGGAACGTAAACGCCCTTCAACCCCGACAGCTCCCGCAGGATGGCCTCGCGGCTCAATCCGGATTTGCGGCCGCGCCCGATACAGCGCAGCACTTCCACCGCCAGGATTTCCCCGTCGCCGATCACGAACAAATCGAAGAAGTCGGCCACCGGTTCCGGATTGGCCATGCAAGGGCCGCCGCCGATCACAAAGGCATCGTCCTCGCCGCGGTCCTTGCTGAAAGCGGCCACCCCGCCCAGTTCCAGTACATAAGGCACATTGGTATAGTTCAACTCGGTTTGCAGGGAAATCCCTATGGCCTTGAATTCGGAGATGGGACGGTAGGATTCCAAGGCGTAGAGCGGAACGCCATGCTCGCGAAGCTTCTCGGCCATGTCCGGCATGGGAGCGAAAGCGCGCTCGGCGGCCAGGTCCGGTTCGCGGTTGAGGATATGGTAGAGCACCTTGGTGCCGTTATGCGACATCCCCAGTTCATAGGCGTCCGGGAACAGCAGCACCATGTCCGCGGTGAGCGTGGCTGGATCCTTGACCACCTGGTTGTTCTCCCCGCCTATGTATTTACCGGGGTTCTTGACGAAGGGGAGGATTTTCTCCAGTTCGCCGAGCAATTGGGATTTTCTCATTTACATCCGTTCAGGGAAGACTGCGGCAGCCATGATAGGGGGCTGCCGGTCTGGAAATTCGGGTAGGACCAGCAATTACAACCATGCAACCATGCCCAAAGCATGGCTTGCCAGGGATTTACAAGGCCGGGGGAAATATAGCTAATTCATTGGGCCGGCCCCCGCGAACGTAAGGGGCGTGGCCCCGTTGCGGTAATGGCTGGGTACAAATTTTTGTACTATTTTAGCTCGTTTTCGACATCTTCAGCCTGGCCAAGCATGTCCACTGTCTCCAAAAAACCGAACAAAACCCTGCTCCTGGATCGGGACAAATGCATTTCCTGCGCCGGTTGCGTGGGGACCTGCCCCGATTTGGCTCTGGATATGTTCGGCGTGGACCTGCAGGTTTTCCAGGACAAATGCACATACTGCACCATTTGCGTGCGATTCTGCCCGGTAGGAGCGCTTTCGATTGAAAAGTCGAAACTATGACGTCGTAGTCATCGGCGCGGGCCCCTCCGGAAGCCTGTGCGCGCGCAACCTCGCGTCCAAAGGCTATCAGGTCCTGCTGGTGGAGAAGCGCCCGGTGGTGGGCGTCCCCGTGCGCTGCGGCGAAGCCACGGGCCGGCGAGCGCGCCTGTCCCGCTTCATGGACGTCAACGAGGATTACATCGAAACGGATCTGAACGGCGTCATCCTGCACGGTCCCGGCGGCGTTTCCGTCCGCTACGACAAACCCGATGTGGGGCTCATGATCGATCGCGCCTTGTTCGACCAGGATGTGGCCAGCCAAGCCGTGCGCGCCGGCGCGGAATTGTGCGTGAACACGCGCGTGGAGGGCATCGCTCCCGCCAAGGACGGCTTGCGCGAACTGGCCATGGTGGACGAGATCACCAAGGCTGCCTCCGTCATCACCGCCAAATTGGTGGTGGGAGCGGACGGGGCGGAAAGCCTGAGCGGCCGCTGGGTGGGCCTTAAAACCCGCCAATTGCCCCCGCAGGTTTGCTCCGCCATCGAATTGCGCGTGGACGCCATGGATGCCAATCCCAACCATCTCACCTTCTGGCAGGGCCATGAGTCCGTCAACAAGGGTTATGTCTGGGTGTTCCCCAAGGTCAAGTCCAAGGTGATAAACCTCGGCTCCGGCGTGCTCACCCCCAAGCTGGGTGAAAAAAACATGTTCGATCTGAGCATGGAATACAAGGACCGTCTCTATCCCGGAGCCAAGGTTCTGAAAGTCCACGGCGGGGCGGTTCCCGTAAGCGGCAACCTGCAAGAATACGTGGCGGATCGTTTCCTTCTGTGCGGGGACGCGGCCCATCACACCAATCCCCTGACCGGGGGCGGCATCATAAGCGGCATCCTGGGCGCCGAAATCGCCTCCAATTGGATCGATGCGGGCTTCAAGGCGGGAGACCTGTCCAAGGCATTCCTGATGCGATATCAGCAGGACTGCTGGGCCCAATTCGGCAAGAACCATCGCTATCAGATGCGCATCCGCGATTTCGTGGTGGACCTGCCGCTGCCGGCGCAAACCGCCTTCTACCGCATCTTCCGAAGCATGGTCAAAGGGGATCTCTCCATGCCGGCCAAACTGATCGGCTATACGCGTATGCTCGGATTGGCGGCGGGAAACTGGAAGACGACGAAGAAGGCTTTTTTCAGTTAGAACCGGTTCGCTGCAGGGCGCCGTTGGTCCAGTATCGGCCGCCCCGCCAACCGACACCGGTCCCGATGTAAGCCCTTCCGGGCTTTGCCTGGCGCTTGGAATCCGAGGTCCGACGAAAGACCGAGGTACTGGCGTTCGGGTCCCGCAGCTTGTACCACATCAGCTGCGTGGCCGCCGGCACCGGCGTGCGCGGCAGATCCTGATTGTTGGGCATGGTCTCCCAACGCAACGCATAAACCGTCCCAGGATCGACTTTGGATGGAACCTGCGCCCAATTCACTTGCATGCCCGGGTTGCGCGCGGTTTCGAGATGGGCCGGCCAATAGGCATCCGGAAGCGTTTGCGTGGGCTGCAAGGTGACCGGATCCAAGACCCAATATCCCGTCTCCACCGGACCGGCGGCGCCGGTATAATGGTAGAACCATTGGGTCAATGTCCCGTTGGGATTCAAGACAACCGGGCCGAATTGCACTTGCAACACCAAGGTCCCGTTGCCGCCGAAATTCCATTTGTACGCCCACTTGCTGGTTTGATGCGCCACCCATTTCCCGTTTTCCAAACGGGTGTTGTAAATCTGCGTATAGCCATTGGGGCTCGCATCGAATTTATGGTAGGAGATGATGGGCCGGCCCTGGGCGTCGAAACTGATTTGACCGCGGTTGATCACGCCGCCATGCTCGGGAATGGTATCGATGATGGTTCCGGTGGTGGTGGAAGTGACAGGCAATGCCAGCGCCGTTCCGGATGCGGTCTGCCATTGCGTCAGGTTCTTCGTCCGCATATAGCATACGTCATGCGTGGTGGATGCATCGGTGGTCTCGCGCCAAAACCAAAAAAGATGGTAGTACCCGTCCGGTCCCGTGACCGGTCCGGCGTTGGGCGCCCCCAGATAGGCGTTGCGCTGGCCCTGGCCGTCGAACAGCGCGGTTCCCAACAACCGGTTCCAGGTCTTGGATCCCGGATTCCAGCGATTTATGTATTCATTGCCGTTGCCGCTCCCGCCATCGCGATACAGGTACAGCATCTCGTTCCCGGTACCGTTCAGGAACACGGGATAAGTCATCGAGTTTTCCTGCGTGCCGACCATGGAGGCGATCTGTTGCAGGCTTCCGATGTCACCCGGAAGCGCGGAACGGAAATACACCAGGCTCCCCACATGCATATTGCCGCTCACATGCAGCAGATTCTGCCCGTCCAAAGCGGCGGTAACATAGTTGTGGCTGTCCCAACCCAACTGGGAAGTCAGCTTTTTGTATTTCCAGGAGGAACCAGCGCCCGGCGGCCGCATGGCTACAGTCATGTATTCACTGCTATCGTAATAGGAGGCGTAAATCGTATCGTTGGCATTGCCGAGCAGGGAGAAATCCACCGGATGGCCGGACCAGACCTTGGAAACCAAGGCTGAGTCGAGGATGGTGAGCCTTTGTTGCCCCGACACCGGAAGGAAAGAGAGCAAAAAAGAGAATAAAGCGGATAAACTGGTTCGTGTGGAAATTGCTCGACCCTCCTGGCCTTAAAGGTACAGGCGAAGGACGCGAAATGCCGCTGAAATCAGGCTAAATTTTCAACCGCTGGCCGTTCTTCGCGTATCGATCGCGAGGCGGGGATTAACGAGCGGATTGACGCGCACATAGTCCGCACCCAATACCTCCCCCAATGGCAGCATCCAAGCGGGGTATTGGCTTCCCGCCCCCGCAACCTCCACCACCCCGCTTGCGCGATGGCAAATGACTTCGCATCCGCACAGCAACGCTTCCATCACCACCCGCCCGAAGGGTTCCGGCTCACGCGTGCAATGCAGCAAGAGATGCGTCCGCTCCAACAACGCTTGCACCTTCTCCCCGCTTTCCACGCGGCCCAGGAAGCGCACCCGGGACGACAGCCTCAAGCTCCCGGCCAGAGCGTACACCCGCTCCCGGTAGCGATGGTAGGATTCCGCGGGATATATCACATCCCCGATGATCCAAAACTCCGCGTCCATGCCCGCGTCGAGCAACTTGCGCGCGCATTCCAGGAAAAGATCCTGGCCCTTATAGGGCGCGAAATAGCCCAGATGCGCGATGATGCGCCGCCCGTCGGGGAGCGCATCGCGGCGGTCGACGGCGGGGCGGAGCAATTCCACTTGCGGATAACGGACCAGGGCCCCGGGGAAATCACGCGCCACGGCTTGGCTGTTGGCGACGATGCGGCACCCGAAACGGCGCGCCGCCCAAGCTAAAGCCATCCGCAATTTTACGGGCCGGATGAAATCGCGCACATCGAAGGTCACGCGGGAACGCAGCCAGGGCGAAAGCAGCAGGCAGGCGCAATGGCTTTTCAGTCCGCTCGACCATACGGAGTCCGCGTCCCGGCTATACCGGTACAGCCTGAACAAGTAGGGAAACAAGCCGGGCAAGACCAATGGAAGCGCATACCAACGGCTCTGGGTCAGGCGCCCCAGGCCATAGGGCCAAGGCAGGATGCGAGAATCCCAGCCTCGCTCCGCGACTGCGCGGGAAAGGGTTCCCTCACCTGGCAGCAGGAATAAGGGTTTCCGGACCGGATCACCGCCGGCGGCTGCCGCCACGGCGGCCAGCAAGCTCGTTTCCGCGCCGCCCGTTTCCTGATTGGAAGCGTGGATGATCAAGGTTCGCGGCCGTACCGGCGCCCGGTCGGACCACGGTTTTGCGATCACGCGATTTCCCTGGGAGCTCCCGATCCGCAGCCGTTTTTCCAGAGCAGATTGATGCGGAGCAACCACTCGCGTTCTTCCTCGCTGATCTCCTCATAACGCGCATCCGCGTACAGCTCCTCGACTTTTTTCATGATGTCCCGACCCACCACAGTGCGGTTGAGCAGCATATTGAGGACGATGCAGAAGAAATAGGTGCATACCAGCACCCGCCGCGGCGTCTCTTTGTGCTTAAGCTGGTTCTCGAAGCTGGTCAGGCCTTCCCGGTAATATTTTTCGGCCGAGGAGAAGTTCAACGCGCCTTGCAAGGTGGTGAAGATCGCCGCCTGGCAATAGGCCCCCGGCTTTCCGGCGAGGATCAGTCCATTGCTGCATTTCTCCGCAAGCACGAAGGTGAGCAGCACCGTGTCCCGGTCGCGATGGGGAGTGTCGAAGCGCGGATCCACGTCCAGCGCCTCGGGAACCAGGCGTTTGCGGATGGAGAGGGAACGAGTCATGATTTTCTTGGACTCTTCGCTGTACGGATAGAGGGCGTCCTTGCTCTCGCCGAAATCCGTGTCATCGGCCGAGGCGAAGAAGCAATAAGGGCAGACGGTCACCATGGTCTTCAGCAAATCCCACTCTTCATACCCATTGCGGCTATGGTAGAGCGGGAAGGAACCGCGGCTCCAGTCTTCGTTGAAACCTTCCTTCACGGGAAGGAAGGCGCGGACATTCTCATAGCCGCATATGTAACAGCATTTCTTAACGATCCTGAAAGGATACTTTTTGCCGGTAGCGGAGTTCGTCTCCGCCTCTTGCATCTGGGTCGCGGTGCTTTTGGCGATGGTCTGCAGCAGGCTGTCCACCAGGATCCCGAAATCGAGAGGCTTGGAAAGAATCGCTTCCACTCCGAACTCGCAGACTTGCTCCTCCACCGCTTCCCTTGGCTTGGCGGTGATGACTACGACGGGTATGAGCTTGCCGCTTTTACGCAAGCGGCGGAGCACTTCGAATCCATCCGCTTTGGGCAGCACCAAATCCAAGGCCACCGCCGAAAAGGTATTGGCGCCTTCTATCTGCCGGATTGCCTCATCGCCATCATGCGCGATTTCCACGGTAAAGAAAGGCGACAATCTTTGTTCGATCACCTTGGCGAGGACGCGGGAATCCACTACCACCAATATCAACGGTTTATCTGAATATGCCATAAGCAAGTGAACTTTGCGATACTGCGCCGATGCCGGCGCTGATTTGGGATACCATTGGATTTTATGATATGGAAGGCGCAAAGGTCAAAGCGGCAAGCGTTTTTTACTAAGTTTTAAGCTTAATCGGCCCATTTCGGGGCGCGGCGGATCGGCCCGTACTTTCCGGCATCAAGGAATTACGCCCGTATGAAGAATAGAATGTACCCATAGTCGCAGGATCTATGCCCTTTCTCGTTCACAACAACGTAAAATTCCCCCTGAAAGTCGGCATGAACATTGTCGGGCGTGATCAAAGTTGCGATGTTTTCGTACCCGATCCGCATATCTCGCGGAAACACCTGTCCATCGACGTGGTCGGGGACGGCACCATCACCATTATCGATTTGGGCTCGACCAACGGCATGACCGTAGCCGGAGAGCGCGTACCCAGCGCCATTTTGCACCCGGGCGAGAGTTTTACGGTGGGCCAGACCACCTTCCTGGTCGACGACTAGCCCGCCGGCTTTTCCTTGCTCACCGGCTTGGTCCAGAACACCGTTTTGCGATCCATGGCCTTGGTGAATATCAAGGTGCCTTCGTTCGCCCCCGCCAGCCGCAATCCGGCCCGGAATTCCTCGGGGATCAGATTCACGCCCCGCTTCTTTATTTCCAACCTGCCGACCTCTTCCTTACGCAGGAATTCCTTGATGGCCTTATTATCATAGGGCAGTTCGCGCTCGATTTTATAGGCTTTCAACAATGGATGCCGCACCAATTCGGTTCCGGTAAGGTAAGCGATGCGCGGATCGATTTGCCAAAGCCTTAACCGCGCGGCCAGCACGCCGAAAAGATGGGCGCGCACCACCGATTTCACGGGTTCGTACAGATAGGCGCTGGGGGCTCCCGCCTCCCCGAATGTATCCTGCAAATCCGTGCGCAAGGCTTCGATGGACTCGCCGCCCGGCAACTCCACCGCCCGCACCATTCCCGGCCTTCCCAACCGGCCGGTCCACACCACCGCTTCCAGGCATTCATCCCTCAGCCCCAAATACTCCCACTCATAAGATTCGAGGAACTCTGGAAAGGCGATTCCGGGGCCCAATTTTATGGCCATGCCGTCGTAGCGGCCGACCATGCGTTCCATGGCGTCCCAACTCGGTGACATATCCTGATCCTGCCAGCGATCGGAGCGCCCGGAGGCCCGGCGCGCCGGATCGAGAAGGGCCACTTCCGCTCGCACGGGCGCCGCGGTGACATCCGCCAACACGGCATCGCAGCCGCGGCGAAGTTTTACGTTATGGCGATAGGCGCGCAAGGTTTCCAGGGAGTAATCGATGCCTGTCACGCGCATGCGTTCAGGCAAGTACAATGAATCCCCGCCCAGGCCGCAGCATAAATCCGCCACCGTGCGGATATCGCCGGGAAGCTTGGAGGCCTTGTATGCGGCGAGTTCGGAATGCGTCAGCTGCTCCAAGCCCAGCGCCGTGAAAAGCATATCCGCGGCCAGCGGGCATTTGCGCGCCGCTTTCGCCCGCAGCTTGCGCTGTTCCAGCAATGCGAAGCGCTGCGGGGCGGGAAAAGCGCGCAGTTCCCGCGAACCGGAAAGCGCGAGATCATCGCGCGGATCGCCGCAAATGGCCTTGAGAACGGCCAAGGAGCCCGCCTCCAGCAAAAATGCTAATTTGGAATCGGGTCCGCTCATCCCCAAAAGACTCCATTCCCGCTGTATAAGGTATTAGCGGAACCTTTGGGGATAAGGCGCGAATCCACCCGGGAGATATGATGATCATAGGCATCGGAACGGATATCTGCCACATCGAAAGGATAAGAAAATTAAGCCCTGACGCCGTCGCCCGGCTCTTAACCGCTCCCGAAACAGAATACTGCTCACGCTACGCGGATCGCGAAGAGAGGATAGCCGGGCGCTTCGCCGCCAAGGAAGCCATCCTGAAAGCCTTGGGGACCGGATGGAGCCAGGGGTTAGGATGGGGTCAAATCGAGATACTGCCTGCCGCCTCCGGCGCGCCTGAGGCCACCCTTATCGGTCCCGCGCGCGAAAAGCTGATCACTCTCGGCGCAACCCGTTGTCTTGTCTCGATATCCCATCAAGGTGAATACGCGGTGGCTTTCGCGATCATAGAGTGATTGGAAGGCGGTCCGGCCCGGAAGCCCGTATGGATGGGCCTTGGAGGCCGGTGCTTCAGCCGCAGATGGGAGCGGAATATCCCCTCCCCGCGATAATTCCACTTGACACGTTGTAAGCTAAGCAATAGACTTAACTATAGGAAGTGCCCTGTAACTTTGTATTTTCCCCATAAGGAGTCAGGAGCGAATATGAAACCCCTTTACGTCAAATGTCCGCACTGCAAAGAGGTTAGCGAACTCTTCTTGGGTTCGGAGGCGTATATGATCGTCCTCAACTGCCCGTCCTGCAATTCCGCCCTGATGTACTACTACGGGAAAACCTTCGAAATCGACGAAAGCGAGATTGAGAAGATCCAGGGTAACCTGCAAATGACTACCGTCCAGGGCATACTCAAGAACATCAATGCCCGTGAAAACACCAAGAGCCACACGTCGTTGATCGTGAAGCCCGCGGAGGCCCGCGCCTCCCATAAGGCAGGCGCCCCCATCCGGGAAACCCATTTCAAAAGCGATGATATCACCAATCTCAAGATCGACCTCAACCGGGTCCAGGATGTGAACGACTTCATCCAGGACATGTGATCCGCTGTCCGGAACCGGGAGGCTCGCAGCCTCCGGTCCCGGTTTCGCCAAATAAAGGAAAGCGCCGCATTCGCGGCGCTTTTTTTATGCCCTCATTTCCATCCTGGAACCGGCGAGATCATGCCCCGAGGGGGAAATGGCAGGCAACCCGTTCCCCGGGGGAGATTTCCAGCAAGGGCGGCATGGTCGATTCGCAGACCTTGGCGCCATTCGCCAGATACACGGGGCACCGATTGCGGAAGGGGCAGCCGCCTTCCAGTCTCACCGGCTCAACGTCCGGATAGGCCGCAAGCACTTTGCGGACTTCCGGGTCCAGGCTGGGCGTGGATGCCAGCAACAGGCGCGTATACGGGTGCCGCACGCCCTTCACGGTGAAATGCTCCACGCGCGCCTCTTCCACCAGATATCCCATGTACATGACGCCGATGCGATGCGCCAGGATCTTGACCAAAGCCAGGTTGTGGGAGATGAACAGGTATGACAGCCCCAAATGCCGTTGGAATTCCTTGAGCAAGGACATTACCTGGCTCTGGATCGCCAGATCCAAGCTGGCCACGGGCTCATCGCAGACCAGGAAAGCCGGCTTGGTGATCAGCGCCCTGGCGATGGTGACGCGCTGCTTTTCCCCCGAACTCAGATTGCTGGGATAACGCGCGCCATGGCCGGGATCCAAACGCACCTGCTCCAAGGCTTCCGATACGCGCCGCTTCTTTCCCGCCGCATCCGAGCCCCCTTCCCGCTCCAGGCCTTCGGCCAGGATGCTTTCAATGGTCATGCCGCTGTTGAGGACGCCTTCCGGATGCTGGAAGAGCATGCGGATCTCCCGCCTCAGGACCCGCATGCGGGCCTTGCCTTGCTTCAGTATGTCTTCGCCCTTGTAGAGGATCTCTCCGGCGTCCACCTCCTGCAGCGCCATCAGGGACAGTCCCAAGGTGGATTTGCCCGATCCGCTCTCCCCCACCAGGCCGTAGGTCCCTCCCAGGGGTATGGAGAGCGAAATGTCGTTCAGGGCCAGGAAGGAGCGGGTACCTTGGGAATAACGCTTGCGCAACCCCCGCACCTCGACGATGTTCCCGCCTGCGCCCGTATCCCTCTCCAATCGCTCCAGATTGTATGTAGAAGGCGTGCCGGGGCCATGAGCCTTGGTCAGGGTACGGAAATGGCATCTGGACCAGTTGGCGCGGGCATCTCCGCCCATGCCGGCCGAGTCCCGGGTGGCCAGGCTTTCCGCTTGCCCCGCCGGCTTCTCCGCCTCGCAACGGGCCCTCTCATGGGGTGCCAGGCTACCCCGATACGCGGCGCACATATCCCGGTACGCGCAGCCTGCGCCCGCGTCCGGATCGGATGGCGGCAGCGGCAACTTCTGCCCGAAGCGGGAAAACGAGTCCAGCAAGGATGCGGTATAGGGATGCTTGGGCGAGGTCAAAACGGTCGCCGAAGACCCGGTCTCCACCACCGATCCGCGGTGCATCACATAGATGCGGGAGCTGATTTCCTGGATCACCCCGATATCATGGGAGATGATGATGATGGATAGCCCGTGTTTTTCGCGCAGGCTCAGGAACAATTGCAGCAGCTTGGCCTGGGTGGTCACGTCCAGGGAAGTGGATGGCTCGTCCGCGATCAGCAACTTGGGTTTGGCGCACAGCGCCATGGAGATCATCACGCGTTGCGCCATACCCCCGCTGATCTCATGAGGATACAGTCCCCACAGGTTTTCCGCATCCACCAGACCCACGTCTTTCAACAGCCCGAGACCGATGGATTTAAGATCGACTTTTCCCGGCCGCGGAACCGTCTTCGGGCCGGAGCGGGAGGCGTCCCCATGCCGTTCATGGTTCCGCTCCAAGGCCTCAAGCATATGCTCGCCCACGGTATAGAAGGGATCCAAGGACGCCTTGGGTTCCTGGAAAATGGTGGCTATTTCGCGGCCCAGGACGCCGTGCAATTGGCGGCGATGCGCCCGCTGGAAAGGGATATAGCGCTTCTCGACGATCCCGCCCTTGCGGGTGATGAGCTGGCCCATGTCCGGCAGCAGGCTTTGGCCGTCCAGTATCGCCGTCCCGGACCAAAGCCCTGGATAGCCTTTCACCAACCCCAATAGGGCCATAGCCAAGGTGGTTTTGCCGCTTCCCGATTGACCGATCAACCCGACGATTTCGCCGCGCCCCACTTCCAATGAAGCGTGGTTGACGGCCTTCAGGTATTTGCCGCCGCCGCCGAACCAGATGCAGAGATCGCGGATGGACAGCAAGGGGGCTCCGCCTCCATTGGCTTCATCTGCCAAAGGTGCTTCACCTTCCTTCACGGTATGCCAGCCTTGCGTTCAATCCATCGCCCAAATAGAAGAACCCCAGGATGGCCAGGATGATGGCCACTGCGGGGAAGAACGTGATCCAGTAAAATCCGCTGAAGAAGGACATCTGGCTGCCTTCGATGATGTTGCCCCAGGAGACCTCCGGAGGCTTGGTGCCGAATTGCAGATAGCTCAAGGTGGTTTCCACCAGGATCGATTCCGCCATGATCAGGGAGAACTGGATGAAGAAAACCGCGCGGTTCTGGTACCAGAAAAGATGGCGGTACAGGATCTTGAAATCGCTGAGGGCGGCCTCCTTGGCCGCCAGGATGAATCCGGTATTGGAAAGGATGCGGACGCGGGTGGCTATCAGTTCCGAGACGCGCGGGATCAAAGTCCCCCCCAAGACTCCCATGGTGTAATAGACATTCGGCTCCAAGGCGCAAATCACCACCAGGATCAGGACCAGCCGCGGCAAGGACAGGATGGTGCTATTGAATGTGCCAACGATTTTCCTCACCCGGCCGCCGTAATATCCGGCGAACAGCCCCAGAGGGACGCCCAGTCCCAATGCGAAAGCGCAGGTCACCAACCCCGGGAGAAAGCAAGTGCGTGCGCCCGCGATCAGCAAGGCCAGCATGTCCCGACCGTTCTTATCGGTGCCCAGTAGATGCGGCTTGTTGGTATGCTTGGCATCCTGCCCGTATCCGCCAGTTCCCGCGGCTCCGCCGACGGCTCCGGAATCGCCATGGCCTTTTGCGGCTTCCTCGGCGCCTGCACCGATATCCGGCGCGGCCTGCGCGCCTTCGCCGGAATCCCCCTGGAGAAAATCCAGATCCTCGTCATCCGAATTCAGAGGCCTGGTTCCGGAATCCCCTCGCCCGCCTGCCTGGTTGCGCGCCTGCATGCGCAAGCCTTCCTCCGTAGCCAACAGTCTTTTCAGCCATCCCACGGAAGGGGGCGAAAGCAGATGGTCCAGATCCAACTCTTCAGGCCCATAATCGGTCCACACGCTGCCGGTCGAGGTGGCCAGGGCCAATAACCCGACGATCAGCCAGCCCGAGACGATGCGGTATCCCCCCGGTTGCTTGAGAAACCGGTAGAAAGCGGTGCCTTTCATTCGCGCATCCTGGGATCGAGCCAGACCGCCAGCAGATCGTTGGCCAACATGAATACGCGTATGAGGAAAGCCATCGTCAGGGTGATCCCCATGATGACGGAAAAATCCCGCTTCAGCGTCGCCTCCCAGCTCAGCCATCCCAAGCCATGGAAGTTGAAGATGCGCTCCACCACCACCAGCCCCCCCAACAGCACCGCCATGTTTGTAACGACGATATTGAAGATGGGCAGCAGCATCGATCGGAAGAAATGCTTCCAGAGCCGGCTTCCGCGCGCGCGCGCGGCTTTGATGAACATGGCGCTGTTGACGTTCTGGACTTCCAGGGAGATAAAGCGCACGAATTCGCCGATGGTTCCGTTGCCCACCGCCAGCACGAAAATCGGCAGCGAATAATAGCTGAGATAAGGCCAGAACCGGAAAGGACCGTCCGGCGGGGTGGTCACGTAGAAGTGGAACACTCCGAAAACGATCGCCAGTACGATATAGCCGAGCACGAACACGGGGATGGAGGAAAGGGTGTACACGGCCAGGCTGATGACCTTGCCCAGAGGCGAGACCGGGCGGAGGCCGCGGTAAACTCCTAAGGGGATGGAAACCAGCAGGGAAAGGAAAAGCGATCCGAAGGTCAGCAACAAGGTCGGCGGCGCGTATTGGGCGATTTGACTGGAAACCTTGGCCCCATTCACCATGGAAATGCCGAAATCCAGGACCATACAGCCCTTTAGCCAAAGGAAGTATTGCACGGCCAGGGGCCGATCCAGATGCAGCTGATGGGCCGTGCTCGGTGAAAGATTATGGATCTCGGCGATGTCGCCGGGCGTCAGGTGGATGATGCTGAAGATCAACAAAGAAACCAAAAGCAGGGAGCCGGCGAAAAAGCCGACGATTTTCGCGATGGTTCGCATGCCTTATTTCAACCTTCTCAAGGGTGGGAAGGGGGATTCCGCAGCGACGGAGTGAATGCGAGGATTAAGGGCTCGATTTCAGGATTTTCTCGCCCAAACCCGTGGTGTTACCTTCGTTTGGTCCGCCTTCCATCACGGCATCCTTGCCGTCGATTTCACGCGACATGCGCACGATGATATTGGTATTGGATCCCTTTTTCGGCTTGAAAGAACGGACAAAGCCCATGTTCCCGTCCTTATCCT
>JBDSWM010000381.1:0-8051 GCA_039926685.1 Fibrobacteria bacterium | reverse complement strand
GCCGGCGGCGATGGCGCGGCGGAGGGAATCCACGGTGACCGGGGCTTTGGCATTCTTGAAGATGATGTCTTCGGGTTTGGCGCCGCCCTGGACTGCCGTGCGCCAGCCGGAGGAAGTATTGATGGTGTAGTCGCAGACCATCCGCACGACCTTGTATCCGCGGTTTTCCAGTCCCAGGGCCATGCGCCGGCCGGCGCCGGCATTGTTGTCCAAGCTCCCCTGATGATGCCAGATGGGCGTCTTGGAGATGGTCGCCAATTTGGTGGTGTCGGGCCCTGCCGAGGCGGGCACGGCCGCGGCCCAGTAGTTGTATTTGATCTCTATCAAATGGTACGTGCCCGTCCCGCCGATGGAAAAACCGGTGATGATGAAACGGTTCGTGTCCAGGGAATATTGCTTCTTCAGATCCTCGATGCCCTCGATAACGGCCGTCGCCGGACCCGACAAGATGCCGTTGGAGTTGCCCCCACCGATCGGGCCGCCCCAACTCCCCTCATTGGTTTCGGGGACCATGATGAAATGCGGAACGCGGGTCTGGATGCTGTCTTCGATCCAGGGATGGGCCTGATCGTTGTCATTGGTGGCGCCGGTATAAGTGTTGCCCGCGCCGCGCAAGGAAACCACCAAGGGATATTTCTGCGTCGCGACATAGCCCTTGGGTATGAACAAGAGGTACTTCAAGGCGCCTTTGCTGGTCTGGAAGGTCTTGTCCATCATCTTCTGGGCGTCCCCAGGCTCGGCACGCGAAAGGGTGGCAACGGAAAGCAGGAGCAAACCCGAAAGCAGGCCCCGAAATGGCAGGTTTTTCATAGAATCTTCCTTGCGTGATGGACGATTGAACCTAATGCGGATCGGGAAGCCAGGTCATGTTCCAGCAAAGGGGATTGCCGGCCTGATGGCGGCATCGGGGAATAGTTACAATTTTAGGTCTATTTTTTCCTATTTAGCCGCAGACAATTTATCGCCTACGATCAGGACTCCGGAGCCGCCGATGGAGGCGATTTCCATCGGTTGATGCCCTTTGCCGGTACTCACGTAATCCAAGTCTTGTTTCCAGGTATCCCCGCCATCTTCCGTGCGCCAGCATTTGCCCGTAGGACCTAAGGCAAAGCCGATTTCACGGTTAAGGAAGTCGATGTATCGGGCCGAGGAGGAGCCTCTATTGCTTTGGCTGGAAGCCAACCCGTCGGTAGTCCTGAAAATACCACCGTAAGAAAGACCTGGACTGACATAAAATCCCGTATCCACATCGAAATAATACCCGTCCGAGAATGCGAACTCGCCCAGGGGTTGAATGGAAGGAGGGTTCCAGAGCTGCGCATCATCATGCCATGCGAACCGAAAACGAAACCGTCTGAAGCTCCGAAAAACCGGATTCCCAATACATCTCGGGAATGCCCAAATCGAGGGGAGTCCAGGTTTTGCCGCCATCATCCGTGGTCAGAAGAAGGCCACCGGAGAGCGTTTGGAATGTGAAAGGGCCCTTAGGCCGCGCAAAGCATTTCCGCGGCGGCGGCCACCTGCAACAAATCCTCTTCCTGGAACGCCTTGCCGATGAACTGCATCCCTACCGACAGCTTGCCCACGCGCCCTACTGGCTGGGAAGTGGCCGGCAAGCCGGCCAGGTTCACCGCTACGGTGTAGATGTCCCCCAGGTATTGCGCCATCGGATCGGAATAGATGTCCCCGAGCTTGCGCGGCAAGGTGGGCATGGTGGGCGAAACCACCACGTCGCAGGTGGCGAAAGCCTTGTTGAAGTCTTCCGTGATGAGCTTGCGGACCTTCTGGGCCTGCATGTAATAGGCGTCGTAAAAACCGGAGCTGAGCACATAGGTGCCGAGCAGGATGCGCTTCTTGACTTCTTCGCCGAAGCCTTCGGAACGGGTCTTGGCATAGAGCCCGAACAGGTCCTTGGCCTCCTTGGAGCGGATGGTGTAGCGCACGCCGTCGAAACGGGAAAGGTTGGCGGAGGCTTCCGCGGTCGCTATCACGTAATAGGCGGCCACGGCGTACTGGAAGCTGGGGATGGACACTTCGCGCATCACGGCCCCGGCTTTTTCCAAGGTCTCCAGGGCTTTCATCACCGCCGAGCGGACGTCCGGGCTAAGCCCAACGCCGAAAAACTCCTTCGGCAATCCGATGACCTTGCCTTTGATGCCCTTGCCCAGGGAGGCGGTGAAATCCGGCACGGCCACTTGCGCGGAGGTGTTGTCGTGCTTGTCCCAGCCGCAGATGGCGTTGAGCAGGAACGCCGCGTCCGCCACCGAGTTCCCGATGGTGCCGATCTGATCCAGGGAGGAGGCATAGGCCACCAAGCCGTAGCGGGAAACGCGCCCGTAGGTGGGCTTGACGCCTACCAGGCCGCAGCAGGAGGCGGGCTGCCGGATGGATCCGCCTGTATCCGATCCCAAGGCGATGGCGACGGTGCCGGATGCCACGGCCACGGCCGAGCCCCCGGAGGAACCGCCCGCGATCACGCTTTCATCAAGGGGATTCCTGGGCGCGCCGAAAGCGCTGGTCTCGGAGGTGGCGCCCATGGCGAACTCGTCCATGTTGGTCTTGCCCACGGGCACGGCGCCGGTGGCGATAAGCCGTTCCACGGCGGTGGCGTCATAAGGCGAATGGAAATTGCCCAGGATTTTGGAACCGCAGGTGGTGCGGCCCTGGGCCGTCACGATATTGTCCTTCACGGCCACGGGAATGCCGGCCAAAGGTCCCAGCTTCTCCCCCGCCCGGACCTGCCTATCGAGCGCCCGGGCGCGTTCCAGGGATTGCTCGCCCAGCACGGAAATGTAGGCGTTCAGCCCCTTGGTCGCTTCGATGCGGGCCAGGGAGGCCTGCACCAGCGACTCGGAAGTGATGGCCCCGGATTGGACTTTACGAGCGGTTTCGGCGACGGTAGCCATAGCAAAAGCCTTGAAAGAGGAGGCTGGGAATATAGCAAAAGGGGGGTTGGGATCCCCCTGTGGCCTAGCCCCGATTCGACCACTTCATGATATACAGGCTCAGTCCCATGCCCACAATGCTGCAGGTATTGAACTTGAGTCCCAATCCCAAGCGCAGCTTGACCATGTACAGGTCCAGCGCCCAGCCGTCCTTGAAGCCTAGGTCCAGCTCCCAGGCCTTGACGAAAAAGTTGCGGATGGGGTTGTTCATATCGCCTCCGCTCATCACCCCGATTTGCCCCAGCACCAATCCCAGCACTTCGCCCAGGATGCCGCCCAGCACCAATCCCAGCAGGATGAAAACCACCAATCGTCCGATTCCGGCCCCTCTATTCATTCGCTACTCCCCTTAAGGCCTTACGGCCGGTCTCCGTTTCACAATCTCCGCCGCTTCGCTTTTTCCTCGAGCAGGATCGAGGTTTTGCGTTTTTCCCCTTGGCGAAGGTAGAGAATCTCGACCGATTCGCCTACCTGGAAAAGCTTGAACACGTCCTGGATGTCCTGCAGGACATTGATGCGCTTGCCCGCCACCTCGTAGATGACGTCTCCGGCTTTCAACCCGGCCTTCTCTCCCGGCGATCCCTTTTCGACCCCGGCCACAGCCGCTCCGGGTATCCCCGCGTCCATGTTCGGATCGGCGTAAATGCCGGTGGTGAACTCGCGGATATGCCCATACCTGATCAGCTCGTCCATCACCAGCTTGGCCTTCTGGATGGGGATGGCGAAGCCCAGTCCGATGGATCCTTGCGATTGTCCGCCGCCGGTGAAGATGAACGTGTTGATGCCTATCAGTTTACCATCCGCATTCACCAATGCGCCGCCGGAATTTCCGGGATTGATGGAGGCGTCCGTTTGGATCATGTTATGGTAGTGGATGTCGCTGGTGCTGCTGAAGGACCGGTTCATGGCGCTGATGACGCCCACGGTCACGGTGGGTTTGGTATCCCCGATCAAATACCCGTAAGGATTCCCGATGGCGACCACCCATTCCCCGATCATATTGTCGTTTTTTTCCTGCATCCGGGCTACGGGCAGGTCCGGGGCCTGGATGCGCACCACGGCCAGATCATTGGCATTGTCGGCCCCCACCAGTTTGGCGCCGAATTGCCGCCCGTCGGAAAGGGTCACGGTGATGCCTTCCAATTGCCCGCCATCCCCGGAAGCGCCGACCACATGATTGTTGGTCAGGATATAGCCGTCCTTGGAGACGATTACGCCCGATCCCAGGCTGCTCATCTCCTTGCGGCGGTATTGCGGCCCGAAGAAATCGAAGAACGGATCCTGGAAGAACGGATTGCCGTACGCGACCACGGCGGATCGGCGCACGGTGACGGACACGACGGAGGGCGCCGCCGTTTCCGTGGCCACGACTATGGCGGTGCGGCGGGATTGGGAAGGGTCGGATCCATTGGCGTTGACTTGGCCGATGGCCGGTTGATGGGCGGCGCCGACGATACCGGCCAGGAGAAGACCGCAGCGGCGAGCCAAGGAAGGGCGATTAATAGGCATAGTCCGAATACCTGACTTGTTCCAGGCATAGCCCCTGGGCCGGGGCCCAGGTGCGCTCCCCGGTATGGGTGCCGGCCAGGATGGCCGGGATGAGCCCGGTTGGAAGCGCTCCGCGCGCCACGTCGAAACAGGCCCCTACTATGGATCGTACCATTTTATGCAGAAAGCGGTTGGCCTCCAGGGTGATGACGAGGAAGGCTTCGTCCGCTTCCGCTTCCGCGCGCAGCACTTCGCATTCCGTGCTTTTCCCGTCTCCCCGCGGCACCGAGAAATTGTTGAAATCGTGCTTCCCGGTCACATCGGCGAGCGCGTTGCGGAACCTTTCCGGGTCGAGCGGCATGCCGGGATGCCAGGAGATATGCCTTAGCAGGGCCGTGGGACGCAAAGCGATGCGATAACGATACAAACGCGACAAGGCCGAATAGCGGGCATGGAAATCGGCCGGGCAGGCTTCCAGGCGGCGGACGCATACCGAGTCCGGCGTGAGCGCATTGACGGAGGCTTGCACCCGTCCTACGTCCAATTCGGCATCGCATTCGAAATGGGCCACCTGGCCCGATCCATGCACGCCCGCATCGGTGCGGCCCGCGCCGATCACCTGGGTGGGAACGCGCAGGCATATGCCCAGGGCCCGTTCCAATACGGATTGAACGGTGGCTTGGCCGGGTTGGATCTGCCAGCCGGCGAAGGCTGTCCCCAGATATTCCACGGCGAATCGGTAGCGTCCCATCGCAGGGAAATTTAGCAAAGCGTAAGCGCGCTCAACCCATCAAGTCGAGATTGGCGCCGTCGGATAGGCTGGCCGGGCGCGTCCAACCGGGATCGGGCGACGCCGGTACGGCATCGGGGAGCAAGTCGTAGGTCCAAGCGGTGACGCGGAAATCCATCAAAGCCAGGTTCCGCTCCAGTTCCGGAAGCGAACGGGACAGCAGGTCGCGCACATCGATGAATTGATTCTTGAAGTCCAAGCGCGCGCCCTTGGGGTCCCAGGATACGCCCACCTTGACCGTGCCCATATGCTTGGCCTGCGTTTCCACGCGCACTTGCAGCGGCGCCTTGGACCCTGCCTTGGCGCGCCCCTTTTCAGCGCCGCGTTCCCACGTCACTTGCAAGTTGCGCCACTCCTGGCCTTGGTAGAAATAGAACTGGGCCGGCTTGCCTTCCTGGATTTGATCCTCGCGCGGAAAAGCATGGGCCACCGCCTGCAATAGGAACTTGGCGGCATCGTGCTCCTTGCCTGCCGGCGTCAGCAGCGAGGCGTCCTTGGCCAGGTTCAGCAAATCCTCGGATCGGAAGGCTTCAGGCAAGAGTTTCTTCAACCAGGCCGCGGTGACCTCCGGGGACTCCCCGGCTTGGGCCGCCCCCGCCGGACCGGGCGGCAAGTTCTGCGGCGTCACGGCCGGGTTTCCCTCTGCCCGCGTAGTGTTCATATCCGGGATGCCCTTGGCGCCCAAACGTACCGCGACGCCTGCGGGAATCACGGCTTCCCCGGCCAGTCGCAAGGCAGTGCCCGAACGCAATAGGGAGGCATCCCCTTCCGGTTTCAGGGTTTTCAGCAAACGCAACATGGCTTGCGGATCCTGGACGGCCTCGCCCCAAACCTTGGCCTGACTCTCCGGCCGGGCGCCATCGCGCGGAAAGGCCACGAACAGTTTCAACAGTCCGTCCAAATCCTTCCGATCGGGAATGCCCGCGGGTTTGCCGTCCGCGCCGTTAGCTTCCATGCGGCCGCTTTGCGCCAGCACCTCCCCGAAATCCGCCACCAACCGGCCGAAATAAGGTTCTTGCTCGAACTCCCGTAAATAGCGGGCGGCCAGCATCATCCCCTGGCGCATTTGGGGGGAAGCCGCTGCCATGGCGGTCTTGAGATCCGCCGGCAGGGCGGCGGCCGGATCCATGAAGACGGCCTGCAACCGTCCCCCCTGTTTCTCCAAGGTGAAATCGGTAAACGAGCCCGGCGGCTTCGCCTCCGATGAGAAGGCTTCGAGCGTATGCCCGCCTCCCATGTCCAGCATATATCGGTACATGGGGCCGCTTTGGGGAGGCCCTTCCGCGCCTCCGAACCGCAGGCGCTGCGAGGGTGAAAGATATCCGTCTGCCTGCTGCCGTTCCAGGATGCGGCCGAACCAGGGCGCATGCCCGCTCCCCGATTCCGCCGGCAGGAACGCGCCTGCCGATCCGGGTTTCTCCGCGCGTTCCGTCGTTCCGCCCAGCATGGCCAGCAAGGCATCCGAGGGCCGCGTTCCTTTCCCGGCGCCGGCCGCGTTCCCGTCACCCGCCGCGCTTCTGAGCATATCCAGCAAAGCCGCCTTGGACCCGGCCGGGGATTCTTCCGGCAAAACCTCCACAGCTTCCAGCAAGGCGGACAGGGTGCCGGAATGCGCCCCCGCCAATGCCTGGCCCAGGAATTCCTTGCCGCCAGGGAGCGCCATGGCTTTCAACAGCAATTGCGGCAAGGTCAAGCGCTGCAATGCCGCCGGCTCCGGCGCTGCCGGGCCCGCATCCATTCCGGTCCGGCTCGCCGCCCCGGTTCCGCTCCGGCCGCCGCTCGCCACCCATTGCGAAACCTTCCGCTCGAAATCGCGCAAATCCTTGAGGGTGGACATGTTCCCAGGTAACGTGTAGCCTACCCCCTGATCCCCTGATCCCGGGGCGGGAGGGCCTTTCTCGACTTGCACCGATCCGTTCTCCGAGAAGGATAGCCGCAGCCTTTCCCCCACCTGGAAATCGCCATCCGCCTGGAACCGGACTTTCCCCTGGGAATATTGCACCTCCAGGGTTTGCGCCCCATCGGCTTTCTTGATCGCCGTCACCGTCCCCATGAACGCGGTTCCGGGCGAAACCTTGTCCGCCGTCGTTCCTGCGGATCGAGCTCCCAATCCGGAAGCCTTATCCGCGAAACGCAGGGGAGGGATGGAATTTTCGGATGCGTCCATAAGATCCTGGTGGGAAAGGGGGCCTTCTATTATACGGCATCCATCGCCGCAACCTTTAACCGCCCTGATGCCTTATGTATGGAATACGACATGCGGATTTGAGGTATTTGTGTGTCGCTTGGTCCGCGCGGGAGTCCGGCTCAGGCGAAGCTTGCCCACGCTGTGGGGCACTGGGCCTTTCGCTGCAATGGCCGTCCGTGATCATACCCTGAGTTAGATTCTTCGCTCCACGGACTAGACTATAGTCATTGGCTATTCATTACAGCGAAAGGCCCTCCGCTTCGATTCGCCGGAACCCCAGCCCCGCCCCGCGCGGACCCATGGATGCCAACATTTTGGCGGGTGGTGGGTCGCGAAGAAAACGGTCAACCTCCGACCGCCAAATAGGCAGCACCCCATCTCCCCCGCGACCAACAATCCGCGCGTGAGAGTCTGGAGGTCCGTGCGGCCTACGCGCCTGCGGGGGCGAGGCGGGAGTCCGGCGAATCGAAGCAGTGGGTCATCCGACGCGGTGGAAAGCCTCAGGGGAGTACCCAGGCCGTGGAACAGGGAAATGCAGCAGCGCAGGATCACGGCTGAACACCGCGGCGGATGACCCAGCCCACCCGAAGCATCGATACGCTTCGCCTGGGCCGGAATCCCGCCGCGCCCCCACAGGCGT
>JBDSWM010000380.1:0-5755 GCA_039926685.1 Fibrobacteria bacterium | reverse complement strand
CCACGGCCGAGGAGGTGGAGTCGCTGATCTTCTCGCTCATCGCCGAACAAGGCCTCACCGCCGTGGTGGTCACGCATAACCGCGACCTGGCCGCGCGCTGCTCGCGCATCCTCACTTTGCACCTCGGCCGTTTCGGTTAAGGGATCGGCCGGGCCGAACATGCCGAACCTGCCGCTTTTCCTGCGCCTGCTCAAGCATAAACGGGGCGCGTGGATCTCCTTCGTCTCCATCTATGCCTTGGGCCTTTCCGTATTCCTGGTGGTGAACGGCCTGGCGAGGAATTTCCAGGGGGAAATCCGCGCCAAGTCCAAAGAGCTGCTGGAAGCGGATTTGCGCATCGAATTGCGCCGGGCTTTCACCCCTTCGGAGGACGCCGCGCTGGCCAGATGGATCCCGCCGGGCGCCAAGAAGGCGGAAGTATGGGGCTTCCTTTCCATGTTGCGCGCGGCGGGGGTCGATTCGGGGTCCTCCCCTGGCGGCAAGCCTGGGGGAAGCCGCTTGGCGCAGGTCAAGGCCATCTCTGCCGGTTATCCCCTGATCGGATCCTTCGCATTCGCCGGGGCCGGACGCGGGGAATGGTCCGGGCGCCTGGAGGACTTCCGCAGCGGCGACATGCTGGTGCCGCGCGAGTTGTTGGCCGCGCTGAAATTGCGCATCGGGGACAGCGTGAGCCTGGGCGCCAGGAACTTCGTCATCAAGGACGAATATACCGCGCGGCCGGGGGGCAATTTCGAGTTCTGGGAAATGGGTAGCCGCGTCTACATCCCGCTCGCGGACATGCCGGCGACGGAACTGGAACGTAAGGGCAGCCGCATCTTCCGCTACCACTTCTTCTCGCTGCCGCAGGGAACGGATATGGACCCGCTGCGGGATCATCTGGAGGAGGAGCTCTCAGATCCGGAGGTGAACGTATCCGTCTACTCCGACTCGGGTTCCGATCTCAGCCGCAGCTTCAACATGGTAACGGCGTTCCTCAAGATGCTCAGCCTTTCCGCTTTCCTGCTCTCCGCCGTGGGCGCGGCGTTCTTCTTCCGGCATCATCTGGTGGGGGAGCGGAAAACCGTGGCCGTGCTGGCCACCCTGGGAGCCTCGCGGCGGAGCATCATAGGCGTCTATGTCTGCCAGAACCTTTTCCTGGCCTGCCTTTCCGCCCTGATCGGCATGGGGCTGGCGCGCCTTTGGAGCGCCGGGCTGCCGGTGCTGATCCATGCCCTGTACCGGATAGACATTCCCGCCAGCCTGCCTTGGAGCACCTTCTTCCTGGGCCTGGCGCTCGCCGTCTGCACCTCGTTGCTGTTCGGCTTCACCGGGTTCGCTGGGCTGGGGCGCATCCCGCCCGCCACCTTGATCAAGCCCATGGAGTCCGCGCCCCTGGGGCCTATCCTCCGCATCGCCTTGTTCCTGGCCCAAGGCGCCTTCTTCTTCGCGCTGGCCATGGCAGACAGCCGTTCCTGGCTCTTGAGCGGCCTATCGGTGGGGGCCATGGGCGGGGCGTTCCTGATGTTGGCGGGGATGGGGTGGGCCGCCTTCAAGGTATTATGGATGTTACGGTCGCGTATGGGTTACTCGGTGAGGATCGTGCTCGGTTCCATCCGCTGGGGGCGGGAAAAATCCCTGCTGGCTTTCGCCGCACTGGGCTTCGTGGCCTTCACTTCCTGCCTGGTCCCGCAATTGCAGGATTTGATCCTGAACGAAATCCGCATCCCCAAGGGCCGGGTGATCCCGCAGCTTTTCCTGTTCGACATCCAGGAGGAGCAGTTGGAAGGCTTGCAGGCCCTGATCCGATCGCGGGGCCAGGCGCTGGATCTGCCTTCGCCCATGGTGCGCGCGCGCCTGGAGAAGGTGAACGGCGAATTGTTCAAGCGGGAGGAGGCCGCGGACGGGGAAGGGGATGCCAAGGCCAGTGCCAATACCAAGGCCAACGCCAAGAACGACGATTCGGGCGCCGGAGGCATAGGCCGCGAGGCCGGGAGCCGGCGGACGCGCGCCGCCACCCTGGAGGCCCGCAACCGCCAGCAAATGCGCAACCGCGGCTTCAATCTCAGCTATCGCGACTCCTTGTCCGATGCAGAGTCCATCGTGGCCGGGAAATGGTGGCATGGGCGGGCCGCGGAAGGGGCCATCCCGGAAGTGAGCATGGAGAAGGAGTTCGCCAAGCGGCTCAAGATCAAGGTCGGCGACCGCCTGGTTTTCGACGTGCAGGGAGTGGAGGTGGAAGGCCGGGTCACCAGCCTGCGGCAGGTGCGGTGGGCTTCCTTCCAGCCCAACTTCTTCGTGCTGTTCCAACCGGGCGCGCTGGATGAGGCGCCCAAAAGCTTCCTGGGGACAGTGAAAAGGATCCCGCCGGAAGCGGCGGAGGATATCCAGGATCGCGTGAGCGAGGCCTTCCCCAACGTGACCATCCTCAATCTCAAGGACGTGATCGGAAAGACGGTGGAAACGCTGGGAAAATTATCCTGGCTGGTTCGCTTTCTCTCCGGGTTCGCGTTGCTGATAGGCCTGGCCATCCTGTGGCTGGTGGTGGACGCGTTGGTCGCTGAGAACCAGCGCACCATCCTCTTGCTGCGCGCGTTGGGGGAGCCGCGCGTCCGGTTGGCGCGCCTGTTCCTGGCCCATTATACCGGCTTCTGCCTCCTGGCCGGTTTGACGGGATATTTCCTGAGCCTGGCCGCCGCCTATATCATCAATCTGGCCGTGTGGCAGGTGCCCTGGATCCCGGAGGCGGACATCCTGTGGCTATGCGCCGGCGGCTCCCTGGCGGTGGGGCTGCTCTGCTCCTTGTACGCGGCCTATCGGGGCTCGGGGCGGCCATTGCGGGAACTGCTCTCGCTATCGCGCTAACGCGGCCGGTTGCAATCCCCTTTCCGGGTGGCATACAATTACCGCGCAACCGGTGCGGGCTTACGCTCCGGGCGGAAAGCATCCGGCCTCGATGGGACATTTCCTGCTTTACCAGATCCTGCCCTTGGCCGCCTTATGGCTCGCTTTAGTTTGGCTGGCGCGCGCGCCTTACTTCGACCGCTGGGGCCATGCCGCCATCTTCCTCGCCGGCGCCGCGCTGCAATCCGCCTTATGGCTTGCGAGCCGGCCCACGCTTGAGAATGCCGACAGCCTGGGTTTTTTCCGGCTGGCGCACGGAGCGGAAACGGATTTGCGCGCCTGGTTGTACCGCCCGAAACTGTACCCCTGGTTCCTGGCATCATTCCCGTCCGGGCCTTCCCTGGCATCCCTCAAGACCGCCACCTTCTGCCAATGCGTACTGAAGCTCGCGATGGGAGGATGCCTGCTGCGCTTCGCCCGTCTCTGCGCCTGGAAACCGTCGACGACCGCCTTGCTGCTTTTCCTCTTCCTGTTCGGTTCCCTATGGCTTTCCGCCCCGCTGTTCATCTTCGACACCACCCTATTCGCCTTCCTGTTCGCGGTTTTCCTTTTGCTGGCGGCGGAGGTGCGGGCGCATTACTCCGCGCCCAAATTCGCTGCCATGTGCCTCGCCGCCGGTCTGACCACGCTTACGCGCCAAGTGGCGGATCTCGCCTTGCTGGCGGTGCTGACGTTGACCGCCATCGCGGTCCTGCGCCAAGGGGCCGGCGCGGGAATCGGGGGGCGCCGGCTATTCCTTGCCGTGGGCTTCTCCTTGCTGGCCGGGCTGGTGGTGGGCGGAGCGGGAGCGGCGGTGAACGGGATCCGCCAAGGCGTCTGGGTACGCTCGGTGGCCCTGGGCGTGAATGCGTACACGCATGCGGCCTACTATCAATTGCACGATCCGCGTACGCCGGAGTGGGAGTTCGTGGAAGCGGCGCTGCCTGGTGCGCGCGGGGAGCTGCCAGCCTGGGAAACCGGTTTCGCCCATGCCATCCCGTGGGAGGCCATCGCTTTGCCGCATCGGTTGGAACGCGAACTGGGCTCGGCGGACGTCAGGGAAATCCTGGCGGGCGATCGCCTTTTGCGCGACCGCGCGCTGCGCTGGGCCCTGGGGAAACCCGCGAGTTACCTTGCCTCATTCGCCAACGAACTCTCCCGCCTGCTGGGGAAATGCGAAGAGCTCTATCCCGATTCGCTGATCGATCCCCATGCGCGCGGGCCTCTTTTCCTGCGCCGCGCGGAAGCGGGGGCGATATACCAGCCTCCCTGGCTGTTGCTGGCCGCGGGGCTGGCCGCCTTGATCCTGGGCCGCCGCAACCGCCCTTTGCTGCTCATCCCGGCTTTGGCCGCGCTTGCCTATCTGGCGCCGATAGCCGCGCTACAAATGGGTTTCACGCGCTATGCCCTGCCCGCCCTATTGCCCTTGCTGCTGATGGCGGGAGAAGCGGTCGATCGTATCCCGTCCCCGTTCCCGTCCGATCCCGCTTAGCGCGAGGCCGGCCGTTTTGCGGAGCCTGCGAGCCACCGCAAGGGGGCAAGCAGTGCCAACCCCACTCCGGACGCCAGGGCCAAATAAGGCCCCCAGGCCAGCTCCTGAAAAGGCATGGCGGCGGCTTCCCCACGCAGGAAAACGAACGCGGCCACGGTCATGATCGCCGCCGGCAAGCCCATCCAGGCGCGGTATTTCCCCAGCGCCAGCATGGCCAGAATCAAAGCCGCGCACATGGGGATGGCGTAAAGGAACAGGGAGAGACGATAGTCCTGGCTGATGCGGGAACCTTGGGTGAACCTGGAAATGAGGCGATGCGGCCCCGCCAGATGCTCCCGGATCTGATAGGCCGCCAGCCGGTTCCCCATGGAGTAAAGCCATGGCATGAAAAAACTTAGCAGCATCGCGACGGCCAGCGCGGCCTCCTGCCAGATCCCATGCTTTCCGGCTTTCGCCATGGCTCTCGCTCCTCTCGCTTCCAAAATGAGACTCAAAAAATAATCCGTGATCGGGCTCCGGCAAGCCTTTCACCCTTATTTTTCCGATGCCCGGAGCGTTCCAGTTTAGTAGAATTAGGGAAGGACGGCGCCCGTCCGGCGTCGGCATGGAGAAGCACTTCCCATGGTTGAAGCGTTGGCTCTCAATATGGCCGGTATCCCCATGGATATCGTGTCCTGGAAAAAGGCCATCACCCTGTGGTCGCTTGGCCGGGCGATTGTCGTCGCCGAATACGAAGATCAAATCGTCAGGTCCCCGCGCTTTTCCATGCGCATCCCCTCCATCATCCAATGCCTGGACATGCGCGTGATGCCGCGCAACTTCACAAATTTCCTCCCCTTCAACCGCAAGAACATCTACGCGCGAGACAAGGGCCGCTGCGTCTATTGCGGCGTCAAGGTGACCATGGCCAGCTTTACCATCGATCACGTGATCCCGCGCAGCCATGGAGGCGGCACCAGCTGGGAGAACGTGGTGGCCGCATGCATGGCTTGCAACAACCGCAAGGGCAACAAGCGCTGGAAAAAGGGCGAGTTGAACATGCTGCAGGAGCCCTACGCGCCCAAGCTCACCAAGGCCGCGCCGCGCAACCTGGTGAACAAGCTGAGCTTCAAGACGCCGCACCAATCGTGGAGCGACTATATCTATTGGCGCGTATCCATGGCTTCGTGAGCGTTTGAGCATCGCTTGACCCTTTGAAATCCCCTCAGGTTCGCCGTTTTCCCCGCCGGGTGACGGGATTTTTCGCATTGGTTATCTTGGATACCCTCTTGTTTTTCTTGTTTTCAAGGACCGGTAAGCGACGTAATGGAATGGTTCCGCAAAGCTAAATCCGGCATCGGCACGCTCATCAAGCGGGATACCCCCGTTGATCTCTGGGTGAAGTGCGACGGATGCAAGGAAATC
>JBDSWM010000379.1:0-9736 GCA_039926685.1 Fibrobacteria bacterium | reverse complement strand
AAGCTCATCGAAACCCAGGGAAAGATGGTCAAGCTCGACCGTTGGGGCAAGCGCAAGCTGGCCTATCCCATCCGCAAGCGCACCCATGGCGAATACGCCGTGTTCTATTACGAGTCCGAAACCGGCGGCCTTTCCGCCGAATTGGACAAGCGCTTTCGCATCAATGAAAACATTTTGCGTTGGCTGACCGTGGCCGACAATCCCGTCGGAGTCCCGGCGGACAGGCTTCCCGAAGCCGAAGGCGGAGCCCCCGCCGAATCCGAGCGCTCCGAGCGCGGCGGCCGTGATCGCGATGATCGCGGCGGACGCGATCGCGACCGCGATGACCGCGATGATCGCGGAGACCGCGGCGATCGCCGCCCCAGAAGAGGAGATGACTGATGGCCGAGCGCAGGGAAAAAGACGGCAAGACCAAACGCAAGAAGATCTGTTACTTCACCGAGAACAAGATCAAGTTCATCGATTACAAGGACGAGAAGCTGCTGCGCAAGTTCGTGAACGAACGCGGTAAGATAGTGTCCCGGAAGATCTCCGGCACCTCGGCCGTTTACAAACGCGAGCTCGCCATCGCCATCAAGCGTGCGCGCCATCTCGCCCTCCTGCCCTTCGTGGCAGAGAACATGCGTTGAGGCACAGATGGAAATCATACTGAAAGAAGACGTGCAGAACCTGGGCCGGGCTTTGGAGCTGGTCAAGGTCAAGACGGGATACGCCCATAACTTCCTCTTCCCGCGCAATCTCGCGGTGCTCGCCACCCCCGTGGCCAAGCGGGCCCTAGCCGCCGAGCGCGCCAAGGCCGAGGAACGTTACCGCCAGGAGAAGTCCGTTTTCCAGGCCCAGGGCGAGAAGATGAAGACGCTGTCGCTCACCATAGCCGCGAAGGTTTCCGAAGGCGAAAAACTGTACGGTTCCGTGCAGGCCTCGGATATCAGCGCCAAGCTGAAGGAAGCGGGCCACGACATCGACAAGCGCCATGTGCTGCTGGAAGAGCCCATCAAACAGCTGGGCATGTACTCCATCAAGATCCAGTTGCACAAGGAAGTGGAAACCAAGATCAAGCTGTGGATCATCTCGGATGAGTCCAAGTAAGATTGAGGATGCGGGTTCCGCCTTCGGCGGAACCGCACGCGGCGCCCCTGAGAGCGCCGCCGCCGTTGACATCGTCGTCCTGGGCGCCAAGGGGCGCATGGGGCAGATGGTGTTGCAAGCTTGCGCGCAGAAGTCGAAGGGTGAGAACCCCAAGCTTCGCGTGGTAGGCGCGGTCGAATCCCCTTCCAGCCCCAACCTCGGCCAAAAAACCGGCGTTGACGGCATCGACGTCCTCATCACCTCGGAACTGGAGCCTTTGCTCCGGCCCGGGGTGGTGGTGATCGATTTCACCTCCCCCCAGGTTTCCCTGGCCGCTCTCGAAGCGGTCCGCAAAAAGGGCGCGGCCCATGTGTTGTGTACCACCGGCCTGAGCGCGGCCGAAAAGGGCATCGTTTACGAAGCGGCCAAGACCGTTCCCATCGTCATGGCCCCCAATATGAGCATCGGGGTAACCTTGATGTTTCGGGTGGCGGAAATGGTGGCCAAGACCCTGGGCGAGGATTTCGACGTGGAAATCATCGAAGCGCATCACCATCATAAGAAGGACAGCCCCAGCGGAACCGCCCTCGGGTTCGCCGAAGCCGTGGCCCGCGGCCTGGGCGTGGAGCTGGACTCCAAGGCCAACTATGGCCGCAAAGGCATGGTAGGCGCGCGGCCCCAGGGCGAGATCGGCATCCATGCCGTGCGCGGCGGGGATATCGTGGGCGATCACACCGTGCTCTATGCCGGGGATGGCGAACGCATCGAACTCAAGCATATGGCCCATAGCCGCATGACTTTCGCCCAGGGCGCCGTCAAGGCCGCTTTGTTCCTGGCCGGCAAACCCAGCGGCTGCTACGATATGTTCGCCGTGTTGGGCCTGTAAGGCCGTTTCCCCAGCCTCATTCCGGGCTTTCCGCCGCTCCCCTGAATACCCCCGAATCAGGCCCACAGGCTGTTTTTCGGTTTGGATTTCATGTACATTAAAACCCAATCTCACCGGGGTAGGCCTTGCGAATATCCACTACCATATCCATTGTCGTGTTTGCTTTTACCGCATTTCCGGACGCCGCGGAACCCCCGGTCTCTTCCGGTAAAGGAATTGCGCCTGCGGTTTCTCCCGCGACTCCCGCCACTCACGCCACTCCATTAAAACCGGCGTCAGCTGCCAAACCCGACAGCGCGAAATCCGCCCTAACCAAGGCCGACAGCGTGAAAAAGGCGGCCCCGGACAGCGTTAAAACCACGCGCCTCGATTCGGCCAAGGCGATGGCGACACCAGCCGATTCGACCAAGGCGGCGGCCATGGCAACCGATTCCGCCAAAACCAAATCGGATTCGGCGCAGGCTTCCGGATCCGGCGCTCCGGCCGCGGCCGCGATCGATTCCACCGGAGACGGGGACTCGACGCAGGCGAAAGCCAAGGCCAAGAAGCGCAAGCGCGTGGTGCGGGAAACCACGGTCAATACCATCGATGAATTGAAAGGCAAATACCGGTCCCCCAAGCGGGCCCTGTTCATGTCCATGGTGGTGCCCGGCTTGGGCCAGGCCTATGTGGGACAGCATTGGTCCAACTATGCGCGCGGGACGGCCTATTTCCTGGCCGACGTAGCCTTGATCGTGGGATGGCATCATTATGTAGTGGATCGCCAGGACGCCCAGATCAAGAAATACCAGGCCTTCGCGGATGAAAATTGGCGGCAGTCCCGCTATGAGGACAGTTTGCGTGTCGATCTGACGAAGTTGGACACCCGCAACCAGCATCGGGAAAGTTATTGCGACGCGGTGCAGGAGAATTCCAGCGCCTCGGGCCAGATTTTGCACAAGAGCTGCCTGGAACCGAAGGCCGAAGGCGATGTGTTCCAATCGGAATACGATGATCAATCCTGGGCGGGCGTAGACTCAATCGCCCATCGCCGCGGCCAGTTTCCGAACAGCCATGAGTTCTACGAATTGATCGGCAAACAGGAAGAGTTCATAACGGGATGGAGCGACGCCAATAATGTTTATATGGGCGACTCCGCGTTTTATGTCATGGCCGCGGACGGCAGTGCCCTCCGCGACGGCAACGGAAATCCGGTGGCGGCCTTCACGGACATGCAACAGGACTATATCGGCATGCGGGCCAAGGCCAACGATTATGCCCGCATGCAGGCTTATTTCCTGGGCGGCATGGTGGTCAATCATATCGTATCGGCCATCGACGCGGCCCTGGCCGCGCATTACCATAACAAGGCCCTGTACCAGACGGATACCCGCTGGTACGACAGGCTGAGGATGGACAGCCGGCTGGCCTGGGATGGCTACGCCCCTGTCCCGACCGTAACCGCCAGCTTCACGTTCTGATCGCGCCGATGGGATCCGCTTCGCATCTCAAGCCGGTCGTAATCCTGCTTTCCCTATGCTTCGGCCATTTGCACGCCGCGGCCCAACCGGAAATCGAAATGCCGGAAACGGAAGCGCCGGTTATCGCCTCGCCCAAGCCTGACTCTGCCCAAGCTTCTCCGGCCGCCGCCGTGCAGGCGCCTGCTGCCAAGCCCGCAGACAGTTCGGCTTTGCCTGCCCCGATTCCAGCCCCGGCCGCCACGTCCATTGAGACCGCCCCTGTGGATACGATGAAAAACGCGGACGCGCCGGCCATCACGGCACCTGTCGGGCCGCCGCTGGAGGCCGCGCAGGCTGCACCCGACCCGGACGATATCACCATCGAAGTCGACCCCGGCCAATCCCGTAACAAGGATAAATCCCTCCCTTTGGCCATGCTGCTGTCCGCGGCCCTGCCGGGGACGGGCGAGTTGTATCTCCACGAGAACAAAACGGCGAAGGTATTTTTGCTGGCGGAAGCGGGTTTCTGGGCATCCTTGTACACGGCCGTCGTGATGAGGGAAAGCTATCTCAGCAGCGCGCGCAATTACGCCTCCGAATATGCCGGCATCGATGCTTCCGGCAAAAGCGCCGCCTTCCTTGAGGTCATGGGCAACTATCGTTCCTACCTGGAAAAGCAGCATCGCCAGGACAGCTATGAATTGTCGCAGATCCTATCCGGAAAACGCGACCGCAAATACGACATCCCGCCCATCGAATCCAACTACTGGGATTTCGGCAGCTCGGTGAATCCGGAAAACACCCATAATTGGCGCACCTTCCAATCCACCTTGCGGTATTACCGCGCCTCCAAGGTGGCGATTTCCTTCGCCATCGGAGCGCTGGCCATGAACCGGCTGGTTTCCCTGTCGCACACCCTGCGAGTGTATAAGCGGACCAGCTCCAAGGGAATGGGCGTGGAATTCATTCCCGAATTGGGACCCGATTATACGGGCGGACGCTTGAGCCTGGGCTTTTAAGCGCTTCGCATGCTTGCCGCGCGAGCGTCCCGCGGGATTCTAACGCCCCCTTCCCAGGGACCTCTTGCGCGAATCCCGGTTTTTAATTATCATAATCACATGTCCATTGGTTCGGTCCAAAACGCCATTCAGATCAACGCCCTGCTTCTAGGCCTATCCGGCTAAGCAGGAGTGTAAGCGTTTGCAAAAAGCCCACTCCTCCGAGTGGGCTTTTTTTTTGGTCCCGAAAGGAACCCATCCCGGCGCGAGCCGGGCCAGGTTCCCAAGGAGGTCAAGGCCCCTCGGAAGTGGAAAACCCGAGAGAGCCTGGACTGGAAAGAGGAGAAGAAGATGAATACCAAGGAATCCAGACAACCGAAACAACCGTTTTTCTACGACGTCACCTTGCGCGACGGCAACCAGGCGCTGAAGCATCCCTGGGATCTGCAGGAGAAGGAGCAGGTGTTCCGCCAGCTTCTGAAGCTGGGCGTGCAAGGTATAGAAGTAGGCTTCTCCGGCGCCAGCGAAATGGATTTCGCCGCCTGCGAGCATCTGGCCAAGCTGGCCCCGGACAACGTGGTGATCTCCGGATTGGCCCGCTGTGTGGAGCGCGATATCACCATGGTATGGGACGCCATCCGGCACGCGAAGCAACCGCGCATACATTGCTTCCTGGCGCTCAGCCCCTTCACCATGGAGAACGTACTGCGCATGCCGCCCCAGCAGGTGAAGGAACGCGCCGTGAAGGCCATCGCCACTTGCCGCCAGGTGATGGGCGGGCGCGGAACCATCCAATTCTCCGCGGAACATTTCGGCGATTCCATGGATAACCTGGATTTCGTCATCGACGTGTTCCACGCCGTCATCGCCGAAGGCGCGAACGTCATCAACCTGCCCAATACCGTGGAGCGCTACCGGCCCAAGCTGTTCGTGGATATGGTGGAAAAAGTGGTGGCCGCCTTGCCGCCCCAGGTCACCATCGCGGTGCATACGCATAACGATTTGGGCATGGCCACGGCCACCACGGTGGAAAGCTATTTCGCGGGAGCAACCCAGCTGGAATGCGCCCTGAACGGTTTGGGCGAACGCGCGGGCAACACCAACATGTACGAGGTGGCGCTGGCCTTGGCCAATTGCGACGTGGATGTGCCGCTCAACCTGGGAGAAATCTACGAAACCGCCTTGCGCGTTTCGGAATGGGCGCGCGTGCCCATCTATGAGAAGGCGCCCTTGGTGGGCAACGACGTGATCTCGCATCGCAGCGGCATCCACCAGGACGGCGCTTCGAAGACCAAGGGCATGAAGAAGGGCGCCTATCGCGCCATCGACAGCTCCTTGATCGGGCGCAAGGAAGGCGACAAGCTGGGCTTCACCAGCCAGAGCGGCAAGACCGCCGTGTTCGAGCTGGTGCGGGGCCTGGGGCTCCCCATCTCCATCGAAGAGGCAGCGGCCATCCAACCCATACTCAAGCGGCTGTCAGAGCGGGACGGGCGCGGCGAATTGAGCGACGCGGAAATCCTCAGCGTGTACGACAGCGAGATCCTGAACGTTAGCGGGCCGTTGGTCTTCAAGGGCCTGCGCATGGAACCGACGGAAAAGGAGTTCTATTTCGACGTGGCCTATCACGGCAAGGATCAGACCCTGGTGGGGAAGGGCACCGGTCCCATCGACATGTGCATGCACGCGTTGGAGGGCATCGGGCTGTTTTTCCACCTCATCGAATATTCCCAGCAAGCCTTGGATGTCGAGCACATGGACTTCGCCGCCTACGCTTTGTCGGAGATCAAGCTCCAGCGCAAAGACACGGCGGCGGCCCAGCCCAAAGGCGCCATCGCTCTGGGGCGCGGCAAGGACATGGACACCATCCAGGCCAATGTGCGCGCCCTTTTCAACGCCGTGAACCAATTGCTGCGGTAGGTAAGGGGGCGTGAGCCGGTCCCGGGGACCGGCTTTCCATGCGCGTGGGCGTTCGGTTTATTCCGCGCCCTGTACATTGCCGCCGGCCGGCGCCTTGTCGGCTGAGGGCGCTACGCTGCCGGCCGTTCTGCGGTCCCGGCCGGCATGGCTGCGGCCGCGCCGGGCATCCCGCCAGGCGCCGCCGCCTGTTTTTTCGCCACCATCTTGTGGATGGGGTACATCAGCAGGATGGTCGTCGCCATGGCGGCGACCACCACGTAACCCAGGATATCGTAATGATCCAAGTGGCCCGCCGGGGTCTGGACCACGATCATTCCCGCGATGGATGCGGCCACGCCTCCCGAGAGCTGGGCCACGGCGTTGTTGATGGCCATGAAAGCGCCGCGGTCCTGCATCTCCGGGACCCCGGACAGCAGAGATTGGGACGATATCATGCGCGCGGTGATGGCTATGAAGAGCACGATGTTGATGAGGATGACCCAGGGCAGCGCCGTTTGCCCGAGATTGCAATAGATCACGACCACGGCCATTCCCAGGCTGGAACCGATGCAGAACATCTTGTACTTGCCGAGCTTATCGCTGAGCTTGCCCATGAAGGGGCCGGCTATGAAGCTGGCTATGCCCGTGCCCAGGTAGACCCAGGGCAATTGGTGCATGGAGATTTTCAGGTTGTTGACGCTGAAGGCGCTTGCGAAGGGCATGAGCATGAATCCGCCCGTGGAAAGCAGTATGGTGGCCAGGAATGCCTGGAGATAGCGGCCCTGACCGATGGTCTTGATAAGATGCATGAAGGGGTTGCGCGTTGAAGGGATCTTGAGATGCTCGTTGATGGGCTTGAGCTTGACCGCGATGACAATGCCGACCAGGGCGCTGACGCCGACGATCATCAGGAACGGCGCATGCCAGTTCCACCGGTTGGAAAGGAACAGTCCCAAGGGCAGGCCCAAAACCTGGCTGGCCACGAAGGCGGTCTGGACGAAGCCCATCACGCGGCCGCGCACCTGCATGGGGAAGAGGTCGGCGATGATGGCCATGCTGACCGAGCCGATGACGCCGCCAAACAGCCCGGTGACGATGCGGGCCGCGACCAGGAACGGATAGGTGTCGGCGATGCCGCACAGGAAGGTCCCCAGCACGAAGCCGGCGTAGAAGAAGAGCAGCAGCCGCTTGCGGTCGAATTTGTCCGCGAAGCCCGCCGCCAGGATGCCGGCGATGCCGGCGCTGAAGGCGTATGCGGAGACCACGAATCCGAATTGGCCGGTGGTAATGCGCAGATCCGGCATGAGCAGGGCGCCCAGAGGGCTCATGATCATGAAGTCCAGCACGAGGGTGAATTGCAGGAACGCCAGCATGGCGATCACGAATTTCTGGTAGGGGGTGAATACGGGTACGTTCATAAGGCCTTCCTAGGGTTTCAACGCTTTGGTGACGAGCTCAAGGGTGAGCATCATGGTTTTCTCATCGAGGCTGAAGGGACCGCTGCCCGGCATGCCTTTGCCGTGCTTATGGAACTTCAGCAGCTGGTACAATGGGGCGAATGCGATGGACCAATAGACCTCTATGGGCACGCGGATGATTTCGTTGCGCTTGATGGCGCCTTTGACGAATTCCTTCATGGCGGCGATGAAGCCAGGCTCCATCAGCTTTACGGCCCGATCATAGAGGGGGGAGAAGCGCACCTGCTCCATGAAATGGGCTTCCAGGGGGTGCTCCAGGCAATATTCCGCGCGGTTGATCCATTGCACCCGCAGGCCCTCCTTGAAGGAAGACGCGGGATCGAAGCCTTGCAAGGTGCGGTCGGTCATGCGATGCGACGCATAGGCGTACAATTGCAGGATCAAATCGTCCCGGTCCTTGTAATAGATGTAGATGGTGGCGGGGGAGATGCCCGCCGCCTTGGCCAGCTTCTGCATGCTGAGCCCGTCGAAACCTTCCTTCACGATCATGGCGAAAGCCTTGTCGCGAAGGGCTTTTTCCTTTTTGGGATCGCGGGTGCGCATGCGTCAATAATAAATGAATGTTCACTTATGTGCAAGCGTAATTTCCCCAAAAACCCCTTCGCATCCTCAGGAAATCCCCGCAGCCGGGTCCCCGGGGGAAGCCCGTCTGGCTCCGCCGAGGCGCCGGATCTCCGCCGGGCCGGCGACAAAATCCCGGTGCTTCGCTCGCGAATGCTTTATCTTTAACAGCCCGTTCGGTTGGAACGGGTTATATGCAATGGGCGATGAGCGGCGGGGCCGAAATCGATCCGGAAGCGGGAGGCCGATTTGGAAAACAGGGCGGAAAACAAGGGGAAATTCATACCAGGGCAGCGTTGGATCAGCGATTCCGAGCCGGAGCTGGGCCTGGGCATCATCCTGGAAACCGGTTTCCGCGAGGTGAAGATTTCCTTCCGCGCCTCCAACGTGGTCCGCGTGTACATGCACAGGAACGCCCCCTTGCGCCGCGTCCGCCTCAAAGCCGGCGATCGGGCCCGGTCCAACGCCGGCAAGGTTTTCCTGATCAGGACGATCCGGGAGGCGGGCGGTCTGCTGACGTATTTGGGCGACGGGGAATCCCTGCCGGAACAGGATCTGCTGGACGGGATGTCCTTTTCCGATCCCGATAAGCGCCTGCTCGCCGGCCATGTGGGCAAAGCCAAGGAATTCGCGCTCCGGCTGCGCACGCACTCATTCAGGCGCGATATGCTGGGTTCGCGGGTGCGCGGCCTGGTGGGCGCGCGCATGGAGCTCATCGATCACCAGGTATCCATCGCCCATGAAACCGCCTCCCGCCACCATGCCAAGGTGCTTCTGGCCGACGAGGTTGGCCTGGGCAAGACCATTGAAGCTGGCATGATTTTCCACCGCCTGTTCGTGACCGGCCAAATCGAACGCGTGTTGGTGGTGACACCCTCGCAATTGGTGCACCAGTGGCTGGTGGAGCTGTACCGCCGCTTCAACCACATGTTCACGGTGGTGGACGAGGATCTGTTCCGCTCGGAAGAGAAAGGGGATCAAAGCGTCAACCCTTTCCTGAACCGCCAGACCATGATCTGCGCGGTGGAATTCCTCTCCACATCGGCGCGGCGCGTGAAGCAGGCCAGGGAGGCTGGCATCGATCTGCTCATCGTCGACGAGGCCCACCATCTTACCTGGTCGGAAACCTCCAAATCCCCTGAGTACCAGGCGGTGGAAGCCCTGGCCGCGGTGAGCCGCAGCGTATTGCTGCTGACCGCCACGCCCATCCAACTGGGGCAGACGGGGCATTTCGGCCGCCTCCGCCTGCTCGATCCCAAGCGCTTTACCAGCCTCGCCGCGTATCTGGACGAGGCCGCGCAGTACCAGCACCTGGCCGGCACGGTCGATCGCATCCTTTCCGAAGAGGCTCCGGTGCCGGCCGCCTTGGATGCCTTATCAGCCGCCTTTCCCGGCGATACCGCCTTGCAG
>JBDSWM010000378.1:0-7644 GCA_039926685.1 Fibrobacteria bacterium | reverse complement strand
GGCGGGGGCAGGCCAAGAACGCGTTGGATTCAGCTGATGCGCTTTTCAGCCTGCAAAGCCGTTATCCCGACAGCGCGGATATTCTGGCCACGCGCCGCCAAGGCCAAGTTGAATTCGCGCGCAAGCGCATGGATCTGGCGTCCCAGCAAGCCGACCTGGCAAACTCGGAAATAGCCTGGGCCTTGGGCCTGCACGTTTACGGCATGCTGGACGCGGCGGAAATAGCCTATCTCAGCCGCCATCGCGATACGGAGACCCGATCGGTGCGGCGGGCCATGGGTTATGGCCTGATTTTTCCGGGCGGCGGTCAGCTTTACAATCATCGCTATGGAAAATTCGGAATGCTGTGGATGGCGTTGGGCGCCAGCGTGGTATCCGCCATTTCGCGCCAGGAAATGGTGGATGTACTCAATCAGCGACTCCGCGTGGCGCGCCTAGAGAAGGACGAGGAATCCATCACCCAATTGGGGAAGGATCGCACCCTTTACCGAAAGCGTCGCAACCAATATTACTGGGGCATGGGCTTATTCTATGTTTACGCGGTCCTGGACGGCATGGTGGACGCGTCCCTTTCCGATTTCGACGCGCCTTCGCGTTTCGCCTTCAGCGCCGGGCCCGAGGGATCGCTGGCCTGCGAGTTGAATATTCCGTTTTGAATCCCCGCTAGCCGGCCAGGGGCATGGCGGCAGACGGTAGATCGGCGGCTAAGGCCTGGCCTGGCGGCGCAGGAACTCGGCCCATTCCTTTTCCAGGTAAGCCAAGCCTTCTTCCCGCGTGGGAGCATGCTCCAGATACTCTTCCATGATCTCCCGGAACGTAGGCGGCTCAATGTGCCTGATCCAACGCGCGAGCCGGAAATCGAAATAGATGAGCCTATGATCTTTCGGAAACCCGAAAGGAACCTTTTCCATGAGGGTCAGGATTTGCGGGGCGGAAAAGCCCGCTTCCACCATCGGAAGCAGGAAGGAGAGGGGTGTATCAATCGCATCGGAAATTCCCGCAGCATCCACAGCGCCCGCAGCCCTTACCGCTTTCCCGGAATCGCGTTCATCCGGATTTCTGGAAAGATGTTCCAGAATGGATTCCAAGGCGTCCGCCTGGGGGCGGTCCAAGCGCCGCAGCCTGGCCTCCAGGTCCAGATCGGAAAGCGTGAATTTCCTGTTCGCCATCTTCCCCAGCATAGCATTACCCGTTTCCTTCCCGCCAGATGCATGGCAAAGGTTGGGTGGGAAAACCGATTTTTCGACCGGAAATGAAAAGGCCCCGGGAATCCCCGAGGCCGCGTTCACAAGTTCTTCCCTGGTTTCACAGGCCGGCCAGGGTTTGCCTGTCAGTGACGATGATGTTTCCGTCCGGACCCATCTTGACCTTGGTCGGATCGTTCTTCTCCCCAAGGAAGACATAGATTTTCAGGCTGCTGTTGACGTCCATGGCCGTGAAAACGGTGCCATCCGAAGTCAGCGTTTCCGGCTTAATTTGCGCGGGTACGGCTCCGTTGGGAGTGGCGACCATGACCTTATTGAACTTCTGGGTCAGCAGGCCTTTCAGGTTTTCCAGGCTGCCAGCGTAGAGCGCGGGCGCTCCGGTATCAGGGGGAGGAGGATTGCTGCCGAATACGGGGGTGGAATCCTTGGGAGGATTGTTCACCATGCCGCTGTCATTGGGCTTCTGAATCACCAAGGGCAGATTATCCTTGATGAGCAATTGCGTCGAATCGCCGTTGGCGGAAAGCAGCAGGAACTTGCTGGCGCCGGCCGCATCCATGATGACGACAGTGTGCGTATTCGGTTCCACCGCCATCGATCCCGGATTCACCCCGACCCTGCCGGCCAGATTGAACAGGCTGTCCTTGACAAGACCGACCTGGTTCCCGGAAGTGATCAAGGCGATTTTCAGCAGGTCCAGATTGCCTTTGTACAGGGGCGCTCTGAAGGCCTGGCCATCGACGGGACCGCAAGGTCCAAGGGCCGGATCGCAATTGGGTTGCGGGCAGGTGGACACACTCGGATCGCAGGCCACCTTGTTGGTATCGAGCGGTCCCTGGTTGCCCGGGCAAACCGCGGTCGCAGAACCATAGTCGGCTCCGACGGGGCGGATTTCCACCACGAACACGTTCAAGCGGACCATGCCCTGGGAATCGAAGGCCTTGTCCAAGCGGTTGGGCGCGCCCGCCCGGTTCTGATCTTCCATCAGCAGAACGAGATTGCCGCCGTGGACCTGCGCAGTCATGGAGTCGGAAATGAAGGCTGACATAGCGGCCGCGGATCCGTCCAGGGCGGGAATCGCTTCCGGCACCAGGATGACCTGTCCGCACATGGGGGCCTTCGCCGCCAGAACATGGGAGGAATCGTTCATGACGCGGAATACCCTGCCGCCCATGGAAATGAAGAAGTATTCATTCGGCTTGATGCCGGCTCCGTTCAGGAAGTTCCGGAACGAACCGGTACCGGCCACGAAAGACCTGAGAAATGAGGTAACGGGATTGTTCACCACGGGATTGCAGGGGCCTTTGGCCGGGTCGCAAGTCGTATCCGGGTTGGTATTACAAGGTCCCTTGGCGGGGTCGCAATAGGGAACCGGATTGGTCGGCTGCACCGAGATGCCATTGCCGGTCCGATCCTGGAATATCCAACCCTTGAACTTTCCGACTATGCCGGCCGCTGCGGGCGTGATATCCGCCTTGGCGGCCTTGCCGTTGATTTGGCCTGGGATGCTTTGATGCAGGCTCATGGAATCGACCTGCTGGAAGAAGTGGCCGTCCACGATCCACGATCCTTGATTATCGTAGGCTATGCGGCCGCCTACCTCGGCCCGGCGGGTGCTGTTATCGGCGCCTAACGTCTTCTTTTCGCCGAAGAACTCGTAGCTGCCGTCCGCTTGGGCGCGGATGCTGGGGTTTTCTATCACGGCCACGGTGTCGCCGAACTCGTCCACGAGGGTGATTTTGCCTTCATCGAAGATGATGAACGCTCCTTCATGGACACCGCTCGGGGGCAAGCGATAGCTGATGGCCGAGTTCGTCGCGGTGTTGGTGGGATTGTTCACGACAGTACCGGTATTGTTGCCGCCATTGGTTGCGGGCAGGTAACGGGTCACGTCCTCTCCGCGGCCGCTCGCCGCGAATTGGCCGACATACGGGCCGTTGCCGAAGCTGACCGAGGTCTTAGCGGGAGCCGTGATCATGTCGATTGGTCCCATCAACAGGGAGGTTACGGCATCATAGTGGCCGCGGAACAACAGCGCCTTTCCGGCATCGGGACCGTTCATGAGCAAGGTAATGGGTACATATACTTCACCGGCGGTCTCGTTGAAGATGGTGCGGACGGAATCGGTCAAGGTATCCTTGCCGATAACGGCCGTATAGGTCACCCACAGCGCCTTGGCACTATCCGCGTAAAGCTTGATGGAGAGGTTGTTGACCGTGGTTCCCATCTGGAACTTGCCGACGAACACGCCGGAGGGGGCGCTGGCGCGCGGACGCGTGCCGGGATTGTTCCTCGGGTCATTGGGATTGAAGCCCGAAAGCATTTCGATATCATCAGGGAAGCCATCGCCGTCGGTGTCCTGCCAGACAATGCCCATGCCGATCAACTTGGCGATTTCATCCTTTACGCCGGCGGCGTCGGCCTTGTTGGTCACCATGTTCAGGGTCCCTTGCGGATCCAGCTTGGCTTCCAGGAAATCGGCGAGACCGTCATTATCCGTATCGGTGCGGAAATCGGGATAGGAATTCCGGTCCCGGGGATCCGTTTTGTATTTGCCTTCGATGCCGTCCGGGATGCCGTCCAAATCCATGTCGCTGAAACTGCCGTTGGAGTTGACCATGGGCTGCGAGTTCACGAAGGTCTGCTGGTTGTTTTCCAGCGTGTTGAAGGCCGCTCCGGAAGGGAACGCCTTGCATGCGAAGTAGCCGCGGTTGGGTCCGAAATCCGATTCCGCGAAATAGCGTTCTGGGCTGTAGCCGTTGGCCAGGAACTGCACGGCGGAAGTATCCTTGATGCCGATAACCTTCCAATTGTAAACGCCGCCGAAGCCGTTTTCCGTTTTGTAAAGGGTGGTCAGGGAGTTGTCGAAAATGGTGCGATCCCAGCCCGGCAGCCTGAAGTCCTGCACGCGGCGCAGTATGGAAGCGACGTTGGAACCCTCCGGTCCGCCGGCGCTGTTCAGCACCAGGGATTCTTCCTCACCCTTGGTATTGGACGCCTTCATGAAGATCAGCGCTCCGTAAGGGGGGCGGCCGAAGCAGAACTTGGGATCTTCAGCGATGCCGATAAGATAGCCGCCGATGCTGTCCAGGGCCGGGCCCTTGAACTTGAACGTCACTTTGCCGTCGCTTCCCATGGCGTTTTCCTTGAGAGGCGAAACGAGCGTGACGGGGAGGATCTGCTTGATTTGGAAATCTTTGGTGTCAATGGCCTTGTTGAAATCCTCCTTATTGGTCTGCTTTGAGGGCGAGAGGATGGAGATGACCAGCCATTTGGAACCATCGTTGATCAAGGTGAACTTCAGGATCTGGAAGGAAGTATCCGTCAGACGACCTTCGCAAGCGCGATGGATGTCGCCGAAATTGACGCGGTTGTATTTCTCGTAAGAGATCATCTTCACGGCCAGGCGGGCGGTATCGCCGCTGAGGGTAATGGAAGGATCCACGTTGAATTCCTCGCGACCTTCGAACTTGATGGTCTCAAGCACCACGGTGGAGGTTTGCTTGAGCTGGTCGGCCATGAAGCGCATGTCGTTTTTGGCCGCGTCCATATTGACCGGCCCCTTGAACTTGGAAAGGTCAGGACCGAAGCCGTACTTCTTGCCGGTAGACTTGATGGTGAAGCGGGGACCGGTCACATCCCAGGTCAATCCAGATGCGGGGATTTCCGTCCTGGTCTTGTCGAAGGCGCGGGGCGATTGGCCGGGATTGACGTAGGCATCCACCCAGATCTGGTCATCGGCTGTTCCATTCTCCGCACCCACCTTCCAACGGGCGGCGCCATCCTTGCAAGCATCCGGGGTATTGTCGAATACGGGACCTTCGAAACCGGCGGCCAAGGCCTGGCGTTCCCCGACCTCGGCGCGGATCTTGTCCAGGAATTCGGTCTTGGATTTGATGCCGCCATCCTCATCATACATGCGGAAATTGGCATGGAAGGCGGTGGCGAAACGGCCCACGTCGCCTGAAAGATAGGCGTCGAAAGCGGCTTCCACGGCCAGGGCGACATCCTTCTCGCGGCCGCTATTGTTCTTGGCGGCGCCTTCGAAATCCTTCACGGTGAATGAGAAGGAGTACGCGGAGGCCAAGCCGGCATCGGCCAAGTCCGTGACCGTGGAGGGCATGGTCACCGTGTAGGTGGTGCCGATGGCAAGAGGAACCTTATGGATGAAAACGGCGCGCGCGCCGGACACTTCCCAATAGCCGGTCACGGCGGGTTCAATTTTGGCGTTCTTGATGATGGAGAAGGTTTGCACGGGACGGTTGAAGCTCACGCCCGGATTCTGGATGGGCTTGATGGACTCCTTGTCGGCAGGGGAGCTGGAGGAGACGGAGAAGGGAACGGCGGCCAATTCAGCGGCCGCGACGGTGACGAAGGTGGCTTTATAAGCCTTTTCGAGCGGGTTCTTGGCCAAATCCTTCAGGCCCGTGGGAATGATGAGCCCGTATTGCGCGCCGGTGGACAAGGAAGCTATGGACAAGGTCAGCTCCTTGCTATCGCCGCTCCAGCTTACGCCCACGTTCTTGACGGTATCGGCGAGGACCATGGAGGTGGAGGTGTTGGCCGTATCGATGGTTCCCAACACCACGCCCTTGATCGATTCCCGGCTCATGGGTTCAGAGAAGGTGATGTTGATCTTCGCGTTCTTGTCGGGCACGGATCCAACCAGGAAGATTCCGTCCGAGTTCGCGGTATTGGCGTCGTAGACGCCGGAAACGGTGGGCGCGGTCACATCCTCGATGGCTATGGCCGTATCCATATGCGTGACCACATCCGCGCGGGGATTCATATTGGGGATGCCCGTGGTCACCAATTGGAAGGTTTCCAGATCGAGATGGACGGCAAAGCCGAAATATTTGCCTTCCTTCAGCACGCAGGTATAGTTGCCCAGGGAATCCGTGGTGAGGGTGGTATCGGCGGCGGTTGTGGGTTTCAGGGCATCGAATATTAGGATGGTCGCGCCCGTGAGCGGAACCTCTTCCTTCACCAGAAAGCGGCGTTCTCCGCTGGCGTTGCTGGCTTGCTTAAGGAGGCCTTTGGCGACGGTTTTCCCTTCCCCGGTCAGGAAGCCCGTGATGACGCCTTTGCCCGCGTTCTGCTTTACCAGGGAATCCAGCTTGGTCAGAACGGTACCGGTAGTGGGATCCGGAGTGGTGGGCGCGACCACCTTGTTGCTCTTTCCGGCCTTCTGGGAACAGCCGGTAATAGCGATAGTAAGGGCGCACAGCGCCGCCAACGTGGATTTGCCTAAGAGGCGGTAGGGCTGCCTTTGGGACTTGGGCCCCATAAATATCGCCCCGGTTTCCTTGCTTTGTTTCATTGCGTCGTTCTCCATGAAAGTGTTCCTTGCCCAGTGCCGGATCGAATACCAGGACGATTCTAGCGGGTGGTCCTGTTTACAGCAATCTTTTTTGTGCATTCTTTGACCGGACGGACCGTGATGGCGATTTTGCTAAGTTCCAGCTTGCCCTTTTTGGGTCCGGAAGCTTCCGGAACTGGAATTCGCAGCAGCCAACCAGGAGGATCGAGTGACGGTTCAGAGCATGACGGGATATGGAAAAGCCGAGGCCGTGGGAGCGGGTTTCTCCATAACCGTGGAATTGAAGTCGGTCAACAACCGCTTCCTGGAATTCCAGATCCGAGCCCCCAAAGGCATCCTGCATCTGGAAGCGAAGCTCAAGACGGAATTGGGCCGCCATCTTTCCCGCGGCAGCGTGACTTGCCATGTGCAATATGAAAGCGACGGGCCCGGCGGCGGCGGTCTGGCCCTCAATGAAAACGTATTCAAAGCCTATTCGGCGGTGATCCGCGATGCCCAAACGCGCTTGGGAATACCGACCGTGCTGGACATCGCCGATCTATTGAAGATTCCCGATATGGTTTCCAATTCGGAAGCCTCGGAATCAACCGAGGTGGCCGCCGCCAGGATCCTTCCCGTTTTCGAACGCGCCTGCCTGGACTTGGTTGCCATGCGCGAGAACGAAGGCCGGGTGCTGGCCGAGGACATGGAAACGCGCATCCGCGCCTTTTTCCCGGGGTTGGAAAAGGTGAAAAGCCTGGTGCCGGTACGCCAGCAGGAATACGTGGCCAAAATGAAAGCGCGGGTGCAGGAATTGATCGGCGATGCCGTCATGTCCAACGATCGCATGGTAACGGAAATAGGCATCATGGCGGAACGGTTGGACGTGACCGAGGAGATAGTACGCCTGGAAGCCCACTTGCACCATTTCCTGGAAACCATGGCTTCCCATAAAGGCCCGGGCAAGCGCCTGGGATTCCTGCTCCAGGAGATGCTCCGCGAGGTCAATACGCTCGGGACCAAAAGCCAATTCTCGGATATGCAGCACCTTTGCGTCGCATGGAAGGAAGAATTGGAGATCGTCCGGGAGCAAATCCAAAACATCGAGTAGTCCGCGGGGGTGCGGGCGCTGGGGGTCTG
>JBDSWM010000377.1:0-2868 GCA_039926685.1 Fibrobacteria bacterium | reverse complement strand
CGTGCCCAGGCAAAAGGCGGCCGCCACGAAAGCCGCCCGGAAAGGAGTCATACCGGCCGTCCCGAATGCCGGATTTCGTCGCGGATGCGGTGGAGCAGGCGGCGTTGCGCGATCTCGGAATCCTTGGGGGTGGCCTCTTGCGAGCCTTCCATGCCCCCTAGAACCATCATCTGCATGCGCTCGGGCAGCAGGGAAAGCACCTTGTCGCGGATATTGCCGTCCACGTGGCGGAGCGCCAGTATGAGCGTCTCCTGATCGAGGCCCTGCAGCACGTTGGCCAGGAACTTGTCGGGCAGCCCCACCAGCTCCGGCAAGGTAACATAACGGTTACGTAGCTTCTCGCCCAAGCCCAGATCCATTTCGGATATGGAGTGGATGTATTGGAATTGCATGGCGAGCGGCAGGCTGTCGATCAGCTCCAGGATGCTGTCTACCCCGTCCGCGGCCACATAGCGCATGGTGCCCACTTCCAGCGCCTTCAGCGACAGGCGATCGGCTATCTCCTTGTACACGCTGAGGGGGATATGATCGATATTGCCCATGGCGATGAGCAGCTTGGCGCGATTGTCCGGATCCGTTTTCTGCAGGATGCCGCCGGCGGTCTCCCCGGTCAATTGCGCCAGCACCAGTCCCACGATCCCCAGGGATTCGTCGCGCAGGATATGCATGATTTGCTGTTCGTTCATCTTCTGGAGGAAGCCGAACAAATCCTTGTGCTGATCCTCGTCGAGATCGCCGTTGGCCAGGTTCTGGTATTCCCGCCTGAATTCCTTGTAAACCGTCAGCATTTCTTCCTGGCCGGATGCGTCACCCGCTTCGCACGCGCTCAGGTGCATTTCCAGCTTCTGGGCGAGATCGCGGCCCAACTCGGGCGCGAGCACGCTCATCAGGCGCGGATCAAGGCTCGCGATCATGGCGGCGGAGTCCCGCACGCCCTTGTCCGGATCGCGCTGGATCCAGCTTTTTATGATCTGCCCGCAATGCCTGGGGCTCCCCACGAAGCAATTCAGCAGGAAGGGGCGGAAGGCCGCGATTTCCTGGGGCTGGCCTTTGCCGGCCTCCGCTCTGGCCGCGGAGGGAACCCTGGCGGCTTCGGGCGCGGGGGCAGGCGGCGGGGGATCCCGGTCGGCTTTGCCGCTCGGGGAGCGGGCCGTGGCGTTCGAGCCGGCCGAGCCGGAAATAGCGCGCGATACCATCCACACGCAGGCCAGAACCAGCAGGCAGATGATGACGAGCGGAATCAGGGAGGGCAGATGATCGGTGTAATTCCCGAAGGGGTCGGCCGCGGCGGCTTTCTCCTTTTCTTCGTCCTTATGCTTGGACTCTTCTTTTCCCGCGGGCGGTTCGGCCTTGGGGGGAACGGCGGGCGCGGGCGGAGGATCCGCGGGCTTGCGGTAGCTGGTGAGGGAACGGTTGTCGCGGGGGAACACGCCTTCGTGCACGTTCACGCGGTCCCCGCGCACTTCGTCCAGACGCGCGGACATGGAGAGCAGGTTGCGGATGAAATCCACGTCCTTCTCGGAATAGCCGGTGTCGACCAGGATATCCAGAGTAACATCCTGGATACCCCCTGGATTGCGGTTCCCTTCGGGGGCGGCGGGCGTCGGGGCGGGCTGCGTATTGTCGGTAAGGAAGGGCAGCCCCGGCAATTGCTGCGGCGCTTCCCCTGCAACGGCGGCGGGATCATCGGATCCCAATTCCATTTCGGGTGGAGGTTCCATCTCGACCTTGGCCTTGACCAGGAAAGTGGACTCCTCGTAATAGCGGGCCAGAGTGCGCGCGGCGGCGGTTTCGTAATATCGGGCCAGCTTTCCCGCTTGATCCTGCGGGCCGAGGGCTACCGCGGGAACCGGCTGCGCAGCCGCGATGGCGGCGCCCAGCAGCAACGCGAGGCTTGGGGTTTTAGGGGAGATTGGCATGGCAATGCTGATTATACAACCCGGCATTTGCGGAGACTATGGAATTTAGGTTCGCGCCCCGAAGGACAAAATTTGAAAAAAACTTAAAGTTGCGCGTCGGCTTTTCCGATAACTCCCGGATGGAGCGCCAGACCAATTCCGCCTCATTACCCGCCTCATTCTCCGCCGCGTACCGGGTCGCGCGCGCCATGCTGTTGCTTTCCACGCTGGCGTTCACGGCTTGCGATGACGGCAACGTGCACGTAATCCGTTTTCCTTCCGGCAAGGTGCGGGAAATGTGGACGGAAAAAGGGAAAGGTAATCAGGCAACGGTACGCTCGGGACCCTTCCAGGCCTTTTCCGAAACCGGCCGGATCCGCGTCCAAGGAGAATACTCCAATGGCTTTCTGGTGCGTGAAAAGCGTTACGATTCCTCGGGAAAGGTTGTTTCCGATCGCCGCTTCGCCGTCAAATCCGAACGGGTCAGGGCGCGCGGCGCATCCGGCGACTCCTTGACGGCGGAAGAGACCTGCGCTTGGTCGCAAGAGCCCGGCGCCGCACCGCTCAAGCATGGGCTTTGCGCCATGAAGTATCCCGAAGGGGCCGCTTTGGCCACCCGCTATTACCGTTCCGGACGCTTGCAGGGCCCGGTCAAGGCCTGGTATCCGGACGGCACGCCTTGGCTGCAAGGCGCCTACGCGGCGGATATCCCGGTCGGCTTATGGCGCACCTGGACACAAGGCGGCAACCTGCTCTGGAGCGCCACCTATTCCAAGGGCGAGAAAGACGGGGAGTGGCGGGAATGGTACCCGGACGGGACGCGCAAGGCGGAGGCGGCTTTCCGCGGCGGCGTTCCCGAAGGGGGGTATCAGGAATGGTATTCCAACGGTCGGCCCCGTCTGACCGGCCTGGTCGCCCGCGTGGCGCAGGAACTCCTCGGTCAGCCGCGTCTTGCCAACGCCGGCGCCAG
>JBDSWM010000376.1:0-11200 GCA_039926685.1 Fibrobacteria bacterium | reverse complement strand
ACGGAAGGATGAGATTTACGGGTTCCGCGCCAACCCGCGCAGCGCCACCAACCCGGCCATGCATATTCTGGCCACGGTGGACGAGTCCACCTATCGGGGCGGCACGGCTAACGCGGATCATCCCATGAGCTGGTATTGCTCCTATTCGGGGGGCCGGGCCTGGACCACCGCCATGGGACATGTCACGCTCGCCTATTCCGATTCCCTGTTCCTGGGCCATTTGCTGGGCGGAATGGAATATCTGTTGGGGCATGCCACAGTGTCGGTAACGGACGATTCCCCGCAGCCGCCTTCCGTCAAAATCCGACGCGCTGGAGCGGGTAAAGCCGCGTTTACAGGCGCGCGTTTCGGAACCGACGGGGAAATAGACTGCTCGGGCAGGTCCATTTCCCCCCGATAAGCATCCCTTTTCCGGAAATCGGCCTTTGCAGAGGCGTAAGCGGAATCATACACTTCACTTTGCGATAACCGTTACCCTCGTCCAAAATCGGAATGCCCCATGTTCGACGTCTTGGTGGAAAAGCGCGCGGGTTATACCGAGCTGGTTTGTAGGGGGCCCGCTAGCTTGAAAAGCTTCAAGGAATTGTTCGATGAAATCGTCAAGGGGACCTATGGACATGGCGATGGCAAAAAATACCTCATCGACCTGCGCCAAATCGAGGGAACCATCCCCACTGTGGACCGCTATGAATTGGGCGAATACATGGCCGAAAAGATTTCCGACTGCGAGATCTCCTCCATTTCCAAGAAGGAGACCTATAACAAGGTCGGGGAAAACGTCGCCGTAAACCGGGGCGCCAAGGTATTCTCGACCGACGATGAAAACCAGGCCCGGGAGTGGATCCTGGCGCATTAAATTTTCTCAACTCCCCCCGGCTGCGGATTTTAGTTTCCTGAAGGGACCCCCGATGGAAAGAAGGAATTATGAGAAATGAACATGTATCCAAGGCTTCCGTGACCATTCAAGCAGCCGTGCCTTTGGTTTGGGATGCACTGGTGAATCCTGAGAAGATCAAGCAATATATGCTGGGTAGCGACGCGGAATCGGATTGGCGCGTGGGATCGGAAATCACTTGGAGCGGGGTATGGCAAGGCAAAGCCTATCGGGACAAAGGCGTAATCCTTCGCCTGGAGCCGAATAAGCTGCTGGAATACAGTCATTACAGCCCCCTCTCTGGGAAGCCGGACGATCCCGCTAATTATCATACCGTGACCATTGAATTGGCCGATCAAGGCGAAGTGACCTTGGTAGCGCTTTCCCAAGACAATAACGCCAGCGAAAAGGAGCAGGACGGTACCACACGGAATTGGGAAACCATCTTGCAAGGCCTGCGGGACCTGCTGGAACGGAAACCGGAGACGCTGCAAAAGGTCTGAGCATTGCCGATTCTCCTTCCCCGTTTCCCCTGGCCGTGGCGGGATTGCAGTCGCCGGGGCACCCCGGCGATGGTACAATTGCGCTAGTTCTCAATCCGCACCCAGGGGATGCATCCATGCTTAAAACAAAAATGGCATTAAGGTCGGCCTGCGTTGCGGCCATTTTCGCAGCGAACTTGGTCTCTACCACCCAAGCCTTGAATATCCAGGACATAGTCCAGGACAAGCTGTATAACGGGGTGGAGGCGGCCAAGGTATGCCTGATCTCCGATTCCGCCATATGCGCCTTGACCAACGAAGACGGCGAATTCGCGATCGCGGACGGCATCATCGCGGTGCGCCATCCCGGCCAGGGAAGCGAGGCTTTCCGGCTCGAGTCCGGCGCGGGCGGGCTAACCTTGTATGCGCCTGTCCCGGCCCGCGCGAAGGTGCAATGGCTCGATGCCGGAGGACGCTCCCTTTCCACGCTGGGCGATCGGCCTTTGGCCCAAGGACGCAATCCCGTCTCCTTTCCGGACGGATTGCGGAATAGCGGCCTGTGTTTCCTGCGGGTATACCTGAGCGACATGACCTTGACATGGAAAACCGTATTGCTGGAGGGAGCCGTGTCCGCGATTCCTTCGACCCGCGGAGGATCGGGATCGGGAATACGCGCCGCGGCCCTTTCCAAGGTCCAGGCCGGCCCCGCCGGGATCGTGATTTCCAAATCCGGATACAAGACCCGGACCTACCGGCCCTTCAGGGAAGCCGAATCCGGCGAGATTATCATCCTCACCGCCGCGGACGATGACAATCTGCCTTTTACCACAGATATCGTCACATCCATCACAACTCTGGACATGCCCGGAAAAACCATCATAACGCAATCCGTGGAGAATTATTGCGAAGGGAACGATCTGCGCGCGGACACCTTGACGGACACCACCATTTACTCCATCCGGAACGGAAAGATGTACGTTTGGAATCCCGGGGATTGCTATGGCACAATCCTGGCCGGCCCATCCCTGACGCCCGTGGCCACATGGACGCTTTCGCAAGTGGAGGCGGCTCTGCCGGTCGATCTCCAGGCCAATGGCTGCGCGCCGGATTCATCCGAACCAATAGCTGAGGGCTCCGAATTCCAGGTTATTTACGATATTACCGCGACAAAAATAACGGCGCATTTCACCTACCCGATCTGCCCCAGCGATGCCTACCGGGAGAACTTCGAGGGCGAATTGCTTTTGGATCCCGATGTCGTCGTGACCAAGGTGACCTGCAAGGAAATCGGCTATCGGAACGGGGACGGGGAGACCGCCAAGGTGCTCGTCACGCAAGCGGGTGATTCCGTGCGGTCCGTTTTCACCTATGGGTCAAAAACCTGCGCCTTTTCCAAGGACATGAGCCTCTCGAATAACCCGGTTTCCTGCTCCGACGACGGGGACCCATTTTACGAACATTTGGAATGCCTTTATGCTTCCGGATTCGTAACCGTGGCGAGCAAGTCCGGCCTGGCCAAATCCAGCGCGGCCGCTTCCCTGCCTGCCCTTCCCATGTCTAGGCTGGGGCAAGGGCTTCCTGGGAAAGCCTCCGTATCCGGCCTCGCAGGGAAACCCTCCAGGCCCTTTTCGCTTATCCCCCGGTCAGAACGGGTATCACGGGTATCACGAGGATTACCAAACCACCGCTAGGGTGACGCCCACGGCCAAGCCGCTGTTGAAGTAATAGATCAAGGGGACGTCTATCGCGACGGGGCCCAGGCCCACGCCCAATCCCGTCATGGCCCGCAAGCGGGTGAGGGACGGGCTGTTTTTGCTACTGCCTTCCACCGTGACGGTGGCATCCGTGAACGTAACCTTGGTGGTATCCGAGGTGATCTTGGCTTTGGAGGCTCCTGCCAGCTCGATTTTATCGGAACCGAAGTTCAGGTCGAAACCGACTCCCGCCGTGACATTGAGCAAGCCCCAGAAGAGCGAGAGCGAAGTGGCGGCATCGAACGGGACGGTGATGGTGCTGACGTCCAGGTTCATGTTGAAGACCGGATTCAGGATCACGTTGGCGTCCGAATCGTCCTTGCCGTAGCCCATCTGTTCGAGCAGCACTTCCTTGTCGGCAGAATCCGATGGGCTGCTGCCCTCCAATACCGCCTCGCGGAAATGCGCCGGAGTGGTGATTTCCTCGGGCTCGACTTTCATGCTGATCTTGTCGCTTTGCAGGTAGAATCCCGTACCTACCGATAGGCCGCGCCACTTGACCAGGCCCACCAGACTCCTGGGTTCGATCAAACGATAATTGACGCCCAGGCCCATTACGCTGAAGTCCATGGAGAAATCGTCGACGTCCAATTTCAAGGCGCCGTACTTGACATTCAAATACAATCCGGGACAGAGGAACTTGGCATTGACGCCGATGTTCAAATACGAGCCGCCCACTCCCAAGCCCGCGTATAGGTCGCCTTTTCCTTGGATATCGTCGGCGATCTTGCTGTAATAGCTGAGGCTGGTGGAAGGCGCCTGCACGCCGACCATCAATCCCGTGGCCACGGCGAAGAGGGAATAATTCTGGAAACCTTGCAGCGTCGCAGAATTCACCGAATAGGCGTTGGCATTGGCGAATCCCTGGGCCAATTCCTTTTGCTCCTTGAAGCCCGCCAGGTTCGCGCGCGCCTGCGCCAGAGTGCTGTCGAAGGCGTTCTTCACCTCCGCGTTCATCTTCTCTTCCAGTTCGACTTTATAGCTGTCGAAAAGCGGGTTTTCCGAATTCGAAGCGTTGAACCTGACCGTGGGCTCGGTGCCGTCGATAGTGAAGGCTTGTCCCAAAGCGAGAGTCCCCAGCGATAACAGTGCGGCCAATCGGAGCATTCTCTTTCCCATCGTTCCCCCTCAAAATCGAGGCTTCCCTGACGATAGTATAAAGCATTGCCGTTCCTATGCAAGCCCGTTCTTCACGCCTTCCGGAGGAGCGTCAGCCCGGAGAGAAAACCCGCAACCGGTGCCCATCGGGATCCAAGGCCGTGAACGTGAATCCGAAATCCATTTGCGCCGGGGTTTGCGCGATGGTCAGGCCCATCCGGGTCCATTCGGCATGCGTCCCGCGCACGGCGGTCTCGTCCGCTACCGTGAAGGCCAGTTCGCATCCGCCGCCCGTATGCGCGGCGGCGGGCTTCACGTCGGGAAGCAACCACAGGCCAAGCTTCACGCCGGAGGCCAGCACGAACAATACGAAGGTGGGAGAGTTTTCCACGGGCGGCCGGCCCAGCAAGGGCGCATAGAAAGCCGCGCTGGCAGGTGGGTCGACGACATAGAGTAGGACATAATTCGGATCGAGCATGCGAGTCTCCAGGTTGATTGTGGTCAAGCGACAGAGGGTTTAAACCTGGAGATAAGGATAGCCGCCGGGCATGACAGATTCCGTCAGCAGCGAAAGAAGCGTTTCAGGGCCGCGGGATATCTTCCGCCTGGCGCCATTCCTGCAACAGGATTTCCCGCTTGCGGGGATAACCCGCTTCGGAGACTTCCAGGGCGAGGATGCGATCGGTCCTGAAATTGCGGAAATCCCGACGGGATTCGCACCAGGAGACCACCATCTCCACGCGATCGAAGAAAGCCAGCGCTAAGGGCCAGATGGTCCGCGTGGTTTCCGCTTCCTTGGCGTCGCGATAGGTAATAGCGAGCTTGCGTTCCTTGCGGATGGCCAACCGGATGGCGGCCATGGGGGCATTGTTCCTTCTGGCGGGACCCACCAGCAGTCCGGAGGCATCCAGCCCGTCCTTCAAGGCGGGCGGCAGCACGGCGGCGATCTTCACGAGCGCGCTGCGCGCGGCCGAGGCCAAATCGGTGTCGGTGCGATCGGCCACCCAGCGCGAGCCCAGCACCAGCGCCTCTATCTCCTCTTCCGAGAACATGAGCGGAGGAAGCATGAATCCCGGCCGTAGGATATAACCCAAGCCGGGAGCGCCGTCGATGCGCGCGCCTTGATCCTGCAATGTGGCGATGTCGCGGTAAAGCGATCGCAAGCTGATGCCCAGCTCCGCCGCCAGGGCCGGTCCCGTCACCGGATAGCGGTGGGCGCGGAGGATTTGGATCAAGGCGAGCAGGCGTTCGGTGCGGGACATGGCTTTCTCCGCCTCCAAAATAGCCATCTTCGCTTTCCATTGCATTCGCGCCCCGCAGTACCTAGATCCGAAACGAGGCCGCCGCTTCCGGATGGACCGCTTTCCCCGGAGAATCAATGCGCGAAGCCTCTCCCTACTCCCCGGAAACGGCCATAGCCATCATTGAGCGGGTAGGAGGCGCCAAAGCCGGTTACCGGCGCGCGCATGCCCGGGGGCTCGTGCTCAGGGGCGTCTTTACGGCGACCCCGGAAGCCAAAAGACTTTCCATCGCGGAGCATATGCAAGGCGCGGCCATTCCCTGCCTGGTGCGGCTTTCCAATGCGTCGAGCAATCCCTGCTCGCCCGATCGCACCGATCCCAAGTCCGGCCGCGTGCTGGGGTTGGCCATCCGTTTCGATCTGCCTTCCGGAGCCAAGCCCACTTGGGCCGGCATCAATATCCCGCTTTTCCCCGCCCGCATTCCCGATGAATTCCTCGATCTCACCCTGGCGCAAGCGCCCGGACAGCGCGGCAAGCCCAACATGCTGCGGCTGATGCTGCACATCGTGAAGCACCTGCACATCCTCGCCAGCGTGAAATCCATCAAAGCCCTGAAGCCTTCCGGGAGTTTCGCGTTGGAAAGCTACCATGGCATCCACGCCTATTATCTGATCGATGCCGCCGGCAAGCGCCAAGCTTTCCGCTACCATTGGGTGGCGCAGCCTTCAGCCGCTATCCCTTCCGGCGATGAGATCAAAGGACGCCCCGATCAATATCTGCTCCAGGAAATCCGCGCCCGCCTGCGCACTGGCCCGGTGAGTTGGGATCTGGTCGCGGAACTCGCGGAACCGGGCGACCCGGTAGACGATGCCAGCGTCGCCTGGCCCGCCGGCCGCAAGCGGATCATGCTGGGCGTACTCACGGTCGATCACGCGCATGAGGATCAGTCAGGCGTGGAACTGTTGGTATTCGATCCCGCCAATGTCGTGCCCGGCATCGGTCTTTCCGAGGATCCCGTCCTCAAGTTCCGATCCCTGGTCTATGGCGTCTCATATGATCGCCGCTCCCGGGAGAAACGCGCCGAGCCCGCCCCAGCGGACATGGGCCAATAATTCCCGCGCCGCCCCCTTTTCAGAAACGGCCCGATCAGGGTATTATTCCGTTTCACCGTTCTTGATCGGATCGTTTCCCATGCTGCCATCCTCCCCCGAGACCGCCCGCGCCGCCGACGCCCCTTTCACCCCCGTGCAAAAGCTGATGCTGACCTTGCTCTGCTTCGCAGATGTCATGGTGGTGCTGGACTTCTCCATCGTAAACGTGGCCATCCCTTCCATCCAGAAGGCCCTCGGTTTCACGCCTGAAGGCGTGCAATGGCTGTTCACGGGCTATGGCCTGGTCTTCGGAGGCTTTCTGCTCCTGGGAGGCCGGCTTTCCGATCTGTACGGACGCAAGCGCATTTTCATGCTGGGCGGGGCGTTGTTCACTTTGGCTTCCCTGCTGGGCGGCCTCTCCGGCACGCCGGCCTTTCTGGTGGCCATGCGTTGCGTGCAAGGCCTGGGAGCCGCCATGCTGGCGCCCGCCGCGTTGGCGCTGCTGATGGGCGTCTTCGAGGAAGGGCCGCAACGCAATCGCGCCTTCGGCATCTGGGGCACGGTGGCGGCGGCCGGCTATTCCATCGGCGTGGTACTGGGCGGCATCCTCACCGCCTGGCTGGGTTGGCGCTGGATCCTCTTCGTCAACGTGCCGTTGGGCCTCATCGTCCTCTTGACCGCCTACCGCCTGATGAAGGAACCGGAACGGCCGCAGGAAAAGCCCAAGCTGGACATCCTGGGTAGCGTGCTGGTTACCGCGGGCCTGATGGTGCTGGTGTTTGCGCTCGCCAAGGCGCCGGAGCAAGGCTGGACCTCGCTGTACACCTGGCGCCTCATCGGCATTTCCCTGGCCTTGCTGGCCGCCTTCCTGGCGGTGGAAGCCAAGGCCGAGGAGCCCATCATGCCCCTGCGCATCTTCCTTTTGCCCGGCATCGCGGCCGCCAACCTGGTGGGCACCTTCCTTAGCGCCGCCCTGGTGGCCATGAACCTGGTCCTGACCCTGCATTTCCAGCAAGTTCTCCATTTCACGCCCTTCATGACGGGTCTGGCCTTCCTGCCCCACGGCTTGGCCGCCAGTTATGCCGGCCCCTGGGGCGGGCGTATCGCCAACAGGGTGGGACCCAAGGCGGTGCTGGTGGGCGGATGCGCGCTCGTGCTGGCATGCCTGATAGCCTTGGCTTTCCTCTCCACGCGCAACACCTACTGGTACCAGATCATGCCCGCCACGGTGCTGATGTCTTTCGGCCTGATGCCTGCTTTCGTGACTTTGACCTTGCTGGCCACCGCCGGCGCGGAGCCCAAGGACCATGGCCTGGTATCCGGTATCGTGGGCACCACCAACCAATTGGGCGGGGCCCTGGGTTTGGCGGTACTGGTGGCCGTGGCCGCGGGACGGTCGGCGCACGTGCGGGCCTTGGGCGCGGCCGGCGGGGCATCCTTCAGCGAGGCGCAGGCCTTGCTTTCCGGTTACCGGCTGGCGCTGGGCACAGGAGCCGTGTTCGTGGCGGTGGCGCTGGCCATCGGGATATTCGGGCTGAAGAAGCGGGAGTGACGCGTAGCGCGTTGCTATTATTGCTCCCATCGCAAAGGAGCCCGCATGCAAACCTGGTGGATCTACGCCCTGCTTTCCGCCTTTTTCGCCTCCCTCACCGCCATCCTGGCCAAGGTGGGCATCAAAGGCTTGGATTCGGACGTGGCCACGGCCATCCGCACCGCCGTCATCCTCGTGATCGCCTGGGGCATAGTATTCGGCAAGGGACGTATCGCCCAGGTTACCACGCTTTCGCGCCATAGCCTTATCTTCATCGTGCTGTCGGGGGTGGCCACGGGGCTGTCCTGGCTGTTCTACTTCCGGGCGCTGCAAATGGGCAAGGTCACCCAGGTGGCGCCCATCGATAAGGCCAGCCTGGCGCTGACCATTCTCTTGGGCGTGGTGTTCCTGGGAGAGGCGCTGACGCTCAAGACGGCGATGGGTGCGATATTGATATTGGCCGGGACCGTGGTGCTGATCCTTTAGCCGCCGATCCGCGCCTCCCGGTCACGTCCCAGCCGGGATTCCCGGCGGGAGCTGCCCTTCGCCCGGCGGCCGGATTCGCGCGGGTCCTCTGATCGAGGATTGAAACGGTAGCCGTATCGGTGCATAGGGCTTCCGGCGCTTCCTCGGGGTGAATGATTCCCGTCTCATCGGAAAGCAGGCCGCGAAGCGCGGCGAGTTCCTCCGCATCCGCTTTCAATTTCCAATGGGACTTTATCCTGATCCAATTCAAGGCGTATTCGCGCCTGTAAAACAAGGGCGCTAGAGGGCGCCGGACCGGTAGAATCCGTTTGAATCCAGGGCAAAAATGGGGTGGACGACGGGACTTGAACCCGCGACCAGTGGAACCACAATCCACTGCTCTACCAACTGAGCTACGACCACCGCGATGCCCGTTAATTTATAAACGACCGCGACTTATGCCAACTCTTGGCCGCATGCGGGCGGTGCGTCCCAAAATGAACGCGGCCGGGAAAGGGGGTTCGGACTAGGTTTGCCCACGGATCCGGCAGGCCGGTGGGGGACCCGCCGGTTAAGCCGGATTGGAATGGGCCGGAGCCGGAATTGCTTCCCGCCGGAAACCGGACACGCTGCCGACAAAGGCTTTGGCATGGCCCTCGACGGGCGTGGAGGCCAGGCGCGGAGGCGGCGGCAGCAACTTGACGGTGAATTGATTATCGCCGAACTTGCGGTTTTCGTGGTACATGAAGACGGAAAATCCCAACAGGAACAAGGCGAAACCGGACAGGAAGGCGCTGAGTGCGAGGGTCATCATATCGAGATTATAACACGTGGATTTTTCGCCTGTCCATCTTCGGAACGCGATTCCCTCCCGCGGTTTCCGCGTCCGCAGCTTCTGCGTCCGGGGCGCAATCTCGGTAACCATGGCATCGGAATCTAAAATGCCGCAACCGGCCGACCCGATTCAACGGCCAGATTCGAAGTTGGATTTGGGAAAGTGGAGAGTATCTTTGCTGCATTCCTGCGCCCGGTGGCCTTCGGCTACCGCGAGGCATGGGGCCGGTTTATCCAATCTAGCTGCGGAGGATGGATGATGGGGTGGCCTCGAAAAGAGACTTGGCACCGGGCGAGGCCTAACCTGGGCCTGGTCGCGGCAGCCATGGGCATCTGCCTGCTGGCGGCCTGCAATTTGTTTTCCCCATTCGCCGGGGACGATGAAAAGGAGCTCAGCTACCGCGGTCTCATCCTCAAAGGGAACAAGGCCATCAACGACGAAGAGTACGCCAGCGCGGAAGCATATTTCGCACGGGCCAAGGAGATCGATCCCCGCGGCTCCGAAGCCTACCTCTTCCATTCCAAGGCCCTGGTGAGCCTGTATAAGATCGACTACAACACCCTGAACGACGAGTTCAACGCCCATCGCAGCGAGAACGGGGAGGCGCCCAGGGAAAAAGGCGTTCCCTTCATCGATTCGTCCACCACCCTGCGCGGCATCGACAGCATCTACTATCCCGTGGCGCAATCGGTGGAGAACCTCGAACATATCCTGCGGCAAGAGCGCGACTCCGTGTTCATCCCCAGCGGCAAAGCCATGCCCCCGGACGGCGACACCGCTTCGGACGGAAAGGTGAGCGAAGGCGTGGCGCGCCTCGATCTGGGCCTGCTGCAGACCATCAAGGGCATGCTCGGCCCCCTGGATTTGGACGGGGACAACCATGTTAGAGACACTTGCGGAGCCAACATATGCCCGGGCCTCACCGCCGAATGCATGGAAGGCGCGGCCTACTCCGGGATGTGCAGGGAAGGCATTGCCAGCGAGGCCAACCGCTTCAGGAACTTCAAGGAACTCACGCGCAGCATCGACATCAACAACCTGGATTCCCGGGACGTGCGCGCCCGCCAGGTCTCAAGCAACCCCAATGACATCAACGATTTCCTCGACAAGATGCAAGGTCCCATCGCCGCCTCCAGCTTCAACCTGGATTCGGTGACCGGGTCCATGAACACCCACAACGAAGGCGAATTGAGCGGGCAATTGAATGATATCGTGGTCAATATCACGGATCTCACCAATTTCCTCTCCTATATGCGCTTCAACGACGGCATCGACAACGACTACGACGATCAGGACAGCTCCGGCAAGGGCGCGCGCATGGTCTGGCACGACTATGACAAGGACGGCGGCATCCGTTACGACTACGAGGAGGAGAACACCATCCTCGCCGGTTATGTAGGCCCCGAGCCCAACAACGAAGCCCATAACATCGGCCACCCCCTCCATCGCTATCTCCACCCTGAGCTATACATCGCTTTCGCGGACAGCGCCTGGATCAAGCGCAAGGTCGCCCAGGATACCTCCCGGAACGCCCGCCTGGCCGCCATGATCAAGCATTGCCAGGATGTCGCCGGAGGCTTGGCCGACTTCGGCAAGGTGGACGCGGATTTGCGGCAGCATCTCGTCGATGTCACCTGCCCTACCTATTCGTCCATCCTCAAATCCACGGTCCGGCCGCCCGCCCTCAGCGATTGGGTGTCCGGCACCTTCGGCATCGACGAGGAGGAGCTCGACGATCGCGACAACGACTACGACGGCCTCAAGGATGAGGATGCGCGCAACGCGAAGGGCATGGACGATGACGACGATGCCGCCCTGACCCCGGAAAT
>JBDSWM010000375.1:0-6819 GCA_039926685.1 Fibrobacteria bacterium | reverse complement strand
GAATCCAAATCCTCCAACGCCAAGACCGCCGCCCCTTGGGACGCGCCTTCCACGGAAACGGTATTGGCTGCGGCCGCGCTGGCCGAGGAAGAGGAGGGTGCGACCGTGCCTCCTTGGCTTTGGGTTTGCATCGCCTTAATAGGATCCTGCCTGGTCATGCTTTCGGCTTATTTCGGATTCATGCCGCATAAATAAGCGAGACTGCCGAATCCCCCCATGGAAATCCGCATCGACGGCAGCGACGCGATGGCGCATGGGGAAACCCGGACCTTCGACTTTCCGCGCAACGGCCGGACGGCGCAAGGATTCCTGATCCGCCATCATGTGCGTTTCTTTTCCTATCTGAACCAATGCTGCCATTGGCCCGTGCAATTGGATATGGGCGACAACGATTTTTATTACGCCGCCGCCGATCGCATCATTTGCAAGACCCATGGCGCGGCCTATCAGCCCGATACGGGATATTGCGATTTCGGCCCTTGCGTGCGCGCATCCCTGGAGGCCTATCCGGTGCAGGTTTTCGACGATTATGTCGTTATCACCGTGCCGGATTGAATTTACTTTTCCACCAATCAAACCGAATAACAGCAACCAAACCAGGAGATCATCCATGTTCACTCCCGCCTTCTCAAGCGCCGCGATGCTGGATCGCAAAAACCTGTTGCCCATCGTCAATCCCGACAAGTCCGGCAATCCGCTCCATCATCCAGCCCCCAAGGCCCCGCGGATTTTCGCGGACACGGCCACGCGCTCGGAAATCGAGCCGCTCTTCAAGGCCGGCATCATCAACGGCCTTACCACCAATCCTTCCCTGCTGAAAAAGGCCGGCGCCAAATCCTGGGATCATGCCAAGGAGATCATGAAGGACTTGTGCACCCTGTTGAAGCCCTTCCCGGTTTCTTTGGAGCTGACGGAACTGGACGAGGAGAAAATGGTACGCCAGGCCGATGAGCTGGCCGTGCTGGGCGATAATTCCGTGATCAAGGTTCCCATCGGGGGCTATCGCGCCATCAACTCCGCAGCCGATCCGTTCACGGGCCTCAAGGTCATCCGCCGCCTTTGGGAAAAAGGCATCAAGGTCAATACCACCTTGATCTTCAATTCCACCCAGGCTTTCTGGGCCGCCAATGCGGGCGCCACCTATGTCAGCCCATTCCTGGGCCGCTTGGCCGACTATGCCTATAAGCACGATGCGCCGGAACGCAAGCCCGGCAATTCCCTGTATTGGGTGGAGGATCATAAGAACGCCAAAGGCGATCAGATCATGCACAATACGGAATACGTGGCTTCGGGCGGAGCGGTCAAGGACGCGGGCGCGCGCTTGATTTTCGAGATCGCCACCGTGTTCGCCAACTACCAGATCAAGACCGAGATCCTGGCGGCCAGCTTCCGCAATCAGGTACAGTTGACCGAATGCCTGCTGGCGGGCGCGGACATCCTCACCGTTCCGGCTTCGGTGCTCGCCACCGTGGCGGATCATCCTCTCAGCGACGAAGGCATGAAAGCCTTCGTGGAAGACTCGAAGGCTTTTGGGAAGTAAGCCCCCGTTTTCGAGGTGAGGCGCGGGCCCGGCAACGGGCCCGTATCGTTCAAGCCCGGTTGGAAAGGCGCAAAGCGATCCAACCCCAGCCCAGCAGGAATGCCACCCCACCCAGTGGCGTGATGGCGCCCAGAGGCTTGATTCCCGAAAGCGCCAATGCATAGAGACTGCCGGAAAAAAGCGCGATGCCGATCACGAAGAAGCGCGCTCCCCAGCGGATATCGGCGCCGGAGGCTTTGGCGAACAAAGCCAATGCCAGCAATACCAGAACGTGCACCAGGTGGTAGAGAACGCCGGTATGCCATACCGCGAGCATTTCCTGGGTCAGCCTGGATTTGAGCGCATGCGCGCCGAAGGCTCCCAAGGCGACCCCCAGAAATCCCAGTATTCCAGCTATGCGAATCATATCCATGTCGCTAAAAGTACACTTCATACCCGGAGCGGACCAGGGACACGGAGTTATTCCCGGACAACGGGTACGCGGCCCTTTTTGCGCCGCTTCGCGCCAACTATATTTCGAACGGTCACCCCAGAGCGAGGTTCCGCATGTCAGGCAATATCGAAAGCGTCTTGAACGAAACCCGGAAATTCCCGCCACCGGCCGCATTTGCGAAACAAGCCTCGATCTCCAGTTGGGAACAATACCAGACCATGCACGCGGAATCGATCCGCGACCCGGAGAAGTTCTGGGGCCAGATCGCCGGCGAGCTGCATTGGTTCAAGAAATGGTCGCGCGTGCGGAATTGGGACAACCCCCCATTCGCGAAATGGTTCGAGGGCGGTAAGACCAACCTCTCCTACAATTGCCTGGATAGGCATTTGACCGGCGCGCGCAAGAATAAGGTCGCCATCCACTGGGAAGGCGAACCTGTGGGCGAGCGGAGATCCCTGACCTACCTGGAATTGCACCGCCAGGTGTGCAAGTTCGCCAACGTCCTCAAATCCAAAGGCATCAAATCCGGCGACTCCATCGCCCTGTATATGCCCATGGTACCGGAGCTCGCCATCGCCATGCTCGCCTGCGCCCGCATCGGCGCCGTGCACTCCATCATCTTCGGCGGTTTTTCCGCGCCCGCGCTGGTCGATCGGATCCATGACGCCGCCACCAAGCTAGTCATCACGGCCGACGGAGGCCATCGGCGCGGTAGCGTGCTGCGCCTGAAGGATACCGTGGACGAAGCGCTCAAGAGCTGCCCCACGGTTGCCCATTGCATCGTCGTGAACCGCGCCGGCACCCATGTGAACATGGTGGAAGGCCGCGACTCCTGGTGGAGCGATCTGATGTACAAAGCGCATGCGGTTTGCCCGGCAGAGGAATTGGATGCGGAGCACCCCCTGTATATCCTCTACACTTCCGGCAGCACCGGCAAGCCAAAGGGCATCCTGCACACTACCGGCGGCTATATGGTGGGGACCTACCTCACCACCAAGCATATCTTCGACCTCAAGGAAGAGGACACCTATTGGTGCACGGCGGACATCGGTTGGGTGACGGGCCACAGCTACGTGATTTACGGGCCTTTGGCCAATGGCGCCACGACCATCATGTACGAGGGGGCGCCCAACTTCCCCGAGAACGATCGCTTCTGGCAAATCATCGAACGTTACCGGGTCAACATTTTCTACACCGCGCCCACGGCCATCCGCTCTTTCATGAAATGGGGCGATGAGCATCCCAGGAAGCACGATTTGTCCTCCCTGCGCCTTCTGGGTTCGGTGGGGGAACCCATCAATCCGGAAGCGTGGATATGGTATCACGAAGTCATCGGAGGCAAGCGCTGCCCGATAGTGGACACTTGGTGGCAGACCGAGACCGGCGCCATCATGATTTCGCCGCTGCCGGGCGTAACGCCCACCAAGCCGGGCTCGGCCACCTTTCCTTTTTTCGGGGTGGAGGCTGCCATCGTCAATGAGAAAGGCGAAGAGCTGGGCGTGAACCAGGGCGGTTTCCTGGTCATCAAGCAACCCTGGCCATCCATGTTGCGCACCTTGTACGGAGCCGACGAACGGTATAAGGAGGTGTATTGGAGCCGGTTCGAGAAGCAGGGCTGGTACCTGGCCGGCGACGGTGCCGTGCGCGACGCGGACGGGTATATCTGGATCCTGGGCCGCATCGACGATGTGCTCAACGTTTCCGGGCACCGCTTGTCCACAATGGAGGTGGAAAGCGCCCTGGTGGCGCATGAGATCGTGGTGGAGGCCGCCGTGGTGGGCTTCAAGCATGATGTGAAAGGCGAAGGCGTAGCCGCCTTCGTGACTTTGGGCAAGGGCCATGAGAAAGGCCCCAAGACTTCGGATATGCTGAAGGCGCATGTGCGCAATATGATCGGGCCGTTGGCCATGCCTGATCAGATCCATTTCACGGACGCGTTGCCCAAAACGCGCTCGGGAAAGATAATGCGCCGCTTGCTGCGCGATGTGGCCAATGGCGTGGAGACCAAGGGCGATATGACCACTCTCGAGGACCTGAACGTGCTGGCGAAATTGCGCGCTGAGGAAGATTGAACCATTCCCGTGCGGGATGGCATCGCTTCACCTTTGAGTAATGACAAGGTAGTGTTAATTTTTGCGCGCGCGATCCGGGAATGGAGTTTCATTCCAGGATGCGCGGAGACACTATCATGACAAATTCATCCTGGCCGTTCCGCGCCATGGCGGCCTTGGGTGCCGCCATGGCGCTTACCGTTTCCACCTATGCGCAAACCGTTCCGGCTCCGGCCGTTCCCGCCGATTCGGCGAAATACGGGTGGAAGCATCAGGCCACCGGTTTGCTCAACCTGAACCAGGCCTATTATGATCAATGGGCTAAAGGGGGTACCGACGCCTTTTCCTATGAATTGAATCTCGGGGGGTCCCTGACCTTGGAGCAGGAAGATTATAACTGGGTCACCCAGGCCAAGGCCATTTACGGCCGTACCAAGCTGGGCTCGCTCGCCTCCCGGAAATCCTCGGATCAATTCGATTTCGAGACCATATATACCCGGGTGCTGAAAATCCATGTCAATCCCTTCGCGTCCCTTACCGCCCAGTCCCAATTCGTACCCGGCTATGCCTATACGGAAGACCCCATTTCCCGCACCCAAATCTCCGATTATTTCAATCCGGCCTACTTTACGGAAACCATCGGTTTGGGCGTGGAACCCGTGAAAGACTTGAAGGAGCGCTTGGGCGCGACCATGAAGCAGACGGTGGGTTCTTACGGGTTCCAGAAGGATGGGGTGCGCACCGGCGATGATTTCAAGCAGGAATACGGACTCAGTTCCACCACGGAATACCAGCGGGCGGTTATGGAGAATATCCAGGCTTCCACCCGATTGGACGTTTTCGTCAACTTCCAGGGCATCGACAACATCGATGGCCGCTGGGCCAATAGAATCACGGCCAAGGTGAACAAATGGGTCAATGTCAACGCCGAATACGAAGTGCTCTATGACTCGGATTTGTCACTCGATACGCAAACGCGCGAAGGCCTGGCCATCGGCATTTCCTTCCTTTCGCTCTGATCTACCAGCCCGATCCCTAGTGGTCGGCTCCCATGAAAGGGCCGGACTCTTTCCCTGAGCCTACTGGGGCGGCGTCCCGACCTTGGTAAGTCCGTGGTTACGAATTACTTTACCGCTTCGATCCGGATCTCCGCGCCGCCCCGAATCCAGGGAGCCGGAGCCTTGCAGCGGGAGCGTACGATGGCCGAAAGACACAAGTGGACATTCTTCCGCGCGGGCGGATTCGACCAGGTCAAGCTGGAATCGGGCGCGGACTTGCTGCATCTGGAATCCTTGGATCAGACCCTTTGGGTGGCCCTCGCATGCCCCATCGTCGGATTGGAAATGGATTCCCGCACCTTAGCCTTGATCGATACCGACAAGAACGGCCGCATCCACGCGCGTGAGTTGATCGAAGCGGTGCGCTTCGCGGGCGCGAGCCTTAAGAATGCGGACGATTTGTTCAAGCGCGAGCCCGCCTTGCCGCTGTCCAGCATCAACGATTCCACTCCTGCCGGCAAAATCCTGCTTTCTTCGGCGCGGCAAATCCTGGTCAACATCGGGAAAAAAGACGCCGCTTCCATCTCGGTCGAGGATATTTCCGATACCGCGCGGATCTTCGCGGAGACCCCCTTCAACGGGGACGGCATGATCACGGAATTGTCCGCGGCGGACGAAGCCACCCGCTTCGTCATCCGGGAAATCATCGATTGCCTGGGCGCGGTTCCCGATCTGTCCGGAAAGCCGGGAGTGGGTTCCGAGGCCATCGAAACCTTCTTCGGGGAAGTGAATGCGTTCGGGGAGTGGATAACCAGGGGCGAGGCGGAGGCCATGAGGACCTTTCCGCTGGGCCTGGAAGCGACGGCTGCAGCCGTCACGGCCATCGACGCCGTCAAAGTGAAAGTCGACGACTATTTCGGGCGCTGCCGGCTGGCCGCTTTCGATCCCCGCACCGAGACGATGCTGAACCGCAAGGAAGAGGAATACCTGGCCATAGCCGCCCAGGACATGAGCATCACGGCGGCTGAAATCTCCGCCTTCCCGTTGGCGCAGGTGGCGGCTTCCAAGCCATTGCCATTGTCCGGTGCCGTGAATCCCGCCCATGCGGCCGCTTTGGCCGCCTTGGCCGATTCGGCCGTGCGTCCCCTGTTGGGCGGAAGGCCCGCGCTTGCGGAGGCCGACTGGCTCACCTTGCTGGCCAAGGTGGCCCCCTTCCGCGCCTGGGAAGCCGAGAAGAAGCATTTCCATATCGAGAAGCTGGGGCGCGGGCGCATCCTGGAGATCCTCGCCAGTAACGCGCATGCTACCCTGATGTCGCTTATCGCCAAGGACAAGGCCCTGGAGGCGGAAACCGCCGGCATAGAGCGGGTGGAAAGCCTGGTCCGGTACTATCGCGACATCTATCTGCTGTGCATCAACTTCGTCAATTTCAAGGATTTCTACGATCGCGGCATACCCGCCATCTTCCAGAACGGCACGCTGTTTCTCGATCAACGCGCCTGCCACCTATGCTTGCGCGTCGATGATCCCGCCAAGCACTCGCTGATGGCGGGCCTGGCCGGGGCCTATCTCGCCTATGTCGATTGCGCCCGAAGGTCTACGGGCGAGAAAATGCAAATCGTCGCCGCTTTCACGGCCGGGGACAGCGACAATCTGATGATAGGGCGCAACGGCCTGTTCTACGATCGACAGGGCAAGGATTGGGACGCCACCATCGTGAAGATCGTGGACAACCCCATCAGCCTGCGCGAAGCCTTCTGGTCACCCTATAAAAAATTCGTCCGCTACCTGGAAGAG
>JBDSWM010000374.1:0-6200 GCA_039926685.1 Fibrobacteria bacterium | reverse complement strand
AGAGACCCATATGAGCGATTTCCTCCTTCACAACTACGGTCCCCGCGATCTCACCATCGCGCGCGGACAAGGCAGCTGGGTATGGGATTCGGCGGGGAACCGCTATCTCGATTGCGTGTCCGGGGTCGCCGTGAACGCATTCGGGCATTTGCATCCGCCCATCATGGCCGCCATCCGGGCGCAACTCGGGAATTACCTGCACGCCAGCAATCTGTACCTGATGGAACCCCAGATGCGCCTGGCGGAAGCCTTATGCGCCGCCGCGGGCATGGACAAGGCCTTTTTCTGCAACAGCGGCACCGAGGCCAACGAGGGCGCGATCAAATTCGCGCGGCGGCATTGGTTGGAAAAGGGCCGGCCGGAAAAATTCCATATCCTGTCATTCTCTTCCTCCTTCCACGGGCGCACCTACGCTTCCATGGCGGCCACCGGCCAGGACAAGATCCGCACTGGCTTCGGCCCGCTTCCGGAGGGCTTCCGGGTGCTTCCCGTCAATGATGCGGCGGCTTTGCGCGCCGCCGCGGGGCCGGAAACCGCGGCAGTGATTTTCGAGCCCATCCTGGCCGAAGGCGGCATCATCTCCCTGAGCGCGGAATTCGCGGCCGAACTAGCGCGCGTCCAGGCGCAGGGAGCGTTGCTCATCGCCGATGAAATCCAGACGGGGTTGGGGCGCACGGGCGATATGTTCGCGTCTTATGCCCTGGGCCTCAAACCGGATCTCATCAGCCTCGCGAAGCCGTTGGGCGGAGGCCTGCCTTTGGGCGCCGTGCTCCTGCGGCGGGAAGTGGCCGACTCGATCCATGTAGGCGACCACGGTTCCACCTTCGGCGGCAATCCCGTGGCCTGCGCGGCGGGACTCGCGGTTTTGTCCGAGCTCAACCGGGACGGCTTCCTGGAATCGGTTCGGCTGCGATCCGCTTTATTGCGCAAAGGGCTGGAAAGTCTGATTAAAGTCAAATCCGGGCAGGGCCTCGCTTGCGGACCGGTGGTGGGCAAGGGATTCCTGACGGGATTCCACTATGCAGGGGATTTGGCGGCTTTGCAGAAAGCCTGCCGGGGCAATGGCCTTCTGGTGCATCGCGCGGGCACGGACGTGCTGAGGCTGCTGCCTCCCCTGAACATATCGGAAGGGGAGATCGGCGAGTTGATTGATCGTTTGGATCGCTCGATGGTAAGATAAAGAGGCATCGCTTCCTGGCGGGGTCCCATGTCGTCCAAGCTCTTCAAAAAAGTGGTACGTGCTTATGCGGCCGGCGAGGTCATCTTCGAGCAAGGCTCGGCGGTGGACGGCATCTATAGCGTCCAAACCGGGCGGGTTTCCGTATACAAGATAAAACCCGCCCTGGAAGGATACGCGGAAATCGAGTTGGTGCAATTGGGCCCCGGCAGCATGTTCGGGGAAATGGGCATGCTCGATCAGACCGTTCGCGACGCTTCCGTCAAGGCGATCGAATTCACGGAAGTGCTCATCATCACCAAGGAGATGTTCGAGTACCAAATGACCCAGTTGCCCGCCTGGATCGTCAACTTCATCAAGATTCTCCTCAGCCGGCTCCGCAATACCAACAACAAATTGGCGTCCGCCCTGCAATTGCTCGAAGCCAACGGCCTGAAGCTGCCGGAGGACAAGCCGGACAAGCCCTGAGTGCCCGCAGGGAAGCGGCCGCAACGGCTCCGGCCTGCCCGCCCAGCCCATTTCAACGCGGCTTCCGTCCCGGGCATTCTTTCCCCCATTACTACATTTGAACCCTTAATCGAGCGTGCCGGCGCACCGGCCGCGATGAAAGGGTCCATGGCGAAGAAGAGCGCGAAGAGCGGTGTTGCGAAAACGCCCGCACAGAAGACGGCGAAGAAGAGCGGCGGCAAGCCGAAGGTCGTATTGGCCTATTCCGGGGGCCTGGATACCTCCGTGATCATCCCCTGGTTGATCGAGAATTACGACGTGGACGTGATCGCCTACGCCGCCGACATCGGACAGGGCAAGATCGAGACCGATCCGCTCGTCGAGAAGGCGCTCAAGACCGGCGCGTCCAAGTGCTATGTGCTGGATCTGAAGAAGGAATTCCTGGAGGAGTACGCCTGGCCGGTGCTGAAGGCCGGCGCCAAGTACGAGGGCCAGTACCTGCTGGGAACATCGATGGCGCGGCCTTTGATCGCCAAGCATCAGGTGCTTATCGCGGAGAAGGAAGGCGCCTACGCCGTGTCGCACGGCGCCACCGGTAAGGGCAACGATCAGGTCCGCTTCGAGCTGACCTACATGGCCATGAACCCGCGCCTCAAGATCATCGCGCCCTGGAAGGATCCCTTGTGGAAGATCCGCTCCCGCGAGGACGCCATCGAATACGCCGAGGCGCGCAACATTCCGCTCACGGTGTCGAAGAAGAAGATCTATTCCGAGGACGGCAACCTGTGGCATCTGTCCCATGAGGGCGGCGTGCTTGAGCATCCGGAGCAGGAACACCAATACGACATGCTTCGCTGGACCAAGACGCCGGAGAAGGCGCCGAACAAGCCCGGCTACGTGAAAGTCGAGTTCCACAAGGGCATTCCCGTGGCAGTGGACGGCAAGAAGCTCGGCGCGGTGGAGCTGCTCGAGAAGCTGAACGCCCTGGGCGGCGAGCATGGCTGCGGCCTGGTCGACATCGTGGAAAACCGCTTGGTGGGTATGAAGTCCCGCGGCGTGTACGAGACCCCCGGCGGCTCGATACTATACCGGGCGCACGAGTTCCTGGAACAACTGACCCTGGATCGCGATACCTTGCTGTACAAGCAATCCGTCGGGCAGAAGTACGCGCAGATGGTGTACGACGGCCTATGGTTCACGCCTCTGCGCCAGGCTCTGGATTCGTTCATCGACAAGACCCAGGAAGTGGTGACCGGCACCGTGACCCTGAAGCTCTACAAAGGCAACATGATCCTGGCGGGCATGGAAAGCCCGTTCTCCCTCTATGATCCCGGCTTGGGCGGATTTTCGGACGTGGACACCTACAACCAGCAGGATGCCACCGGCTTCATCAAGTGCCTGGGCCTGCCCTTGAAGATGCGGGCCTTGCTGCTGGGCAAGAAAAGCAACGTCAGGATCTGATCGGCATGCGCGCCGGAAAACCGCTGCCGCCGGTGGGCGTGGTGCTTCCGGCGGGAGGCAAAGGCCTGCGCGCGGGCGGGGCCGAACCGAAACAATTCCTGGAACTGCTTCCTGGACTGCGCGCACTGGACTATGCCGTGCGCGCCTTCAGCTGCCTGGATTGCGTGCGGGCCATCGCCTTGGTGCTCCCTCCTGATCGCATGGCGGAACATGCCGCCCTGGCCCGGGCTTTCCCCAAGGTGATCCTGGTGGAAGGCGGGGCCGAGCGCTGGCTTTCCGTGCGCAATGGCGTGCAAGCCCTGGATTCCGGCCTGCCCTATGTGCTGGTACATGATGTGGCGCGGCCTTTCGTTTCCGCGGCGGTGATCAGCCGATGCCTGGAGGCGGTGGCTCCGGATGCCTGCGTGATCGCGGCTTTGCCGGCCTCGGATACCATCAAGGAAGTGGCGGGCGCCATGGTGCGGAGGACGCTCGATCGCGCCAACCTGGTCCAGGTGCAAACCCCGCAGGTTTTTCCCCGTTCCGTTTTGGACGCCGCTTATGCGCGCGCCGATAAGCTGGATGCCGCGGCGGCGGTAGGCGGAGGACCGTCCCGCGGCGGAACGGATCCGGGCCCGCCTACCGACGAGGCCATGCTGGCGGAACGTGAAGGCTGTGAAGTGCGCTGGGTGCGCGGCGCCGACGCCAACCGCAAGATCACGAGCGCGGCCGACTTGGCCTGGGCCCGCTGGATGGCCGGCCGTGTGGCGGCCGGCGAAACCCTCGAAGACGAATAAGTTCCAACGGTTAAGGAAAGCCTATGTACAAAGTGGGAATCGGACAGGACAGCCACCGCATCCAGGAGCCGGCCGCTGGAAAAGCCCTGATGCTGGGCGGCGTCGCCTTGCGGGAAGCCTACGCCCTGGAAGGCAACAGCGATTCGGACGTGGTGCTGCATGCGCTGACCAATGCCATCTCCGGGATCACCGGGAAGCCCGTCCTGGGACCGGTGGCGGACCGTATGTGCAAGGCGGGCGTCACCGACAGCGCGGCCTACCTCCAGAAGGCGCTGGAGGATCTGGACGGGATCGGCTACAGTCTCACCCATGTTTCCGTATCTTTGGAGTGTCTCCGCCCCAAGATCCTGCCGCTGTTGGGCGCCATGACCGCGCGGGTAGCGGAATTGACCGGGCTCCTGCCCGAGGACGTGGGCATCACGGCCACCTCGGGGGAAGGCCTGACGGATTTCGGGAAAGGACTGGGCATCCAGGCCTTTGCATGCGCTTCGGCGATGCGGCTGGAGTAGGCCTAGCCGGGGTGCAGGAACCGGAACCGCACGCCGCCCACTTCGATTTCATCCCCATCCTTCAGGCGCGCCGAGTTCACCTCTTCGCCGTTCAATTTGATTTGGGAGAAACGCTTGACCAAAAGATTGATGACCCATACCGTGCCTTTGCGATCGATGCTGGCGAACTGCTTGCCGATCATGAGCCCGGGGATGAGGATATCATCGCTGCTGCTATTGCCGAAGTAGGTGGTTTCCTTGACCAGGGGCACGGTTTTGCCCGACTCGATGGCTTCCAGAATGGGTTCGCGGGCCAGGGAGGGTTGGGCAGGCGCGGGCATTTCCCAAGGGCGATGGACGTCTTCCCGGTATTCCAGGGCATGCTGTCCGATGGTGATGACATCGTTGGATTTGAGCAGGCATTTATGGACCCGCTTTTTATTCACATAAGTGCCGTTCAGGCTTTGCAAATCCTCGAGAATGAAGATTTTTTCCTCGATATCGCCGAGGATGAAAGCGTGATTGCGGGAGATGCCGAGGTTTTCGATGCAAATGGGATGGGCGGGAAGGCGACCGATGGTATTGAAACCCGGCTTAAGCTGGGCCTCTCCCAGGATTTGGTTCTGATAGCGGATGACGATTTTGGCCATCGAGGCTTCCTGAAAGGTCCCGAAAATAACCCCCTGCCGGGCTTTTGCCAAGCCATGCTGGAGCCCCGGGGCCATAAATGCTAGTATTGTAGCGATCCCAATCCACTATGAAGGTCATCAAGCCATTTTTCCTCGGCGTGCTCGGCGGCTTAGGCCTGGCCCTGGCATTGCTGGTCGCTATCTACTTTTCCCCTCTCCGGGAAACGGTTTATTTCGCGGCCGATCCGGAAATGGCGGATATACGCTCCAAGCTCGACCGCTATCAGGATTGGCTGGCGCAAACAGATTTGCGCATCGCGGCGCAAGCAATCGGCGGGGAGCATGCTTCCGACTCCCTGCAATCCGCGCAAGCCAAGGCTTGGCGCGACTATAAAGGCTGGCGTAATCGCCTGGGCGAGCTGGCGCGGGCGTACGCGCAGCCGAGCGCGGAAGCTTTCTGGCCTTGGGCCTACTCCCTGCGATTTTGGATCCTGCCAATCGGAGCGGGGCTGGCCTTGCTGCCGGGCCTGTTTTGCGCCTGGCGGGCCCGCAACCGTTTCCGGGCGGGGCGGGTAAGGTCCCCGGTGAAACCCGCCAATGCGGCTCGCGCCCAGGCGCTTTCCAATTTCGAGGATGCCATCAAGAAGGTGGCGCGCATTTCCGAATCGGAACGGCGTGAGCCCATCGCTCCGTCCCCGCTTCCCGTCTCGCCGCAAGCGCGCGCGCTGCCCGTGAAGGATCCCCCCACGGAAATCCTCCCTTCCGCCGCATATCCGGGTACGCGGCCCCCTCCGGTCGCCCCGCCGGCACCCGCCGCGGCGCCCCTGCAACCGGTTGCCGAAGCCCGTCCGGAACGGGATCCCGGCGAGGAAACCCATTACCTGGAAAGAGGCGCCCCTTGGGGTGAACCCATGTCACCTCTCGGAGAACGCATCGGCGCTCCCGGTCCAATCGCGGGCGCTCCCTCCTCCCGCCTTTCCATGGAAGACGAGGACGGGACCGACTCCCGCGATTCCGATGAGGCCGGGGAAGAGACGCTGGGCGTGATGCCGCCAACTACGGAAGTTGAACGCGTGGAGCGCCGCAAGGACCAGGTCCTTAAACTGGCGCGCAAAGGCATGACCTCTTCGGAGATCTCCAAGCGCATGCGCATCAGCCAGGATCAGGTTGAGTTCATCATCCGTCTCCGACGCGAAAAGGGGTAGGACAGCGGGGGTACCCT
>JBDSWM010000373.1:0-8328 GCA_039926685.1 Fibrobacteria bacterium | reverse complement strand
CGACGAGCGCGGGCTTGGAGACGATTTCCAACGCATGCGCCTCGATCGCGAGCACGGCGGGCAAGCAGAGGACGATGATTGCGAGGACGGCTTTCGACATTTTCGCCTCCAGGATCGGTTCGGTCCCCCCAATCATAACCCAGTTTCAAATCGGGATGCTTGGGTTTGGGGCCGGTGAAATTCTCCCAGATCCTCAAGTTACGTATGAATAGGCCCATTCCGGGCCCTCCCCGAAAACTCGCCTGCGCGTAAATTCCACTAACCCCCGAATCCGATCGGTTTCCCAAGAGGAGAGTCATGCCAGCCAAGTTCACCTATTCGCGTCTCGGAACCGCGCTCCTCGCCGCGGGCCTGGCGTTTTCCACCGCAACCAATGCGGCTCTCCGTCCCTGCGGATTCAGCTTCGGGGCCGGTTGGAACGGCCCCGCCGCGAATTATCCTGCCTCGGCGGATTTCGTGACCATTTGGGCGGGGGCGGATGAAGCCTGGAACGCTTACTGGATCGGCGACATGCTCAAGTCCTGCAAGCCTGGCGGCAAACTCGCGGGAAAGACGCCGGTCTATTACAGCTATATCATCGCCTTCACCGCCCGCAGGGATTTGAATCTGCAGGATTGCAATGTCGGCACGCCCAACCTGTGCCAAAAGGGCGCCAATTTCATCCGCCAGAAAAAGGACCGCATCCTGGCCCAATACGCCAAGTACGCGTCCGAGACCGCCAAGGCCTGGGGCACCACGGACCCGATCGTCTGGATGATGGAGCCGGATTATTTCCAATACGCGAGCGACACCAAACAGGAAGGCGGGCCGCTTTCCTATGCCGAAGCCGGGAACCTGATGAAGGACCTGGTCGCCAAGGTGCGGGAAAGCCTGCCCAACGCGGTCTTCTCCATGGACATTTCCCCATGGATGCCCGATGCCGCCAAATGGTACGCCGCCTTCAAAATGGACGACTTCACCTATATCAACACGTCCGGGGGCGAGACCGATGCGAACAACGTCAAGATCCGCGCGGCTAATAACATGACCTGGAAAAGCGTCCATGACCTGACGAACAAGCCCATCATCGCCGATGACGGCTATGGCGTGGCCGGCAGCGGCACCTACCATGACGCGACCTGGGATGATGTCGGCAATCTCAACGCGCGCATCGCGGACGGGGTGGTCGCCGTCAGCCAAGTCAATCCCAAATCCGATTGGAACTCCACCATCACTTCCGTGCGCGGCCAATTGAAAACGAATGCGTGTCAGGTCGGTCTGCTTCCCCGCGCTTCCGCTCCGCCGCGGGGCTTCGCGGTTATCCTCTGGGATGCCCTGGGTCGGCCTATGGCCTTGCAGCGGATGGGGATCCGCAAATAGCTCCTTTTTTCCGTTGCACCGCATCCTTTCGCCTTGCCGGATCGTTTCATGGGGACACATCCACCTGGAACGAAGGAACGGCGCTATGCAAACTAACTTGGCAAACAATTCGGCCCGGACACGCCTTCTGGAAGGCAAAAACGCGATCATCTACGCAGCCGCGGGGGCGGTAGGGCGAACTATCGCTCACGCTTTCGCCCGCGAGGGCGCGCGGGTTTTCCTGACCGGCAGGAATGCCGCTTCCGTTGAGGCGCTGGCGCGGGAGATATCCGCCGAGGGCGGGATGGCGGAAGCGGCCCGCGTGGACGCCCTCGACGAAGCCCAGGTGGACGCGCATTTCGCGCTTGCCGTAAAGTCCGCCGGCGCTATCGAGATTTCCTTCAACGCCATCGGCATACCCCAAGAGGGGATTCAGGGAATCCCACTGACCGCAATCGCGCTGGCGAGTTATTGCCTTCCCATCGAGACCTACGCCAAGTCGCATTTCATAACCTCCCGCGCGGCGGCGCGGCATATGGAGCTGCGCGGGCGCGGCGCCATTCTTCTGCACACCCCGGAGCCGGCGCGAGCCGGCGTCCCGCTGGTGGGAGGCATGGGGCCGGCATGGGCGTCTTTGGAGGGCTTGGTGCGCTTCTTCTCGGCGGAACTCGCCTCGAAAGGCGTACGCGTGGTGTGCTTGCGCACCACGGGAATGCTTGAGACCGCCACCATCGATACCGTGTTCGGCCTGCACGCGAAAGGCCACGGTATCTCTTACGAACAATTCCGATCCGGTGTTGAGGCCCGCACGCATCGCCAGCGTTCCACAACGCTTCGGGAACTGGCCGACGCGGCCGTATTCGCCGCGTCCGATCGCGCGGGCGCGTTGACGGGCGGAGTGTTGAACCTTACGGGTGGCGCCGTTGCCGACTGAAACCTCGGAAACCGGAACGGACCCGAACTATATTTCGCGAAAGGACGGGGTATGCGACGTGCGATGATACGCTACCGGGTGAAGGCCGATTGCGCCGAGGAGAATGAAAAGTTGATCGCGGCGGTTTTCAAGGAGCTTGAACTGGAGCGGCCATCCGGCCTGCGCTATATGTCGCTTAAGCATGACGACGGGGTGACATTCGTTCATTTCGTCTCCCGGGAAGGCGACAGCGCGGGAAACCCATTGACCGAACTGAACGCCTTCAAGTCCTTTGTCGCGGGCGTGAAGAAGAGGTGCGTGGAACCGCCAATCGCTATGGAACTGACTTTGATCGGAGCCTATGGATTCACCGAAATTTGACGCGGATGCGGCCGAGGCCGCGCCTGCCACCGATGTCGAGAACCGCCGGCTCCTTTTTCTGAGGCTCGCCGAGGAGATACGTCCGGCTTTGCACCGGTATTGCGCCCGGATGTGCGGCTCCGTCGCGGACGGAGAGGACATCGTCCAGGAGGTTCTCGTCAAAGCCTATGCGCGACATGCCGAGTTGGAAACCGGCGCGGCATTGCGCCCCTGGATTTTCCGGATCGCGCACAACCGAGCCATCGATTGGACGCGCGCATACGGGAAGCGCATGGGCGATCGATTGGAAGAAGGGATCGAGATGGCCGATAGGGGGACCCCGGATCCGGGGAGCGGTCTGGCGCGGGAGGAGACATTGCGGATGTCCCTTTCCCGTTTCGTGGAGTTGCCCGCGTCCCAACGCGGCGCGGTGATCCTGAAGGATGTGCTCGACTATTCGCTGGAGGAGATCGCCACCATCCTGGAGAGCAGCGTTCCGGCGGTAAAGGCGGCTTTGCATCGGGGACGGGGGCGATTGCGAGAGATTGGTAGACATGCGGACCCTTCCACGCCTCCTCGGGAACCTTCACCGACCCTGCTCAGGTACCTGGCCTTGTTCAATGCGCAGGATTGGGACGGCGTGCGGGCCATGCTGGCCGAGGAAGTGAAGCTGGATCTGGTATCGCGGGAAAAGCAGTCCGGACGCGCCAAGGTGGCCCACTACTTCCGCAACTACGCGACGGCAGCCGATTGGCATTTTCTCCCGGCCTGGCTGGACGGTGAGGAAGTGATCGCGGTCAGCGGGAGAGACGGAGATCCTGCCCCGCGCTATTTCATCCGTATCGGTGTTGCCGATGGAAAAGTGTCATCCATACAGGATTTCCGGTATGTACCCTATATCCTCAGGGACGCCAGGCTTTTGAGTTGATTGCGGTATCGGGTTTTCGTACTCTACGCAAACCGACCGGGCCTCCGTTCCGCTGAAGATTCTCTCCTGCGGTGAACAAAACGGGGTGGCCTGTCGTCATATCATCATGCCCAGCATCCTCCTACGCATTTTACCGCCGATAATTGCGGCTTTGCTTTCCGCTTGCGAGCATGCGCCTACCAGTACAAGGACGGATTCGTGCGCCCAATCCATCGCGCTCGCTCCCGCGCGGATACTGCATAGGTACGAAGGCTATCCAGGACCTATGGACGGGTACGGGGATACCCTTATCTGGCGCGTCGGTCCCGAGGGATATGCCTGGCACGACGGCAAGGTGGAGCACTTTCCCCAGGAATGGGATGACGGGATGCAAATCCCGGGAATCCCGTATTACTGGACCTGGGGCACATTCAATGCGCAGAAAATCTTCCACTGGGACGGAAGCAAGACCACGCTACTGGACCGGCCCGTCGCCGAGATCGACGGATTGCAATTCATCGGGAACCGGGCGGTCTGGACCGAGCGGAATGGCGATAGCTACGTTTCCTGGTACTGCGAAGGCGATACCCCGAAACGCTTGGAGAGCAGCTATCCTTCCAATGGCGGGGCCACCATGACGGCCAAGCGGCTGGTTTGGCTGGGCTCCGATGGCGGCCCGAATCGCGCCGTGATCCTGAGGGAGAACGGACAAACGCGGGAAATCCTCCCCCCATCCTCGGACCGGAAGAACATGGTGGTGACCGACGAAATGGTGGCGTGGATGGAAAACGGATCCGTCATGGTATGGCGCGGGGACAGCGCGATGCGGATCAGCGATGCGACGGACATAAACACCAATCTCTATGGCCATGGCCCGAAGCTGGCTTGGTACCTTTTCGAGGCGGGGGGGAAACGGCCCTTCTACTTCTACGATGGTTCCACGGTAAGCATCCTCAAGGAGTATCCGGCCGAGTTCCTGCTGCGGAATATAATCATGAACGATAAAGGCATGTGGATACAGGGTTGGCTTGGCTTCGATACATACCACGAGTGGTTCGATGGGACCGGTTTCCGCTCCCTGGGGAACCTGGGCACGGGCCTGGCGCATCTCACCGCAACGCATGCATATGGAAGCCTCTTTTTCGCCGCATTGTCCCCGCATCCGCCCGGCTGCGGAGACAACGCGGTCTTTTCCAATTACCTGATGGGATCGGATTTATGAAAATGCGCGGTGCTTGGTTGCTCGCTTTCTCGCCCTTGGCTTTTGACGGTTGCCTCTTTTCAGGAAGCGGCGGCGAGCCGCCGCTGGCGCGGGCGGACTGGGATATGCGCCTCATCCTGAATACCGGAAGCCAACCCTCCGCGGTCGGCGACACCGTCTACCTCTATCTCAACGGCAAGGGCCGCATTAGCGACGAGTGCCGCGAATGGAAAGGCAGCACCTGCTGGTGGGGCACCCATTACAATTTCGATTCGGCCGCGAGCTGGGTCTACACCCAAGGCATCGAAAACGGGGACACCGTGGGCTACGAATCCCCTTTGGTTTACGAATACGGCGCGGATGGGAAAATCCTTTTCAGCCGGGAGTTCATGCAGGGGAAGAAACAGCCCTATTACATTTCCGAATTCCGGTACGATAGCGGGGGCAATCTGACCGATATCAACAGGTATTACGACTTCGTCGGAGGCTCGTCTTCCGCTGTATGGTCCTTTACTTACGATTCGGCCGGTAGGATGGATTCGCTATACTACGATCATCTTTTCGATCGTATTTCGAACCGCTACACGTACGATGCTGCCGGGCGGCTGACGAGGATCACGGGGCAATTCGGGGGCTATCTGCAATATGACCGCGATTTACTGGGCCGCATATCGGTGCTGAAGCGGCATGATTCCGCCGGGAACGAATGGCTTTATCCCGTGCAATACCGGAACACGGTCATTCGTTACGAACCCGATCCATTCTGGGGTTTCTTCATGCCCGCCTGGTTCTTCTGAAGGAATCCGCATCCGCCGCTGAGGCGCGTTGGGCCTACTCCGCCCGGAACACCAGAGGATTGAAAGCCTTGGCGGCCAGAAACACCTTGTCCCCGGGCTTCAGCCCCTCGACATCCTCGGGCAGCGCGGTCACCTTCACCACTTCGCTGCCTATCAAAATGGTCAGCAGCACGATCACGCCCGCGGGCTTCGTCTCCAGCAGGACGCCGGTCAGCCGCAGCTTGTTGCTGATGCGCCCGGCGCCGAACACGGCGGCCGGCGCTCCCTGGCGCGCGATGCGGCCGTCCTCCAGGCAATAGACCCGGGCCGCCATTCTGTGCACTTCGGCCGTATCGTGGCTGACCAGGATGGCGGATAAAGAAAAGCGCCGCTGCAAGGCCAGGATTTCCTCCTGCAAGTGGGCGCGCATTTGCGGGTCCAGGGCCGACAGGGGTTCGTCCAGCAAGAGCAGACGGGGTTCCGAGACCAGGGCCCGCGCCAAAGCCGCCCTTTGCTTTTGCCCGCCGGACAAGGTATCCGGGAGCCGGGCCGCCAGCTCGGTGAGATGCGTGGCCGCGAGGATGGCGTCCACGCGATCGCCTCGGCGGCGATCCTTCAACGCGAACTCCAGGTTCCCGCGCACGGTCATGTTGGGGAAAAGCGCGTAGTCCTGGAAAACCATCCCCACCCGGCGCCGCTGGGGAGGCAGATCGATGCCCTTGGCATGATCGAACCACACTTCGCCGTCGGCCTCGATGCGGCCCGCGTCCGGGCGCGTCAATCCGGCCAGCATGCGCAGCAGCGTGGTTTTTCCCGATCCCGAGGCGCCGAACAAGGCGATCAGTTCCCCGGAACCTATTTCCATTTCGGTTTCCAGATCGATTTCCCCGCTGGAGGCATGCAGGCGTTTGCGCAAGGAAAGCCGGATCATCAGAACGCTTTCAAGCCCTTGCGGTTTATCGCGAACAGGGCGAGCAAAATGGCGAAGGAGATGGCGAACAGGATCAAGGCGTGGATATGCGCGCTTCCGAAGCGGAGCGATTCCACCTCGTCGAAGATGGCGATGGAGGCCACCTTGGTGGTTCCCGGGATCTTCCCGCCGATCATGAGGACCACGCCGAATTCCCCCATGGTATGGGCGAAAGTGAGGGCGATGCCGGTCAGGAGCGCCGGACGCATGTTGGGGAGCGCGACGCGCAACAAAGTGGTCCAGCGCGATTTCCCCAGCAGGTAGGCGGCTTCCGTGAGGTGGCGCGGGATGGCGTCGAAGCCGGCCAAGAGCGGATTGACCATGAAGGGAAGGCTGAAGATCACCGAGCCCACCACCAGGCCGCCGAAGGTGAAGGCCAAGGGCAGATGGAGCCCTTGCGCAAGGAAGCGCCCGAAGGCGTTCTCCTGGCTGAAGGCCACCAGCAAGTAGAACCCCAATACCGAAGGCGGGAGCACGAGCGGCATATTGAGCAAAGCGTGCAAGGGCATGCGCCAGCGGCTGATGGCATTGGCCAGGACCCACGCCATGGGGATGCCGATGGCCAAGAGGATAGACGTGGTGACGGCGGCCAGCTTGAGGGTGAGCCAAATGGGCTCCCAATCAACCGCGGACATGGCCCTCCGCCAATCCCACCTCCGTGGCCTTGATCAACGCCAGCACGGGCACCCCGGGCCGCAAGCCCAATTCCTGCACGGCCTTGGCGCTGATAAGCGAGTGAAGCCGGCTCTCCCCGAAAGCGAGCACGACATGGGCCAGTACGCCGCCCCCGGTCACGGAAACCACTTGGCAAGGCAGCTGGTTGCGGATGCTGATGCGGGGCGCGGGCCCCACCGCCAGGGACACTTCCGATTCCTTGAAGAGGACGGTGATGGGATTGCCCGGAGCCAGGTATCCCGCCGCATCGGCGGACTCGAGGACCAGGGAGGTAATGCGCGCGCCGGCCACGTCGATGCCCACCAAGGAGATCTCTCCCTCGGTATTGCACTCGGACACCTTACCGAACAAGCGATTCATGGTTTCCTTAGGCGAGCCTGGCGGGCGCCCGGTAGGAAAGTTAGCAATCGGCCCGCAGCAGCCGCGAGGGTGAGGCTGCTTCTCAAGGCAGCGCGTAGCCGTATTTGGCCAATATGGCGCGGGCGGGGGCCGAGTAGAGGTAGTCCAGGAACCTGGCGGAAGGGGCGGGATGGTTTTCATTCCCGTATTTGCATATCAGCGCGCCTTGGACAATCGGATCATATGCCGAAGAGTCCACCTCGGCCCATTTGCCTTTTCCGCGCATATCGTCCGCCAGCACCACGGATTTGGCCGTGAACCCGATATCCACCGTGCCGAGCAGGATGTATTGGTTTACCTGGGCGATGCTTTCCCCGAATATCAACTTCCCTTTCACGCCTTCGTAGGCGCCCGATTTCTTGAGAGCCTTCACGGCTTCGCGGCCGTACGGGGCGCGCTGCGGATCGGCCAAGGCTATCCTGGCCACGCCGGATTCCGTCAGGCCCGCCAGCCCCTTGGCCGGATCCAGATCCTTGATCGTCCACAGCACGAGTTTTCCGTAGGCGTAGGGACGGGCCTTGGCCGCGGCGAGGCCCCATTTGGCCAGGGAATCGGGGAAGTCCATATCGGCGGATACGAAGACGTCGAAAGGGGCGCCGTTCTTGATTTGCGCGGCCAGCTTGCCGGAGGATCCGTATACGGTCTTGACGTCCATGCCGGTAGTCTTCTTCAGATCCGCATTCATGTCTTCCATGGCATGCCGCATGTTGGCCGCTACGGCGACCGTGATCTGGGCGGCGGCCGGGAAGGCGGACAGGAAACCGGATAGGGAAAGGGCCGCCAGGATGC
>JBDSWM010000372.1:0-10422 GCA_039926685.1 Fibrobacteria bacterium | reverse complement strand
AATCGGCCACGGAAAAGATGCCGGCCGGTTGCGATGCGAATGGATCGCTGTTTTCCGGACGGGATTCTATGCCGCTGACCCCGTAACGGGATAGGCCCAAGCCGAGGGTGCTGTGGGATTCGAAGGGGAACAGGAAGGCGAAATTGTCGAACTTGGCCTCGCCGAATTTTTCCGCATGGGCCGTGGAAAAAGTGAAATCGTCCACGTCGTTCATCGCGGCGGGCGCATTGGCCACAGCATCCGCATCGCGTTGGAAGGCGGAAAAGGTGACGGCCATGCCGGACTGCCGCGCGCCGAAGCCCTGATCCAAGGTTTGATTCACGCCCACGGCCTCGTTGACCCCGTCGAATTCATCCGCCCGGGAGATCGACATGGCAGGGACCAGCAACAACCAAATCCAAGTTCGCGGCGACATCGAGGCATATTATAGCAAGAAGGGCACGGCCAGCCCCGGCGCTTTTACGGGAATGTACGGTCTGCGCGGTGAGGTACGGGGAAGGTTTGTTCTTATATTTATTTCATGACGCTTGGGAGCTATCCCGTTTTTCCGCTTCGCAATCCCTGTTTCCCCGGCCATAGGATACCGCTGCGCGTATTCGAAGATCGCTATGTCCAGATGCTAAAGGACGTCGAGGATAGGCCGTTTTTCGTGATTTCCATGATCAGTTCCGGCGATGAAGTGGGGGGTGCGGCCACGCCGTACCGGATTGGGACATTGGTGGAGTTTGACGCCATCGACAGGCAAGGCGATTTCCAGCTCATCCGGCCCAAAGGCCGCCATCGCGTTTATCTGGACAAATTGGATCGGGAATCGAAACCCTATTTGACGGCGGCTTGCACGGAATACGGAGATGATCGGACAGGCGATGCCCTCGGCAGGCCGATGGATGCGCCCCCGGAGAAACCGGGTCCGGACCGGCTGCCCGAATTGGAGGCGGCCATCCTGAAAATGATCAACGTGCTGGGACCGGAGGAAAGCCGCGGCATCCGGGACGTGATGGAAGCCGTGCGCACCGACATGGACAGGGAGAACTTTTCCCTATTCCTTTGCGGATGCCTGCATCTGCCGCCCATATATTTGCAGAGGCTGCTGGAGTCCCGTTCTCTTCCGTACCGGATGGAGAACGCCTTGAACCTGCTAAGCCAGCGCGAATGAACATCGTATTCGATTGGGCCGGAACCTTGGCCGACGACCAGGAGCTCACCTGGCGCTTGACCGATGAAGCGATCCGATCCTTCGGGCATGCCGGAGTGGATTGGGAAACCTACCGCCGCGAGTTCGCCTTGCCGGCCATCGGTTTCTACGGGAAGTTTTGCCCCGGCACGCCTTGGGAGGAAATCGAAACCGTGTTCACGCGGTTATGCCGCGAGCGCTATCCGGATTCGGTGCGTCTCTGGCCCGGGGTTAGGGAAGGCCTGGCCTGCTTGCAATGCAAGCATCGCCTGTTTCTCATGTCCACCCTGGACCAGGCCATGTTGGAGGCCGCGTTGCAGCGTTTGGGGGTGCGCGGGCTTTTCCAGGCCGTGGCGGGATCGGCGGCGGATAAGGTGCTGGCCCTGCCCGCTTGGATCAAGGAGCAGGGGTTGCCACCGGATGAAACCGTGGCCGTGGGGGATACCGCCCATGATATGCGGGCGGCCGTGGCGGCCGGCATCGAGCCCATCGCGGTCACCTATGGGTACGCCTCCGAAGCCCAATTGTTGGAGGCGGGCGCGGAAACGGCTTATCCCGCATTCGCGGAAGTGCTCCGCCACCTCGACAAGATGGCCATGGCGGCGGCCCGCTATTTTCCCGTGGCCACCGTAGGCGGACTCATCCGGGACGAAGTCGGGAATGTACTGCTGGTCAGGACACGCAAATGGTCCGGACTGTACGGTATCCCGGGGGGGAAGATAGACTATGGCGAAACCATGGAAAACGCTTTCATCCGGGAGGCGCGGGAGGAAACGGGCCTGGCCATCGGCGAGGTCCGCTTCGTCCTGAACCAGGATTGCGTGGAGCATCCGGAATTCCACCGGCCCCGGCATTTCATCCTGGTGAACTATTCCGCCAGCGTGAAAGGCGTCCGTCCTCAGGTGAAACTCAACCATGAAGCGGATGAATTCGCCTGGGTAGCCGCGGAGCGCGCGCTGGATATGCCCTTGAACGGGCCTACCCGCGTCCTGATCGAGCATATGCGGAAGCGGGATAAGACAATCTGAAGCATGCCGGAGGCAGGGAAGGTTCGCATGGGAATCCTGAATATCGAAGAACTGAAGATCAGATGCATCGTGGGCGTATACAAGCATGAACGCAAGGTAGAGCAGGACCTTATCGTCGACGTACGGTTGGAATTCGATTTCAGCCGGGCCGCGAGCACGGATCAAATCGATCATACCCTGGACTATACCCGCCTAACGGCGATGTTGGAGGAATGGATGCAACGGGAGAAATTCCAGCTCATCGAAACGCTCGCCGAGCGCGCTTGCGTTCTCATCACCGACGCCTTTCCCGAAATCCGACATTGCCGCGTCACTATCAAGAAACCCGCGGCGCTCCCCGCCGCACGTTATGCCTCGGTTACCTCGGAACTGACGGTGCACCGATGACCAGGACCGGGAAGGCAGCCGCCGGCGCGCGCCCGAGCCATGGGAAGGTGGCGCTGGTTACCGGGTCCGCGAAGAGGTTGGGCCGGGAATTGGCCCTCCGCCTGGGTTCCGCCGGGTACTTCACATGGGTGCATTACCTGACTTCGAGGTCGGACGGAGAGGGTGTGCTGGCGGGGATCAGGGCGAACGGGGGCGACGGGGCCCTGATCAAAGGCGACATGGGATCAATACGCGACGTCACCGCCATGGCGGCGAAAGTGGGAAAGGTCTCCGGGCGATTGGATGTGCTGATCAACAACGTGGGGATATACCTGACCGGAGATCTGCTCGATTATCCGGAGGAGGATTTCGAGGCCACCCTGCAGACCAACCTGGTCGGGGCCTACGCGTTGATCCGGCGCGCTTTGCCATTGTTCCCGAAATCCGGGGGAAGCATCGTCAACATAGGATATTCCGGCGTGGGCAGCCTCACCGCCTCCACCCACAACACCGCGTATCTGATTTCCAAAACGGGATTGCTGGTACTGACGAAATCGCTGGCCCAGGCGCTTGGGCCGCGCCATATCCGCGTGAATATGGTTTCGCCCGGCATTCTGGCAAATAGCGTCGAACTGCCCAAGCGTCCCGGCGACTATATCCCGCTAGGCAGGCTGGGGGCATGCGAAGAAGTATGCGATGCGGTGGAGTTCCTGGTAGGCGGTAAGGCGGCCTATGTCACGGGAGTCAACCTGGACGTGGCGGGGGGATACATGCTGGGCCTGAAGGAACTGGAAGTCGGGCGCGGAACTTGAACCGAGAGCGACAATCCCCGATCAATCCCCGATCAATGCTTTGACCTTGTCGAGCAGCGCGTTGGCGCGGAACGGTTTGGCCATATAGTCGCACTTGCTCCTGGTTTCCAGGCCTTCCGGCATATACATGCCGGGATAACCGCTGATGAACAGGACGCCCAGGCCCGGTCGCAGGTTCGTCAGCCTCGTTGCGAGTTCCTTTCCATTCATGATCGGCATCATTATATCCGTCACCAGAAGATCAATTTCACCAGGGTAGGCCTCGCTGACGGAAAGAGCTTCCTCCCCGTGTCCCGCCTCCAGGATCCGGTACATTTCCAAGCCCAGGATCCGGGCTATCAATCTGCGCACGGAATCTTCGTCGTCGACGATCAGTATGGTTTTGCATTTGCCCAGAGTCATTAACCTTAAAGGTTAATAAAAATGGAAGGAAAAAAAAGCGGAGGCCGGAGGACTTTGTTAAACCGGCGGGACGGCCGAATCCAGGATTTTCCGGACCTTGGCATGGAAGGCCTGCGCGCTGAAAGGCTTGGGCAGCCAATCGGTTTGATCTTCGCAGGCCTCGACGGGCCAGATATCGGCCCTGCCGTACCCGGAGATGAAAAGCACCTTGATTAGGGGGCGAAGCACGCACAACCTGTCGGCCAGCTCCTTTCCGTTCATGACCGGCATCATGACATCCGTGATCAGCAAATGGATGTCCCCCGGAAACTTCTCGCTGCGGGAGAGGGCATCCTCCCCATTATCCGCCAAAAGCACGCGATAGCCTTCCTCCCGCAGGATGCTTTGCAGGTATTCGCGCATGACCCTTTCGTCATCCACCAGCAGGATGGTTTCCCGCGATGCCTGCGCCCGCTGCGGCTCCGTTTTCCCCCTCTGTTTGAGGGTACGCGCGGGCTTCATTTCGCTTCGAGCTTGAATAGCCGCTTCAAGTCATTGAACTGGGAGTCGGCCAGAATGCCATGATGTTGCAACAGGCCTACCAGGACGCCGGGAGCCAGTTCCATTCTATCGGCGAATTTCCGCACGGAATCCCTGCTCGGGGCTCCGTCCGCCAGGAACCCCGTGAGCGCGTCCTTGGGGAGGAGCTGCTGCATCGCGAACAGGTCCGCGGCTTCCTCCTTGGTGGGGCTATGCCCGTTGGATTCCAGGAACACGTCCCGTTTTCCATGCAACAGGATATGCCCGGCTTCATGGAAGAAGGTCAGCCAGAATTGATCGTCCGTGGTGTAGCGCAGGCTGATTTGCAGCAATGCTTTCAAAGGCGTGAGCCAGCGCGTCGCTCCGCTGATGCTGAGACGGGGCGGCTCCGGGAGAATTACCAAGGCTACTCCCGCTTCCGCGCAGATGCGCGTCAGTTCCTTGCGATAGGTTGCCGGCGGGGTCACGGTTAGCTTGCGGATCTTCTCCAGGCTTTTGCCGAAGCGGGCCGGATCATAGCCAGCGCATTCCACTTCACGGGCCTTGATTTCTCCGATGCGCAGCCAGCCGGCAAGCAAACCGGGATCGTTCCGGAAAGCCGGGGATCGGCGGAAAGCGATTTTCGGTCCGTACCAGATCCGTTTCCAGACTTCCGGGGAGGCGACGCCGAAAAAGTTGAGTACTTCCTGCAATTGCCGGACTTTGTCTGTTCGCTGCGCGATCCAGCCTAATTTGATCATGTCGCGCACCGGCATTTCGTCCAGCCAGCCGACCTTATGGCGCAGCTTTTCGCTTTCCTGGCGCCTGGCCAGGTATTCCCGATAATGGTAATCGCGGTTGGTCCAGAACCCGGAGGAAATACCCAGGACGCGCTCCAGTTGCAGGGCCGTGTCCGGCGTGAGGGCGGCCTTGCCCTTGATGATCTCGTTGATGGTTTTCTTGGGCCGCCCCATGCGTTGGGCCAATTCCGCTTGCGACATGCCCAAAGCTACCAGGGTTTCCCTGAGCGTTTCCCCAGGCGGGGATACCACATCGGGGTGGTATTGGTTTTCGCTGCGATTAGGCATGTTATCCGGAAATTCCCAAGATTAATATCGAATCTATTTTTTTCCAGTCCATTCCTCCATGCCCGATTTTTGGGACGGGATGGGGGCGGAACGTGAGTTGGTGAACGCCCGTCAGATCCAACCGCAGGGGACCTTTGTCTCGCGGCGATCCTGAAATCACTATATGCGGCAGGGAGCGCATTTCCTCCAACGACTGGGCATTGAAAAGCTCGTCCAGCCTCAAGCGGAGCGCTTTGGCCAATTCGCCCCCATAGCGCTTATGCAGCAACTTCTGGTTGTTGCATTCCTGCATCAGCTCATCGCTGGTAAATACGAGTTTCATTGAATTAACCTTTAGGGTTAATAAAATAATCACACTTCAGCGGATTGCCAGCGGGCTCAGCTATCTAATTAAGCTTAATCAGGGAGCCGGCAGGGAAGTATCCTTGGCGGAGGAGCTCCGCTTCCGGGTGGAAATGTTCTCCGCCCGGGCGACGTGTCGGCTTCTGAGAATTATGTTTACCGACGTCAGGGGGGCTTCCCCGGGAGGCGGATCGATGGTGGATAAGGGCGCGGCCGGCCGGGCCATGTGGGGCTATATAGAGGGCTATTACGGAAGGCTATTCGGCTGGACCGAGCGCGCCTCCCTTATCGATCATCTGGGCGACCCCCGTTTCGGGAAGAAAGGGGCGGCATATTACCTCTACGCGCCCAAGGAAGATCCCCTCCATCGCCGCGACTGGCGTCAGCCTTACCCTTCCGAGTGGCGGAAGGAATTCAAGACCCTGACCAAGCGCGGTAGGAAGCAAGGCGTTTCCCTGGTTCCGGGCATGGCCCCGGGGCTGTCTTTCGATTATCTCTCGGCTCCGGATTACCGCCTGCTGCTGGCCAAGCTCCGCGACTTCCAAAAAGCCGGTTGCCGCACCCTGGCTTTGCTGATGGACGATATTCCCGCGGTCCTCCCCAAGCATTGCGAAGGGGCTTTCCGCAGCTTGGGGGAGGCGCACGGGCGTTTGTTGCACCAGCTCCTGGCCGATCTCAAACGCCATGATCCCGATTGCCGGTTGTGGTTCTGCCCGACGGTGTATACCGATCAGTTCGCATCCGGACCCGTGGAGCGCGATCCTTATCTGCTCGATCTGGCCGCGACCATGCCGCAGGAAATCCTTCTGATGTGGACCGGCCCGCGAATCATTGCAGAGCGCCTGGACGCGAAGTCGTTGCAAAAGTTGTCCGGCATATTCCAAGGCAACCTCCTGCTGTGGGACAACCTCTACGCCAACGATTATTGCCCCAACAAGATTTTCCTGGGTCCCTACGAGGGCCGCGGGCCCGCGATTTGGAAATTGACGCGCGGGGTCTTGTTGAACCCGACCGGCTTGCCCATGACCGATCGATTGCTGCTGGATCTGCTGGCCGCGTTCCGCGCTGGCCGTTCCGCGAAGGCGGCTTGGCGCGAAGCATTGATCCGCTACCGCCTCCCCAAGGAATTCCTGACGGTGGCGCCTTTTCTGGCTTCTCCCTTTTTCCGCCCCTTGCCGATGGGCGCGGCCAGGTTGGCCGCATTGCAGAAGGCCCTCAAGGTGTTGATTTGGGACTGGAAGGGGGTCCTTCATCAGGAATGGTACGCGTACCTTTTCATGTTGGACGCGGATCTCAAGGTTTCGGCGCAAGGCAAGGACAAGCCCGAGGAAGCCTGGGTGCGGAAACGTTATCCGCCTTTGCTTGCGGAACTGTTGTTGCCCTAGGAGCGGCACCGGCCGGCCTAGCCAAGCGTCCTTTAGTCCTGAACCGGGAGCCTCGGACGACGTGGGCGCCCCTTTTACTATTTTCCCTGCTTCCACAATCCAGCGGAGCGCTTTATGGAAAGAAAGAACATATCCACCGGTTCCAAATGGGAACCCATCATCGGCTATTCCCGCGCGGTGCGCATCGGCAACCAGGTTTTCGTGTCCGGTACCACCGGCTCGGACGCGGCTGGTACGGTTGCGGGGGATACTTATGCCCAGACCAAGCAAGCGCTGGAGAATATCGTTTCCGCCTTGAAGCAAGCGGGAGCTTCCGCCTCGGACGTGGTGCGCACGCGCATTTTCATGACCGACATTTCCGCCTGGGAATTGGCGGGCAAGGCGCATGGGGAAGTGTTCGGAACCATTAGGCCGGCCACCACCATGGTGGAAGTGAGGAAGTTGATCGCGCCGGAGATGCTCGTGGAGATCGAGGCGGACGCCGTCATCGCCTGATGCCCTACGCCGGCCTCAAGGAGTGCGTCGAGGATCTGGAGCGGACCGGGCGATTGCTGCGGGTCGGCGAGGAAGTCGACGCCAACCTGGAAATGGCGGAGATCCAGCGTCGCGTGCATGCGGCGCGCGGGCCTGCGCTTTTGTTCACGCGCGTCAAAGGCACAGCCTTCCCTTGCCTATCCAATCTGTACGGCACCAGGGAGCGGACGCATTTCCTTTTCCGCGATACCTTGGCCGGCGTTAAGGCCTTGCTCGCGCTCAAGGGGGATCCCATGGCCTGGGCTCGGAAACCCCTGAGTTACCTGGGCCTTCCTCTCACCGCCCTGCACGCTTTGCCGCGCCGGGTGTCCCGACCCGCCGTCGCGGCTTGCGAAACCACCGTGGCGGCCTTGCCGCAAATCGTCTCCTGGCCCAAGGATGGAGGCGCCTATATCACCTTGCCGCAGGTGTACACCGAGCACCCGGATCGGCCCGGCCTGCGCCATTCCAATCTCGGCATGTATCGCATCCAGATCTCCGGAGGCGGATTCGACCCGGGCCGCGAGTTGGGCATGCATTACCAGATCCATCGCGGCATCGGGGTGCATCATCATGCGGCCATAGCCCGGGGGGAAAAGCTGCGCGTCAGCATATTCGTGGGCGGACCTCCCGCGCATGCCCTGGCGGCCGTTATGCCCTTGCCCGAGGGCATGCCCGAAACCTATTTCGCGGGGATGTTGGCGGGCCGGCGCTTCCGGTACGCGAAGGCGGGCGGTCATGTGCTCTCCGCGGACGCTGATTTCTGCATTACGGGCAACATAGATCCTGCCTGTACCTTGCCGGAAGGGCCTTTCGGCGATCATCTGGGGTATTACAGCCTGGCCCACCCCTTCCCGGTCATGCAGGTGGAGTCGGTTCGGCATCGTCAGGACGCCATCTGGCCTTTCACTGTGGTGGGGAGGCCTCCCCAGGAAGATTCCCACCTTTCCGAATTGATCCACGAATTGGCCGGGGAGGTACTGCCCGCGGAGATTCCCGGCCTGCACGGGGTGCATGCCGTGGAAGCCTCGGGCGTGCATCCGCTGCTCCTGGCCTTGGGCAGCGAACGGTATGTACCCTATGCCGATCGCAAGCCGCGCGAATTGCTGACTCTGGCCAACGCCGTGCTGGGATTCGGGCAGCTTTCCCTGGCCAAGTACCTGCTGATCGCCGCGCGTGAGGACGACCCGGCTCTGGATCTGCGGGATGTGGAAGCCGTGTTTCGCCATGTGCTGGAACGGGCCGATTGGCGGGCGGATCTGCATTTCCAGACGCGTACCACCATGGATACCCTGGACTACAGCGGTACCGGGTTGAACTCCGGATCAAAACTCGTGATCGCCGTCGCGGGAGGAAAGCGAAGGACATTGGGCCGGGAGATCCCCTCGGCCTTGGAGCAAAGCCTGCCAACGGGATTTTCCCGCCTGGCATTGGCGCTTCCCGGCGTGCTCGTCGTTTCGGGCCCGGCTTTCCGGGAAACGGATCGGGCGCGGGTGGATTTGGCGACCTTGGTCCGGGTTTGGGAAGCCCGCTTCGTGGGCCCGGATGCCCCCGAAGGCCGGGACCTGGCCTCCTTCCCTCTAATCGTGGTGGCGGACGATGCCGCTTTCGCGGCCAAGAACCTGGACAATTTCCTGTGGGTCACTTTTACCCGTTCCGACCCGGCGCGCGATGCGTCTGGGCTTTGGGCTTCCCAGGAGGATAAGCATTGGGGTTGCCGCGGGCCTTTGGTGATCGATGCCCGGATTAAGCCCCATCATGCCCCCGCCTTGGAATCCGACCCGGAAGTGGTGCGGCGCGTAGAAGCACTGGGGGCTCCCGGAAAAAGCCTGCATGGTCTGATCTGATCCGGCGATTGCCGCTGCCGGGACCAGGACTTAATTTTTAGCGCATGCAAGAAACCGCTTCCGACGCCGGCACCGAATCCCGAACCGATCCCAAAATCGATCCTTCCTGGAAAGATCGTTTGGCGGGCGAATTCCGGAAACCGTACTTCGCGGAACTGAAGAAATTCCTGAAAGCGGAAAAAAGCGATGGCGCCGTCATCTATCCTCCCGGCCCCCTCATTTTCAACGCTTTCAACAAGACGCCATTCGACGCGGTGAAGCTGGTGATACTGGGGCAAGATCCCTATCACGGCCCGGGGCAGGCGCACGGCCTCTGCTTTTCGGTGCAAACCGGCGTGAAGCCGCCTCCCAGCCTGGTGAATATCTATAAGGAACTGCAGCAGGACACGGGATTCCAAATCCCTTCCCATGGCAATCTGGAAAAGTGGACCGGACAGGGCGTGCTGCTCCTCAATGCTTGCCTCACCGTGCGCGCCGGACAGCCGGGATCGCATCATGGCAAGGGATGGGAAGCGTTCACAAGCGCCGTGGTGAAGACCTTGAACGACGAAAAGAAAGGCTTGGTTTTCCTGCTCTGGGGAAAGCCCGCCCAGGAAAAGGGTTCCATTATAGATGCGACGCGGCATTATGTTTTCAAGGCCGCGCATCCTTCCCCGTTTTCGGCGCATGCGGGCTTTTTCGGCTGCCGTCACTTTTCCAAGGCCAACGCGATCATGCTCGAATCGGGGCAGACTCCGATCGATTGGCAGATCTAGGCGGGTCTTTATCTTTAGTGCTTCCGCGGGCGCGGGAGGCACCGGCTTTGTTCCGGCGGAATGGAGTGGGCTAACCCCGATCCAGGGGGGCGGCGGAGAGGAGGGTACGTGCCCCGATTCTTATGCCGCGGCGGATAAAAGAATTTCGGAGGATAAAAACTCGGCTGGTTTCCATTTTTCAGGTTTTCGTTGTTCACCCAGTGCGGGGACGG
>JBDSWM010000371.1:0-10289 GCA_039926685.1 Fibrobacteria bacterium | reverse complement strand
TTCGAGCCCTTCTTCACCACCAAGCGCGAGAACGGGTCGGGACTGGGCTTGACCATCGTCGATTCCATCATGAAGCAGCACAAGGGCTACGTTGAGGTGGACAGCGACAAGCGGACCGGCACGGAATTCCGCCTGTATTTCCAGCCTGCCGCCAAGTCGGTGGGTCCGGAGCCGTCGGCGCCCGCAGAGGCTCCCGGGGGAAAGGGCGAGGTCCTGTTCGTGGACGATGACGAGATCATCCGCCGCACCGCAGGCCGTATCATCGAGGACTTGGGGTATACCGCCGCCACCGCCGCCGATGGCGCTTCCGCTATCCGTTTCATCGAAAGCGGCCTGCATTTCGATTTGGTGGTGATGGACGTGGACATGCCCGTGATGAACGGCCTGGACACGGCCGAAGTGTTGTGGCGCCTGCGTCCCGATCTGCGCATACTGTTCTGCACCGGCCGTCAGCACCAATACGATATGGGCCCGGTTCTCACGCGCCCTAATGCCGGATTGCTGCTCAAACCTTTCGACATGGCCGCCCTTGCCGACAAGGTGAGGGAATCCCTCGCCCGTAAACCCGGCTGACGGCCCGGCATCCATTCGCATCCGTTTTTTTTAAATTAAGGACGGATTAAGCAAGCGGCCGGGCCGCGCGACGCGAGGATAGCATGGGATTATCGGAAGAAGAGAAGGATCTGGTCGCCCAGGCCCTGCAATTGTACCTGCAACAGGCCAGCGTGCAGCTGCCGCAGGCCTCGGTGAACCAATTGGTCGTCATCGCCAAAGGCATAATCACCAAGCTGGATCAAATGGAAATGGGCGGAGGCAGCGGGAAAACGAGCCAGGCGCCTAAGGGCATCTCCGAAGAATGGTTCGCGAAAGTGTGCCAGACCTGCTCTTTCCTGAGCGCCAGCGGGTGCACGGACAAGATCACGGCCAAGTTCCCGGGCAAATGCGATCCCATCCTCAAATACGAACGCGGCAAGGCCGGAGTCCGTTGAGTTCTTCGCCCATCCCCTTTGGTGCCGGTTCCCCCGGCGCAGGTCCGGCCTGAGCCATGGACCGGCCGGTTGGCATTACCACATTCCCGGGATTTCCACAGCAGTTTGAAAACCCTCCAGGAGGACGGAATGGTACGCAAGGTCAAGGGTCGTAAATTCTCTGCCGAAGACGCGAAAGGCCCGGCCGCGCGCAAGTGGGAAAAGGACAAGCCAGGCAAGACTGATCATGCCGGCCGCGCCGCTCGTCCCGGCCAATCCAGCCAATCCGGCAAACCCGGAAAACCAGGCAAAGGGAATAAAGGTCGTCGTCCCCATCCCGCCGCCACAGATCCCATCGATCCCATCGAACTCAGCGATATTCCCCTGGAAGCCGGCGCTGCCGTGTTGTTCGACTCGGATACTTTCACCGGCAGGGACATTAAGAATGCCGGGGCGGGTTCACCGCCATCCGCTCCGGGCCATCAACATGGATCCCGTCCGGGCGGCCATGGCGGAGGTCAATCCGGCCCCGTAGGCAAAAAGGGCGGCAGCAAATTCATCCCGCGCGGCGGCAAGGCCAAGGGCGGTTTCCGCCCCGAAGGCGCCCGCGACGGAGCCAGGGGCTCGCGCGATGATCGGGGCCGTAAATACGAGCGCGCAGGCAGGCCGTTCCCGGGCGATGGCGGGGCCGTGCTGGCATCCGGCGGCGCGCCTGGAGGCGCGGCCGCGCCCAAAGGCGCGGACGACAAAGGCCTGGTCAAGGGAAAGCTGATCCGACAAGGCGGCTTCCATTTCGTAATCCCGGCCTCGCAATCCCGCGGCCGCTCTTCCGAGGACAGCATGGTGCTGATCCCGCGCCGGAACCTGGGCCAAGCACGGCCCGGCGATATCGTCAGCGCCCGCATCCTGGAAGACGATCACGGGGAGAAGATCGGCAAAATCCTGGCAACGCTGAAGGAGGACATCCCCTTCATCGAAGTCTCCAAGCATTTCTTCAAGGAATACGCCCTCCCGTACGGATATCCCAAGCGCGCCCTGCAGGAGGCCGGGGAGTTCCCCGAACCCGTATTCGAGAATTACCCCGATCGCAAGGATTTCCGCGCTACGCATATCATCACCATCGATCCTTCCACTGCCAAGGATCATGATGACGCCATCTCCTTGCAGCGCAAGAAGGACGGGAGCTGGCTGTTGGGCGTGCATATCGCCGATGTGGCCGAATATGTAGGCTCGGATTCCTCGCTCGATAATGAGGCAGTGACGCGCGCTTTCACGCAATACCTTCCTTGGACCGCCGCGCCCATGCTGCCGCAAAGGTTGTCTTCCGATCTGTGCAGCCTGCTGGAGGGCCGCGAACGGCTCGCTTTCACTTGCCTGATGGAAGTGGCCCCGGACGGGGAGCTGAAGAGTTACGACTTCGTGGAATCCTTCATCCGCGTGGAGCATTTCTATTCCTATGAGCAGGCGCAGGAGGCGCGCGAGGCCGGCGACGCCTTCCTGGCCGAGCTGGACGAATTCACGCAGGCCTTACTGGAAAAGCGCCGCAAGGACGGCTTCATCGACTTCCAATTCCCCGAGCCCAAGGTGGAACTGGAGAACGGCATTCCCGTCCGCATTTATCCCGGCAAGCGCCTGGCTTCGCATTCCTGGATCGAGGAATGCATGCTTTTGGCAAACCAGGCCACGGCCAAATACCTGACCAAGCACAAGCTCCCGGGCCTTTTCCGCGTCCACGAACAGCCCGATTTGGACGTGGTCTCGGAGCTGTGGGCCTCGCAGGGCATGGTGCAACGTGATAAGGGCATGGTGGAAGCCTTCAAGGACCTGGATCAATCCAACGGAAACCTGAATCCCGCCATCCAGAAATTCTTCATCCGCCTGCTGAGCCGGGAAAACGGCCCTTTGCCCGCGGCCGTGCAGCGCAAGATCCTGCAAAGCATGAAAAAGGCGCAATACTCCATCGACGCTTCCGGCCACTTCGCCCTGGGCTGGCTTTATTACGCGCACTTCACCTCCCCGATCCGCCGCTATGCGGATCTGTGGACCCATCGCGTCATCAAAGCCCATGTGCGCGGCCAGAAGGTCGCCAAGAACATGAAGGTGATCGCCAAGGACGTGGCGGAGCGCATCTCGGAGCGTGAAATCGCGGTGATGAAGGTGGAGCGGAAAGGCATGAAGACGGCGACGGCCTGGGTGCTCCGCGATCATATCGGCGAGGAGTTCATCGGCGAGGTGAGCGGCCTGGAGAATTTCGGCATATTCGTTTCCATCACGGAGCCTTACGGGGAAGGCCTCATCCCCATCCGCAGCATGCGTGACGACTATTATGAAAAGGACGAGGCCACCGGGCATCTGGTCGGCAAGCGTACGCGCCAACGCTTCGAGCTGGGCGATAAGCTGCGCGTCAGGCTGGATCGGTCCGATCCTTTCACGTCCCAGGTCGACTTCGATTTTCTCGGCCGTCCCTGATGAGTCTGAGCAACGCCCTCGGGTACCTGACGGTACTGCCGATACCGTTCAAGAAGCATATCCCCCTTAGCCGGTCCGTGCATTTCTTCCCCTTGGTGGGAGCGGGCATGGGCAGCCTGTTGGTGCTGGCTTTCCTGGCTTGCGACGCGTTGCTGCCGACCTACCTGGCATGCATCGCCACCGTGGCGGCGCTGGAAGGGATGACGGGAGGGATCCATTTGCGCGCCTTCGCGGAGTTGATCGATGGACGGCGCACCTTCCCCGGTTCCGGATTCGCCCCCAAGGCCGAGTATAAATGGCGGGGGTTGGCCGCGGTGGCCTTCCTCTTCTTCCTTAAAGTGAACGGGTTGGCGCATACGCGTCCTGAATGGCAACCCTTCGCCGTGTTGCTGACGCCCATCCTGGGCCGCAGCTCCCAGGCCTTGGGCATCATTTTCAGCCGGCATCGCCTGGAAAGCGCCAAGAAAGTTCCCGATCCCGCCGCAAAGCGGAGGCAGAAACGCGCGCTCGTTTTCACGGCCGTGCTCCTCTGTTCCATGCTGCTTTTCCCCTGGCGCACCGCCGCCATCCTGGCCGCGCAGTATTTCGCGCTGATGATCGCCGCCTACCGCATCCTGAACCATCGCATGGAAGGGCTTACCGTGCAGACCTTGGGCACGGTGGCGGAATTGACCGAGGTGGGCTTCCTGGCCATGACCTCGGCCCTTTCCTAGGCATCACACCGAATCGTATACCTTGACCTGGGACCAGAAGGATCCGCAGGTGTTGCGGAACGCGTCATGGATGGGATGGTCCTGATAAACGTCATGGGCGGCCAGATCCTTGAGGATCACCGCCAAGGCATAGGAATAGCTGCTGTCGATCACGGGGCGTTCGGTTGGGGCCGGCTTGCCCACCCAAAGATGCTCAACACCGGGTATCTTGCCCATCGCCTTGGCCAAGGTTTCGAATGTGCCCAGTTGCTCCGGCGTAATGCCGGGTTTGAGCCAAAAATAAACGGTATGGACGAACATGGTTTCCCTCAGAGTTGGTGGTTATGGAGCCGGCGATAGAAGTCCCAGAAGGCCTCTGCCGATTTGTCGTAGGTGAAGAGCATGGCGCGCTGTCGGGCCCGGGACTTGAAGGCCGACAGTTTTTCCGGATTGCCGGCCAGGGACAAGATCTTGCGTTCCAGATCGCCGGCTATCTGCGGATCGAAAACCAGGCCGGACTCGCCGTCCACGATGATCTCTCGCGGTCCGCCTTGGTTGGATGTGATACATGGCACGCCCGAAGCCAGCGCCTCAACCACGCTGTTGCCGAAGGTGTCAGTAAGGCTGGGGAACACCAGCATGTCCGCGCTCGCGAACACGCCGCATAATTCCTCTCCCTGCACCACGCCCGTGAAGCGTACATCGCCGCGGCCAGAGAAGCGGGCTTCCAGGCCCGCGCGATAGGGTCCATCGCCGACGATGGTGAGGCTGAGGCCGGGAATCCTTCCCGCCAGAGCGGGAAAAGCGTCCGCCACCGTATCGAGATTCTTTTCCTTGGAAATCCGGCCCACATACAAAAGCTTGATGCCCCCGTTCGGCAGGCCCAGGGCGCTCCAAGCGCCGTTGGCGGCCTTGTCCGGATGGAAGTTCTTGAAATCCACGCCCCGCGGAAGCTTGTAGATGCGGCTGAGGGGCACGCCCATGGCTCCCACCTTCTCCCGATAAGCCTCCGAGGGCACCACCACCGGACCCATCCATCGCGTCATCAGGATGGTCCAGGTGTTGATGACCCATACGCCCATGCGGTTCTTCACCAGCAAGCGCGAATAGGTGAGGATATCCGTGCGGTAATGGCTCAAGGTCCGGATGCCCGCGAACTTGGCGACCACCAGGCATTGGACCGAAACGGGACCCGGGGTCTGGAACTCGAGGATGTCTACGGGGTGGCGTCGGAGGAAAGCGATGAATGAATCCAGCTTGAGCATGGCCACCTCGCTGGCGGCATAACCGGCTTGATCCATGGAATAGCGGCCCGGCGCCATGAACACGCTATCGTCGGGACCTTCCGTGCGGGGCTGATTGGCATGGAAGGCGGTGCCGAAAATGAATACCTGCTTGCCAAGATCGCGCAGTTTCCGCAACATGATGCGGGAACTGAGGGCGATACCGTTCACCTCGTCCAGGTTCTCGCCTACGCATGCCACCATCGGTTCCGCCGCGGGTACGGCCTTGATCTGGCGGTACCATGCGCGTAACTCGAACAGAGCCGGCAGGTTCCGGGCGAATTCCAGCGCATAGAGGAAAACGAAACGGAGGATCCCGGACAGCGCCATGGCCCCGTGGGGCCTATGCAGCGCGGGTTCGGGAGCCAATTCCTCCAATGGGATGTCTCCCGCTTTCGCTGCGATGGTTCCGGTGCTCATGGAGAAGTAAACATAAAAATATTGCTAAATAGGGGACGGTGATCTTCCTTGACATCAACACCTTCTTTTCGCCCAAGGCCGGCGGCATCCGCACCTACCACAATGCGAAGATCGAGTGGTTCCGCAAGCACCCGGAACATGATTATTTCCTGGTCTATCCGGGAGCGGCCCGCAAGCGGATGCAGCCCGCGCCCAATGTCACTTTGATCGAAGGGTATGGGCCAGCCTTGACGCGCGATCCTTCCGGTTATCGCCTGCTCCTCGATTATTTCCTGGTATTCCTGCAAATCCGCCGGATCCGACCGGACGTGCTGGAAGCGGGCGATCCCTGGTTGACCGGGCTTTTCTGCCTGTTCCTCAAGAAGAGCGGGCTTTTCAAGGGCTTGCTGGTTTCCTTTTACCATAGTGATCCGGTTCCCAGTTATTTCGAACCTTGGGCCGCGCGGGGCGCCTTGCAAGTCTTGCGCCGCAGCCTGATTGCTTTGGCCGCCGGCGCCTTCTACCGGTTCCAACGGGGCTACGATTTGACCGTGGTCTCTTCCCAGATCATGGAAACGCGCCTCCGGTCGAAAGGGGTACGTGCCATCGCCCATTTGCCTTTCGGCACCCCTTCCATTTTCATGCGGGCCGATCCCGATTGGCTGGCCGGGCGCGGACCGGGGCGGGGCCAGGTCCGCATCCTCTACGTGGGACGCCTGGATCCCGAAAAAGGCATCGATCTGCTCCTGGAAGCGCTTCCCAGCCTGTTGCGGCAGCCGCATGTGTCTGTCACCGTCATCGGACGCGGGCGCATGGCGCCTCGGTTCGCGGCGTTCCGGCATGCCCGTTTCAGCTTTCCCGGTTTCATCGAAGATACGGCCAAGGTCCTGGAGATCTACGACAGCCATCATGTGCTTGCCGCCCCCGGACCTTATGAGACGTTCGGGCTGGGAGTCTTGGAGGCGATGGCGCGCGGACTCGTGGTGGTCGGTCCGGACGCCGGCGGGACGGCCGAGCTGTTGCGGCAGGCCCGGTCGCCTTTCATTTTCAAGATGGGGGACGGCGGGGATTTCCTGCGCGCGCTGGATGCGGCCATTGCCTGCGATTGGGCGGCCGAGACTTCGCGCTCCCGTGCGTTGGCCCTGCGCTATGGCAGTTGGGACGACTCCATCGGACGGATGGTCGACAGGTATTCGGCCCGACTGGGGAGGAAATCGGCATGAGCGCCGCGCCTCCCCGCCGCGTGCTGGTATCGCTGCATGACGCCACCCCCTTCCACCTGGAGCGCATGCGCAAAGCGGAGGCGGTGTTCCGGGAGCTGGGAATAGGCAAAATCACCTACCTGTTCGTCCCTGAGTATCATGGAGGTTACGCTGCCGGCGGGGACGCCGCTTTCGGCGAGTTCTGCCGTCAGCGGCGCCCCTTCGCGATCGACTGGCATTTGCACGGTTTCCATCATCTGGAAACGGTCGCACCGGCGAGAACAGGAGCCTTGGCCGACGCTTTGAAACGGAAATTCATGACCGCGGGCGAAGGCGAATTCCTGGCTTTGGACTCGGAATCGCAACGGCGCAAACTGGTCGCCGGCAAAGCGGCTTTCCGCGCTTGCCTGGGGGAGGAACCTCTGGGCTTCGTGGCTCCGGCCTGGCTGTTCAACGCGGCCTTGCCGGGCGTGCTCAAGGAAATGGGATTCCGTTATACCGAAGACCATCGCCGCATCTACCGCGTGGATACGGGATCGGAGCTTGCGAGTCCCGTGATCACCTGGGCTACGCGCACTTGGCTGAGGAAATATGGTTCCTTGCTCGTATGCCCGGCGCTGGCGCGTTGGTGGTCGCGGACGCCCGTGCTCCGGGTGGCCATGCATCCCTTCGATTTCGATCATCCGGAAACCGTGGCGAATATCAAATCCGTACTGCGCCGCGTGCTGGCGCAACGGGTGCAGGTTTTCGCCGCGGATTTGGATTTCCCAGCGAAGATCCCTTCGCCCTGAATCCTGGGCGCGTCCCGAAAGTTGCAACGCGGGTATTGCGCTATTTGGGGCGTCGTCCCCTGGGAACTCACCAATCGCCGATTACGGATTCGCTCACGATCGGCGTCCAATGGATATGCATGGCAGAATCAACGCGCTGGCGCTCGCAGTCTTTTTCTTTCCCGCAATACCCTTCGCAGAGAACGTTCCGAACCAAGTTGATTCACTGACGATCACCATCGATACGACGGCCGGCTTGATGGATTATTCCCAAAGCGAAGCGCTTGCCAAAGCGCGTACGATCGGTGGGGTGGAAGTGGTTTCAGGTTTAGTGTGCCTGCCGTTGGGACTTGCCTTGGCTGTCGGGAACAGCTTTTCGAAATGCGAAGAGGTGGACGGCGGTACTATCCTGGGAGGAGGCTTTGGACCTTGTTCCCGATCCGGCCCCAGCGCACCGGGCCAGATGGCGGGCCTTGGCATAATGATCGCCGGCTTGGTCCTGATTGCCGACGGTATCCGTCGTTTGTCCGGCGATTGAAGCGGTGCAAAGGGCGGCGCAAGTTGATCATGGCTGCCCGCTATTTAGTGGCTAATTAGTCCCGGCGCGTTCTCATGCCCCGGCGCCACTCGCCTCAATCACCCATTCCACCCGTCTTGCCGGGAGACGGTCGGACGGCAAGCGGAGAGAATCCCGCCGGCTATTGAAACCGGGGTTTGATTTACCTAATCTCCCCCTGATTCGAGCATGCAAGGACAGGCAAAACCATGAAGACCCAGATCCCCAGCGACCAGACGGTGAAGAGCGCCCAGACCCTTTCCACCTCCGGCGGAAGCCAAGAAAACCCTTTCAGCCGATACGACGATGCGCGGCGCGAGCTGGTCATCATCGATCCATGCACTCCCACCAAGTGGATCAACTATATCGGAACCTTGGACTTCGGGGGCTTTGTCGATCAGACGGGCGGCCTGAACCTGTGCAAGAAGGATCCGGCCAATAATCGCGTGACGGGCTATCGTATCGACGTTCCCGCGAACGCGCCGCGCGGCCATACCCTCTATGCACGCACCACGGCCCGGGATGGCACGCGCGCGGTTTTCTCCCCGTTCTATACGCCCACCTCGGCCCCCTATGAACGGTTCGAGTGTCGGATGGGTCTCGGTTACAACCGCTGGTTGGTCCGTATGCATGGGTTCGAGTTCGAGATGCTGGTTTTCGTGCCGGCAGGGGCGTCCCAGACCATTATCGATGTGAAGGTTCGCAACGTTTCCGCGCCACCGGGAACGCTGCTGGATCTGGCGCCGCTGGTCGAATTCTCCCACCCGGACGCGCTGAAGAATCTCACCAATGCCGACTGGGTGCCCCAAACCATGAAGGGCAAAGCGGTAGGCGATGTCATCATCCAATATCCCCATATGGCAGAAGGCAGGCGCGCCAACTTCCTCACCGGCAACCGGCCCTTCGATTCGTTCACGACGGATCGGAACCATTTCCTGGGCCGATTCGGATATGGGACCTTCGCCGCCCCGGGAGGGCTTCTCGACGAAAGCCTGGATAATTACGAAGCGCCGCGGGCCGACAACGGCAACAGCATCGCCGCCATCCTCTATCGCCTGGGAAACCTGGAAACCGGCAAGGAGGCGCGGCTTATCCTGCAACTGGGCCAAGCCTCAGGGGCGGCCGACATGGCGGAGACCATTGCCCGCTTCCGGGATCCGGAGCAGGTGGACGAGGCCTTCCGGGCTCTCAACGGGAACTGGCGCGCCTACCTCGATCGCTTCCGCGATGTTAAAACCCCGGACGCGGCCCTGGACCGGGTCATCAATGTCCTCGGGCCCCGGCAGAACCATGCCACCTTTTTCTGGTCGCGCTATCTATCCCTCAACCAACTGGGCTATGGCGGGGATCGGGGCATCGGAGTGCGCGACAGCAACCAGGACCTGATGGGGGTCCTACCCTACATGCCGGAGAAGGCGCGGGAGATGATCGAAAGGTTGCTCAGCGTCCAGCGCTACGACGGCTCCTCCATGCACCAATTCAACCCCCTGACCATGAAGGCTTCCACCGGAGAGGGCCACCCCGGTTCGGAACAGGATTTCTACAGCGACGACCATCTCTGGAACGTGCTGGCCGTGCTCGAATATGTCAAAGAGACGGGCGACTTCGGCTTCCTCGAGCGGAGCATCCCCTATTATGAAGAAGGAGCGGGGGAACCGAAGTCCGGCCCTGTCCTGGAGCATCTGCACCGCGCCTTGGCTTTCACGGCAGGCAACCTGGGACGGCATGGGTTGCCGAATCTTGGTTGGGCGGATTGGAACGACGCTTTCAATCTGGAGGGCGCGGAGTCTGTTTTCAGCGCCTGCCTATATGGAAAGGCCCTGCTGGAGATGCAGGATCTGATGGGCCTCCAGGGCGACCGGCAATCGGCCGGGGGTTATGCGGAGGATTACGCGCGCATCAAAAGGAACGTCAACCGGAATGCATGGGACGGCGACTGGTACATCAGCT
>JBDSWM010000370.1:0-4675 GCA_039926685.1 Fibrobacteria bacterium | reverse complement strand
ACCTGGACCAGCACGTCTTTTTCATGGGCCGCATAGCCTTTGACGGTATTGACCAGGTTCGGCACCAGGTCGGCTCGGCGCTGGTATTGGTTGATGACTTCCGACCATGCGGCTTTGACGTCCTCGTCCTTGGATTGCAGGGTATTGTAACCGCAGCCGCTCAGCAACAGGGCCAGGCCGAGTGCTAGGGAAGGAAACAGGAAACGAAAACGGGAACCGATGCTGATCATGACAGACTCCAGGATTGTTGTACCGGATCAATATATATGAATTGCGGAGGGGACGGAATCGGCCAAAGTCGGGGAGGAATGGCGCTTTCCGGTCGGTAATCTTATTTTTACGAGGACCTTGCGCCTAAAATGATTCCACCCATGATTAAGCCATGGGCCATCTGCGAACCGGAGAAAAAGCATGCAGGACAATATACGGCACTATGCGGATAAGCTGGCCTACGAAATCGATTCCTGGGATCTGAAAGTGGCCAAGGAGGCCGCGGATAGTATCATCATCATCGACGCCAGGTCCGAGCAAGCCTATAAGGCGGGCCATATCCCGGGAGCGATCAACCTTCCCCACCGGACGATGTCGGAGGCGACCACGGCCAAATTGGATCGGAGCGCTACCATGGTAACGTATTGCGACGGGATCGGATGCAACGCCTCCACCAAGGGAGCGTTGAACATGGCCAAGCTGGGATTCCAGGTCAAGGAATTGATCGGCGGGCTGGATTGGTGGAAGCGGGATGGCCATCCGATCCACGGTGAGAAGGCGGAGAGCGTTATTCCGGAATGCGGTTGCGGGCCTTAGGAATCAGCTCGTTAGGCTCCGGAACCGATCTCCCTTCGGAAGCCCCTCAGGTCGCCGGCGTACGCCGCCGGCGCGGGCGGATTCGCATGCGCGTTTTCGTAATAACCGCGAAGCGGTGAAGGGGTAGTTTCCGTCACCCAATATATCATGAGGTTGGTGAGCAACCCGTCCCGCCCCAGCCGCTTTTCCATTTCCTCTCCACCGGTGCCGATGCAAACGAAGCTCATCACCCATGCCGCCCAACCGATGGGCGAATCGTTCAGGGAGAAAGCCAGAGTCTGGGGCTTGTGGACTGGATCATGTTGAAGGCCCCCCCCTTCATCCACCATTCCCGAATGGCGCCGGCGAACCCGAGTTCCGCGGGGGAGAATGTGGAGAAGTCCTCCTGTCCGGTGGGATAGCCGACATCGGTCAGGCGCATGGCCTGGACAGCCTCGGGGCATTTGCGGGCCATGGCCATGGCCACCGTGCTTCCCTTGTCGCCGACGGAGACCAGGTACTTGGGGTACCCGAGATCGCGCACGAGCCGGACCAGCAAATCGGCGGTCGCCTCATCGGACATGGCCTTGCGGTCCGAGAAGCCGAATCCGGGGAGGGAGGGAACGACGAGGTCGAAGGCATCCTTTCCCCGCCGCCATGGCTGGCGGGGTCGGCCAGCAGGGGAATGATCTTGTGGAAACGGTAGAAGGAATCCGGCCATCCGTGCAGGAGGAGGAGCGGCGCTGGGCGGGATCCCCGGCCGCGCGGCATATAGTGCCTTATGGCGCGCTTCGGAAAGCACGTATGCGAATCCGCCAGCTGTAAGACGCGAAATTCATTGGTATTAAGTGAAATAATCCTATCTTTGCGCTAGTCTGTAGGGCCGTGAAAGCGGCTTGGCCAACCCCAGCAAAGGTCGTAAATGTTGAATACCGGCAAGACCTCCTTCCCCGTTCATCCGTTGACCTTGCTTACCGCCTGCTTGTTGGCGATGGCGCCGGCCTTGACCGGATGCAATAAGAAAGCGGATGCCCCGGCCTCCAACGAAATCCTTATCGGGCATTACGGCTCTTTGACCGGAGCCACGGCCACTTTCGGGCAAAGCGCGCAAATGGGCATCGAGATGGCCGTCGATGCCATCAACGCCAGCGGCGGCGTGCTGGGCAAGCAGCTGAAGCTCCTAGTGGAGGATGACCAAGGCAAGCCGGAGGAAGCCCAAACGGTCGCGACCAAGTTGATCAATAAGGATCGCGTGGTAGCCCTGCTCGGCGAAATCGCTTCTTCCAATAGCCTGGCGGCCGCGCCCGTGGCCCAGTCCAATCGCATTCCTATGATCAGCCCCGGTTCCACCAATCCGAAAGTGACCCAGGTGGGCGACTATATTTTCCGCGTCTGCTTCATCGATCCGTTCCAAGGCCTGGTAATGGCCAAGTTCGCGACCAACACCCTGAAGCTGAAGAACGTGGCGGTGCTGCGGGACATCAAGAGCGACTATTCCGTGGGCCTGGCCAATTTCTTCGTGGAGAATTTCGCCAAGCTGGGCGGTACCGTCGTCACCGACATCAGCTATAGCGCGGGCGACAAGGACTTCACGGCCCAGCTCACCGCCATCAAGGCCAAGCATCCGGACGGCATCTTCATCCCCGGCTATTACACGGAAGTGGGCCTCATCGCCTTACAGGCCCGCAAGCTCGGCATTACGGTAACGCTCATGGGGGGCGACGGCTGGGATTCCTCGGACCTGTGGAAGATCGGCGGCGCCGCCCTGAACGGCTGCTATTATTCAAACCATTATTCGGTGGATGATCCGAATCCCATCCTCCGCAAGTTCGTGGCCGATTTCAAGGAGCGTCACAAGAACACCGCCGACACCATCCCGGACGCCATGGCCGCCTTGGGTTATGACGCCGCCCTGATCCTGGCGGACGCCATGAAGCGCGCCAACAGCACCCAGCCGGACAGCGTACGCATGGCCCTGGCCCAGACAAAGGGATTCATGGGCGTCACCGGCAGCATCAGCCTGGACGAGCACCGCGACGCCATCAAGCCCGCCGTGGTGCTGGAAGTCAAGGTGGACGACAAAGGCAACGGACGCAACGTGTTCAAAGAAACCGTCTCTCCTTGAGCGGCCGGCGCGGATAGCCTGCATCCGGCATGGAGAGCTTCCTTCAGCAATTGATCAACGGGATTTCCCTGGGCAGCATATACGCTTTGGTGGCGTTGGGCTATACCATGGTGTACGGGGTGCTGCGGTTGATCAACTTCGCCCACGGCGACGTCTACATGCTGGGGGCTTATTTCGGGTTCTATCTCTCGCGCGTGATACAGGGCCGCACCCCCAGCCATTTGCTGGACGCGGCGGCCGTGATGCTGCTGTCCATGCTGGGTTGCGCCGTGTGCGGCCTGGCGATGGAGCGGTTCGCCTATCGGCCCGTGCGCAAGGCGTCCCGCCTGACCATGCTCATCATCGCCATCGGGCTCTCGCTCCTGATCGAAAACGCGAGCCAGCTGATATTCGGCGCCAACCCCAAATTCTTCCCGCAATTGATCCCGGAGACCCACATCCAATTGGGCGGCCTGATGCTCACCAACCAGCAGGTGATAGTGCTTCTGACCGCCGTCACCCTGATGGTGCTCCTCAACCTCTTCATCTACCGGAGCCGCACCGGTAAGGCCATGCGCGCCGTTTCCTTCAACCTCGACGCGGCCAAGCTGATGGGCATCGACACCGATCGCATCATCGCCCTCACCTTCGCCCTCGGTTCCGCGCTGGCGGCGGCGGGCGGCATCCTGGTCTCCATCAACATCCCCGGCATCGATCCGCTCATGGGCGTGATGACCGGGCTCAAGGCCTTCGTGGCCGCGGTGCTGGGCGGCATCGGCAATATCTTCGGTGCCGTGCTGGGAGGGCTCATCCTGGGACTGGCGGAAGTGATGGTGGCGGGCTACGGCAGCTCCACCTACCGGGACGCAATCGCCTTCCTGATCCTGATCGTGATTCTGCTCTTCAAGCCTTCCGGGCTACTGGGCAAGGGGCAAGTGGAAAAAGTTTGATGAAGCGTCTCCTCTGGATCCTCGGCACCATCGCCGCCCTGGCCTTGATGCAATGGGGCATCACCGCCCTGCTGCTCGAGGGGCCCATCCGCCAGGGGCCCTACTATTACCAGATCCTCATCCTGGCCGGCATCAATATCTCCCTCGCGGTCAGCCTCAACCTGATCAACGGCATCGCGGGGCAATTCTCCATCGGCCACGCCGGTTTTTTCGCCGTAGGGGCATACGCCTCCGCGTCCGTGAGCTATTACGCCGGACCGGCCATCCGCGGCCTTATGGCATTTCTTCCCCAGGCGGGTCAGGACTCCGCGGTGTTGATCCTGGCCTTGGCGGCGGCGGCCTTGGCGACTGGGCTGGCGGGCCTGCTGGTCGGCATCCCGTCCTTGCGGCTGCGCGGCGATTATCTCGCCATCGTCACGCTCGGCTTCGGCGAAATCATCCGCGTGCTCATCCTCAACATCGACGCCATCGGCGGCGCGCGCGGCTTTTCCGGCATCCCCAAGTTGAGCAATTTCTTCTGGGTCTACCTGCTGGTCGCGGCCGTCGTCGCCACCGTCGCCAATCTTTTGCGATCGAGCTACGGCCGCGCCTTCATCGCCATCCGCGAGAACGAGATCGCCGCCCAGGCCATGGGCATCGACGTCACGCGCCACAAGGTGCTCGCCTTCGCCCTGAGCTCCATGTTCGCGGGCATGGCAGGCTGCCTGTTCGGGCATTACACCATGTACCTGCACACCAATACCTTCACCTTCGTGAAATCCTTCGAGATCATCATCATGATAGCCATCGGCGGATTGGGGAGCATCGAAGGGGCCGTGCTGGGCGCCGTGCTCCT
>JBDSWM010000369.1:0-23379 GCA_039926685.1 Fibrobacteria bacterium | reverse complement strand
GCCCTCTCCCGGCCGCTTTTCCGCCAGTATTTCCAGATAAACGATAGCCCCGGCCTCATCCCCCGCTTTGCGTTTCAATACGATCAGATCCGGCAAAAGGGAATCCGTCCGGCTTTTGGCGTATTGCGTTTCCAAAGCGGCCAAAGCTTCGGGATTTTTCCCTAGACCCATCAAGGCCTTGCCTTTAAGACCTTCCAAGTCCTCCTTATCCTTTGAGGCCAGCTTGAAAGCGTCCAAGGCCTTGGAAAACGCCCCTTTAGCCAGAAAGGTCCGTCCCGCGAAATAGTAAGCATCGGCGCTGGGGGAGTCCGCCAACACAGCCTTGAATTCCATAGCCGCGGAATCGATGCGCCCATTATGGTAGAAGGCGATCGCGCGATCGCTGCGTTTCTGCCTTTCCCGGGCAGCCAATTCCCTCCGCTCCTGTTCCTGCCTCAACCTGAGCGCCTTCTCAGTTTCCTTGGCCATCATCTCCTGCTTTGCCTTTTCCGCTTTGGCAGCCAGATCTTGCTTTTCTTTATCGGCTTTGGCGCGCTTCTCATTTTCACGAGACAATGAATCCTGCCGCGCCTTCTCGGCTTTGGCCATCAGCACCTGTTTTTCCTTTTCTGCTTTAGCCGCAAGTTCCTGCTTTTCCTTATCCGCCTTGGCACGTTTCTCGTTTTCACGAGACAGCGAATCCTGTCTGGCCTTTTCTGCCTTGGCCATCATCTCCTGCTTTTCCTTTTCGGCTTTGGAGGCCAGGTCTTGTTTTTCTTTGTCGGCTCTGGCGCGCTTTTCATTTTCCCTGGAGAGCGAATCCTGCCGCGCCTTTTCGGCTTTGGCCATCATCTCCTGTTTTTCCTTTTCCACTTTGGCCGCAAGTTCTTGCTTTTCCTTTTCGGCCTTGGCCCTTTTCTCATCTTCACGAGACAGCGAATCCTGCCGAGTCTTTTCAGCTTTGACCAGCAGCTCCTGTTTTTCTTTATCAGCCTTTGCTGCCAGATCCTGCTTTTCCTTTTCAGCCTTGGCCTTGGCTTCCTCTGTGCGTGTCTCGCGCTCCTTGTCTGAATCAGGTTTGGCTGGCGATAAAGCGACAACGGGTGATTTGGAGACTGTGGGGGGAGACGCAACCGTAGGAGTTGCTAGTGCGGTTGTCGCCACAGCCGGAGCGGGCTTAGGCTTCTGCAGGGCAGCCAGGCGCTTATTCAATTCAACTTTATAGATGCTGTCCTGATATGCTTTCAGGTCGAAGGCTTTGGGTTTCGCGGTAGGGGCGGAATTAGCCGCGACCACGGCGGGTTTTGAATCGGCCGCGGCCGCCGCTGGTTTTGAATTAGCCGCGGCCACGGAGGGTTTTGGCGAAGCGGCCGGAGCGGTGGCCAGCGCGGAAAGACCTTCAGGCTCTTTGGAATCATCCACCGCGATTTTCTGGTTGCCCTGGGAACTTGCCGGGCCTTTGCCCAGACGCTCCTGCTCCGCCCGGTAGGCCAGGCGTTGCGAGGCATTGTCCGAATAGAAGGCGGCTTTGCCATAGCATTCCGTGGCCGCTTGGGGATCGGATGCCGCCAGCGAAGCGCCGAGCCCGGCCCAGTTTTCGGCGGATTCGGGATTCTTTACCAGCAATCCGCGGTATTCGGCTTCGGCTTTTCCGGGACGGCCTCCTTTGAGATATGCCGCGGCCAGCTTTTCCTGCAAATAGCGATCAGGATTGGGGACGTCCGTCAGGGATTGCAAGGCGAACAAATACTCGTCCGGATATTTTTCCGCGCCCTTCGGCCCTAACGCTTCCACCGCGGCCAGCAACTTCTCCGTCGCCAGGCGGGCTCCCGTCTTCTTTCCGGCGAGCTCCCGCAACACGGGAATCCGCTCTTCGTTTTTTCCCGCCCCTTCCAAAGCGGAAACGTATGCGTTCAGAAAGGCCTCGTCTCCCGGCTTCAAAGCCTGCGCGTTCGCGAATGCATCCGCGGATTGGGAGAATCGTCCCGCTTCCAGGTTGGCGGCGGCCAACAGCTTCCATGCTTCGCGATTGCGGGGCTCGCGTTCCACGCATTTGCCCAAGGATTTGATCGCCTTGAGCACGTCCCCGGATGCGGATTGGGCTCTGCCCAGTTTGCAAGCGTCTTTGGCATCAGGCATCGCCTTGCCTTCGGCTGAGGACTTGATATCGGGAGCGGTTTTTGCCTCCTCGGCAAACGCGCATGGCGCCAGCAGCGCCCCGGAAATCGCCAGCGTGAATAGAACTTTCTGCATCGTCATGACTGCCCCCGTTCGGGATTGGGCCACAACCGTCCGGCAATGGGCGGCAAATGTGGGATAAAAGCGACTTGCGTGGCGCGCGGCCGAGGTTCGGAAGCGTTCGTTTCCGGGGTCCTTGCAATCCTCGCCTGAATGTAGGATACGGGCCATTTGGCCGCAGGCCAATAGCGGAAAATCGGGAAAGGGAGCTGGGACTGATTACCCCGGTTGGGAATTAATTTATGGCCATATTGCGCTTGTTGGCCTATTATTGGCCCAGATGCCAAGGATTCCGCGCCGATTCCGGGAATGAACCGACTCTTCCTCTCCGTATGCGCCTCCGCTTGCGTTTTCGGCTTGTGGTTCCCTTTGCTTTGGCCTACCCAGCCGCGAAATCCTTTGCGGCCATCTTTCCAGCAAACCACCCGGATTTCCGCGGCCATGGCCGCCGTCGAAAAACCTCCGGTAGCGCCGACTTCGCCTCTCCCTGATTGCCGTTTCGAATGGGCGGGGGATTTCGCCCAAGGCCTGGCGCCCGTGCGGATGGAAGGGCTGTTCGGATATATCGATACTTCAGGAAAACCGGTTATCCCTCCGCGCTATGACTTCGCCGGGGGCTTTTCGGAAAACCGCGCCGCCTGCCTCAGGGACGGGAAATGGGGTTACCTGGATGTTACGGGGCGGGAGGTCATTCCGCCCGCCTATTCCTCAGCTGGCCCTTTTTCGGAAGGGCTGGCGTTGGTGTCCGCAGGAGAGAATTTCAGTTTCATCGATACCCTAGGAGCGGCGCTGGGGCTTTTGCGCTTCACGGATGCGCGTCCCTTCTCCCAAGGAATGGCCGCCGTGCGCATGGAATACGACGGGGGCGATGCCTGGGGTTTCATCGATAAGCAAGGCGCTTTGGCCGTACCCCTTTTATTCCCCGACGTGCCGGGCGGATTCTCCGAGGGGTTGGCGGTGGTCCGGGTGGAAAGCGAAATGCCCTACCGCTCGGGATTCATCGATAGCTCGGGAGGATTTGCCATCGATACCCTTTACGATGCCGCAAGCGATTTCCATGAAGGATTGGCGGCGGTGGGCCAGGGTCAATGGCGCGGCAACCGGTTCCAGGGGCTTTGGGGCTATGTCGACCGTTCCGGAAAGCTTGTGATTACACCCCACTTTTCCGAAGCAGGGGAATTCCGGCACGGCAAAGCCATGGTCCGTAACCAAAATGGCGGATATGCTTGGATCGATAAACAGGGGCGCGTAACCGGAACCTTCCGCCCCGATTTGCGGGTGTGCCGGCCCAAGCAAGATGACATAGTAACCTACCAGGTACGGGAAACATTCGGGTTTCTCGATTCGCGGGGCCATGGGCTTTGTCCTGTCCGGTTCGCCGATGCGGGGCTTTTCCGCGAAGGGCGGGCTCGTGTGCGCCTCATCACGGTGGGCGCGCCGATTTGGGCTTATATAGAAGAACATGGACGTTACCTGGGCGGAGAAAGCAAAGCGGCGCCGGAACCCCTCCGGTAAAATTCCTCCAATCGCCCCGTGCGCAAAAAGCCTAATCTTCCCCTGCCGCACAAATAGCTACGAAAATCACGTTGTATTTCCGCTATCTTCCCAAAATCGGGGGAAAATATCCGGATCATTCTCCGAGAAGAAGTTTAACTTAGCTTCCATGCACCGGCGGATTTCCGCCGGAAACACGTCAAGAAAAATCATGCGAGATTTACGGGACATATCGGACTTGCTTCTGGAGGGTAACCCCTCCCGATCGTCCGCGCTCAGGCATGACGCCCGGGAAAGCGCCGGGCTGTCAACACGTGCCTCGCTGCTGGCGGGTTCCCTGGCCATATGCCTAAGCCTGGCTTCCCCCGCATGGTCCGGGCCTCTGGAGGGCAACCGCAAGCTCATCATCACCGACAAGGCCTTCACGGCCGACAAATACATCCTCGACCAGGCCTGCATCATGGTCGAACTCTATTACCGCATGGACGAGGATGAGGGCCTGCTTTACGATCCCGAGGCGCCGGATGTGGTGTTCGGCAAGGTGCCTTTACGAAACCTGAGCTTCAAAGCGGCCGAGGACAGCCTGGCGCGCGCGCGCGACATCCTGCGGGCCGGGATCCAACTCCTGGCCGTCACGCCGGAGGTGGATTGGAACGAAACGCAGCAATCCTTCCGCCGCCTGTTCCCTTCAGATTGGAATCCTTCGGAGATGTCCGCATCCGCGCAACGCATGACCGGGCGCCGCGGCATGCGCCGGACCTTCATCGCCGGATTGGAAAGCTCGATCCCGTATCAGGACCTGATGGATTCCGTGTTCCGCGCCGAGGGCATCCCATTGCGGCTGAAATTCCTGGCCCACGTCGAATCACGTTTCAACCCCGAGGCCGTTTCCCCTGCCGGCGCCGCCGGCATGTGGCAATTCCTGAAATCGTCCGGAAGCCGCTATATGACCATCGATGAACGCGTGGATCAGCGTTTCGATCCGCGCGCCGCCACCGGAGCGGCCGCGAAATTCCTGAAAGCGTGCCGGACCTCAATGTCCTCCTGGCCGCTGGCCATCATGGCGTATAATAACGGCCCCGCCCGCATCCTTGATGCGGTCAGGGAAACCGGCAGCAGGGACGCATCGGAGATCATCCGGAACTACGAAGCCGATGGTTTCGGCGGCGTTTCCCGGAATTATTACGCCATGTTCCTGGCCGCCTCCAGCCTTGGCCTCCAGTCGGATATGCTTTTCCCCGGCCTGCGCAAGGTTCCCTCTGCGGCCCCATCTTTCCGGACCTTGAAACTGGAGCATGAATGGACCCCTTGCCAGCTCCGCATCTTGTCCGGATTTTCCACCGCCGTGCTGATGAAATACAACCCGGCACTGCGTCCCGCCGTATTCGAACGGAATCTGCCCGTGCCCAAAGGGTTCGAATTGAAACTGCCAGTTGGGTTGCCGTCGAGCCAGGATTTGCAATTCGCGGACCTTGGCATCGCGAACGACGGCGCAGACCCTCTGCAAGCGCGGAAGGTAGGCGCCATGGCCGGCTTCCCCATGCCCCGGTTCGCGGAAAACCTGCTGCTCAAGGTCCGCAACACCTTGCTTTCGAACCGCGCCAAGGATACCCCGCCCGTCCTCTCCTACATGCATTCCCAGGGGCTGCTGGACGCCGACAAGCTGGCCCTGGCGAGACAGGACCGCATTCTCATCGAGCCGCATCCGGCGTTGCAAGCCATGCTCGACGGCATGGGCGGTTAAAGGGGCACGGCGGAAGCCCGAACCTGTTGTTTTTAGGGACTCCGGGCGCGCAAAGTTGTAGATTATCCGATAGCATCCAGTCTCCCGCCCCGTTCCGAAAGGAAAACCGACATGCTGTTCGAGTCCTTGAAAAAAACCCTCTACGCCGGCGTTGGGCTGGCCTTCCTCACGCGCGACAAGATCGAAGAAATGGGAAAGCGCATGGCCGAGGAGGCCAAGCTCAGCGAATCCGACGGCAAGAAATTCATCGATGAAATCCTGAAAAAATCCGAGGACGCAAAGACGGCATTCGAGAAAGCCGTGCAATCCGGCGTGTCCGCGGCCCTGGAAAAGCTGGATATACCCCGGCGCGCGGATCTCAAAGCCTTGGAAACGCGCGTCAAAGCGCTGGAAGAGCAGCCGGAACGGCGGAATACCGGTTCGTGAGATCGGTGACGGCTTGATTCGAAATATCCGCCGCCTATCCAAAACCTACCGGAACGTGAACCGGTTCCGGGAAATCCTCTCGGTATTCGTTAAGCACGGGTTCGGGGATCTTTCCGACAAGCTTCATCTCGACAAATACCTGGATCTCGGAACCAAATATTTCCGGCTCCCGCCTCGTACGGTAAGCCCCCACGTAACACGCCCGGAACGGTTCCGGAAAGCGCTGGAAGAGCTGGGGCCCACTTTCATCAAATTCGGCCAAATGGCGGGAAACCGCCCGGATCTGCTGTCGCCGGAATGGGCCGCCGAGTTGGAAAAGCTCCAGGATTCCGTGCCCCCGTTCCCCAGCGATGAAGCCAAGGCCGTGGTCGCATCCCAGGCCGGGCAACCGGTGGAAACCCTGTTCCGCCATTTCGGCGAATCCCCCATCGCATCGGCGTCCATGGCACAGGTCTATAGGGCCGAGCTGTTGACGGGCGAAAAAGTGGCCGTTAAGGTGCAGAGGCCGGGCATCGAAGAACTGGTCAAGATGGATCTGGAGATCATGTTCGATCTGGCTTTCCTGCTGGAAAAATACGTGCAGGGCATGGCCGTGCTGAATCCGGTCGGCATTTGCGAAGAGTTCGAGCGCACCATCCTCAAGGAATTGGATTTCACCTTGGAAGCCTCCCAGATGGAGCGTTTCGCACAGGCCTCCCAGGACCTGGCGTTTTTTTACGTGCCCAAGGTATACCGGGCCTACTCCTCTCGCAAGGTGCTGACCCTGGAATGGATCGACGGAATCAAGGTTTCCCACCTGGAGGGAATCCGCCGCGCGGGAATGGATCCGGGGCGCGTCGCCGGCGACTTGTCGCATGTGCTCCTGCACCAGGTTTTCAACCAAGGCTTCTTTCACGCCGATCCCCATCCGGGGAACATCCTGGTGCAACCGGACCGGACCATCTGCTTCCTGGATTACGGCATGGTGGGCTCCCTATCCCCCATCCATCGCGAGCGCCTGTTGGAAATCCTTGTGGGCGTGGCTGAGCAGGATCCCGGGCGCATCGCCAAAACGCTGTTGCAATTGGCGTATCAACCCAGCGATATCATCGAGGATCTGGAATACCAGGTGGGCGACCTGCTGGAGGCCTATTCCTTCGTGACCTTGAAGGACTTCCGCATCGGCGAGTTCCTCAACCGTTTGATCCGCCTCATCATCAACAATCGCCTGCGCATGCCCCCGGGATTCTACCTGATGCTGAAGGCCATCGTCACCCTGGAAGGGGTGGCCCGCCGTTTGGATCCGGAATTCGACATGGTGGAAACCATCAAGCCATTCGCCAAGCAGGCTATGAAGGCGCGGTTGCGACCGGAGAGGCTGGCCAAGGATCTGTACTATGGCGCGCTGGATCTGACGCCCATGTTGAAGGAGTTCCCCGCGCAGGCCAGGGACATCCTGGGCCTTATCAAGCGCGGCAAGCTCCGCATCGAATTCCAGCACCAGGGCCTTGAGCCCGTCCTCAAAACCCATGAACGCATGATGACCCGGCTGGTTTTCGCGCTGGTGCTCGCATCGCTCATCATCGGATCGTCCCTGGTGGTGTTGTCGGGCATACCCCCCAAATGGTACGGGATTCCCGTGATCGGGGTGGCGGGTTTTCTCAGCGCAGCTTTCGTGGGATTCTGGCTGCTGGTTTCCATTATCCTCAGGAAAGGCAGCTGGAAGTAACCTCTCCGCTACGGTAGCAGGAAGGTTCAATAGGCTCCTTGCGCTATTGCCCCACGCGCAACGGCCCCATTCCCAATACGCCTTCCACCCTGCCTGCCGACAGGGACAACCTTCCCAGGATGCGGAAATACAAAGCATAACAGCGGCCCAGGGCCTCCTCCGCCGCATTGTAATGGGCCGCGAAATCCCGCTCCAACGGCAGCCTGTCCAAAACGTAATCCACGAGGCGGGAGGATGAAGCCACCATGCCGAAAGGGTAATCCACGTCCTGGAACGCCGCCGACAGGGATACCAGCTCCAAGCGGATGGCCAAGGCATGGGTATCGAGCTGCACGTCGATTTCCGGCGAACTCTCATGGCCGTCCAGATTGTCCAAAAGGATGCCCATGCCGTGGAAGGAGCGCCGCAAGGATTCCAGCCTGGGCTGGACGCTTCCCAGGATGGCCAGAACGGGCAGCAGGCGGGCCACCTCCTGGGAACAGGCGCGCGCATCCCCCAAACGTTCCCTCACTCGCGGGTCGCCAAGCAGCCCCAAAGCGCTTCCGATGCGGGTACGCATCGCCGCTTCAAATGCCCGCAGACGGTCGGCAATGCCCTGCTGTTCCTGTTCGGCTTCCCCGAAGGCCTTGGCTGCCTGGGCGGCGCCGCCTTTGCGCAATTGGAAATCCCCGGGCTCGATCCAGAAGTTCGCCCGCATCAGCGCCAGGGCCTGCACGGCGTCCAGCATCCGCGCGTCGGCGGCGGCATAGGCGCGGAATGCCTCCGCGGCCATGCCGTGTTCGGATTCTATCAGGCTGCGCGCGGCCAGCAATCGTCCCAGGAGATCGGGCTGCTGGTCGGTTTCCAGATCGGCCGGGGCAAGCCAGATGGGCCTAAGGTTGGTTAGCAGCCCCAGGAAATAACCCGTCACCGCCGCTTCGCACACCTGGACATCGTTTTGCCCCGTCACCAGATCGGAAGTGGCCATCAGCCGCGAGGGGTTGAAATCGGCGCCCAAATCCCGTTGATAGAAGACCGCCGTGGTCCGGCGGGAGAGCGCCCCGAAATCGGAGAAGAGCGTATGCGATGCGCCGCTGGAGCGGAACTTTCCGCGCGAGACGGAGCGGCGGGCATGGCGCACCCGATCGGCCAGGCTGGGATGCGTGTCGAACAAAGCCGCCTTTTCCGCGAGCAGAGAACGTTCCATTTTGCGCCGCACCTCCGGAATGAATACCCGGGTATGGGCGGAGACGAGCGCGGGAAGGTCATCGGCCAGGCGGCCTTCGCGCAAGGATAATCCCAGACTGCGGTTCGCCAGCCCCCAAGCGGCCTCGATGACCTTGGCCTCCAGCACCATGCTAGCGAAGGTTTCGCCGCCCACCAGCCCGATGGCCGCACGATCCGCCTGATGTTCCATCTGGCGCAGCAATAGGCAACTGACGCCCTGGCCGGCGCGCACATGTCCTTTCAGGATTTGCCTTGCCAGCCAAGCGCAAATGCGCGCGAACCAATACAGGCCGACCAGGAACGGATCCATGCGATGGCGTCGGCCCTCCAGATCCCGTTCCCACGGATCCTCCCGGGTCGCGGCCCGCGAAAACCACTGGTTCAGGGCGCGGATTCCATGCACCATCCGCATCGCCGTCCCTTGCCGGAAATGCCCCAACTCATGGGCCAGCACGCCCGCGAACTGGCCCAACTCCAATCCGCGCACCAGCGGCAGGCCCAGCACCAGTTCCAATCCTCCGGTCCAGAAATTCAGCCATCCCGGTGCCAACCGGGCGCTGGCGTTCACGTCCATGCTCACCTGGATGCGCATGGGGGCCGGGGATCCGAGGGACGTGCAGATCTGCTGGATAAAGGCGTGCAGACGCGGCTCATCTCCAGGCAGCAGGGATGGATCCGATCGGACGATCCGATGGACCGCGACGAAGGGGCGCACCAGGAAAAAGGCGAACACGGCCAGGAAAGCCAACAACACCAGGTATCCCAAGCCGGGGAAAAAACCGGAATCCGGACCGACCAGCCAGCCGAAATCAGCGACGGCATGCTGACGCAACAGGCAGATTTCCGCGTAGGTGATGGCCAGGTAGGAAACAGGGAGGATAATCGTCCCGGCCCCGACCGCCACCAAACCCACGGCATAAGCCAAGGGCGGCGAATCGACCGGTTGCGGGCGGCGGCGCAGGGAAGGCCGTGGCCCGGGTCCGGGCAAAAGGGACATGGAACGCATGCTGGTATTGTACGGGAAAGGGGACGGGGCGGCAACGCGGCGAAGGGTATTCGGTGACCATGTGAAAGGGGACCCAAGTTTCTCAAAAACCTAATACTGCCGTTCCGTTACATTGCCGTCCCGTAACGCCGGCGGTACAATAAGGCGTTACCCCCGGATCCAAGGCGGCGTCCGCCATCTTCCTTCCGGGGGCCTGGTGGTAATGTGTCTGAAAACGCCGAAAAGAATCCCGGAGAAGCGCGCCAGATCGCCATCGTGGGCCTGAACCGGGAAACGGCGAATCTGCTGCCGAGCCTGCTCGACTCGGAAGGAATCCAGGTCGTCAAAGTGCTCAATCCCGAGCTTGAGGACCTGAACCGGCTTACACAATACCCGCATCTCGCCATGGTAATCGATACCACACATAACCCTGTCATCGCCGCGCGCTTGAAAAGGCTGCCTCTGAAAAAAGCGGAGGTGATCACCGGACTGGGCGCGCGCATCCTGTTCTGCAGCATCCGTCAAGGCCAAAGGGCCGAGAAGGACGGCATCCTGCAAAACCTGGAGGAAATCCGCGACGCCGTATGCCTAAGCAAGAACAAGGCGGAGATATTCAGGGTAATCCTGACCACGGCGATCAAGTCCTCGGGGGCGGATACCGGATCCATCATGCTGCTCGATCCATCCAAGCGGCAATTGACGATAGAATGCGCTTACGGCATGGACGAGAACGTGATCGTATCTTCCATCCAACGGGTGGGAAAAGGCGTATCGGGAACCGCCATCCGGCGCTGCGAATCCATCCTCATCCAAGGCCCCGTGGACATGTCCGGGCTTTCCGCCGACTATCAAAGCGCGGAAATAGTTTCCTCGATCTGCTGTCCCCTCATGTTCGGGGATGAGGCCGTAGGCGTCATCAACATAGCCAGCAAGCATGCCGGCCGCATCTTCGATTCCAAGGACGTGACCTTCCTGGAAGAGTTGGCCGGAATCGCCGCCGAGGTCGCCAAGGCATCCAAGGATTATGAGTCCAACCAGAGCCCGGCCCATTCCCTGGGCCTGTTGACCAGCGCGCGCGAAATCCTCGCCATGAAATACCGCTTCGAGGAAAGGCTCAACCTGCTGCTGATGAAAATCGCGAACGCCTTCGGGGCCCGGGCCTGCATCTATTACGAATACAACCCGCCCGACAAGTCCTTCATGGCCAAAGCGTCCAGTTCCGTGAGCATGAGCCAGTTGCGCGAACACAAAATGCCGCTGGACGATTTCTTCACGCAACGGCTGCTCAAGGCCCCCTCCACGCTTTGCGTCAACGCAACAGGCAAGGCGCCCCGCTCCAAGAAATGGTTCCTGCTCCAGCCGATCCGGCCCGGAAACGTGCTGCTGGGCACCCTGTTCGTCTACCTGCACTCGGAGAAGAACAATCTCAAGGAAGAGCTCGGCCTGATCAAGAAGATCGGCGAATTGCTGACCCGGGAAATGTCCAAGCACCGCGATATGGAAGCCATCCGGATCCAATCCCTCAGGTATACCGCCATCACCCAGTTCTCATTCGACATCGCCAATGCCCGCACCCTCCAGGATCTCTCCAGGATGATCATGGCCAACCTGCGGCTGATCCTGGAAGCGGAAACCTGCGTGTTACGCCTGCGCAGGACCCCGGACGGCATCCTGGAAGTCCGGGACACCCTCTCCCACCGTAATCCCGGCCGGATGAAGGAAATCCTGACGGTGGATGAATATGTCTGCGATGATTTGGCGCCAGGCAGAGGGGCGTTGAAGTTAGACAGCATCAAGGAAAGCCCATACGCGCCGGACGGCTCTCCCTGCGAATCGGTGTTGGCCATGGCCATCGAATTCGACGGCAAGGTATTGGGATCCCTCAGCCTGTACGACAAGAGGACCCAAGACTTAGCGGCCGGAAGGACCTTTTCCGATCAGGATAAGGAAGTCCTCGTGAACTTCTGCCTGCAAGCGGGCAAAGGACTAAATCGCTTCCTGCCGTTTCCGGCCATGGCGCCTCTACGTCCAGCCCTGTTGCCCACCCTCGTCAAATAGCGGTTCAGGCCTTGACGGCCTGCAGAGCGGAAGTGGAACTGCGATCAAGCGCTTCCCCGACAGCGTCCAGCGGGATGTCCACCCGTTTGAAATCGCCGCGCAGGGCCTTCAGCGCGTACTTCTCCTCCTGGATATCGAAACGCGAACGCAAGCCGAGGAAGCGCAGCACGGATTCCGGGGCGCGCCAATCCTTCCTGCTCACCACGAAAAGCGTCGGCAAGGACGCCCACACCAAGCCGCGCCAGAGGCGGCTTCCCAGCGCCCCCATCAGCAAACCGCTGACGCCGGCCGTCGCCAGGGCGGTGGCTATCACCCCTTCTCCGTCGAATTCCTGATCCAGGGCTTTTATCCTTTCGCTCAATCCGGCCTCCCCCAGGGTTCCGTAGTAACGGAGGTTATTCCGCAACTCCGACTCGGCGCCGTTGATTCCCTTACCGTCGTGCATGGATTCATTCATGATCGTCCTCCTTCTTCTGATCCAATCCTGGCCACGCCCATGGTGACCCGGATTTGATGGGTTTTACCGTCGTCCTCGAGGCTGTATGAATCCGGCGGAACCGCCAGGATCACGCCGTCCAACTCGCTTGCTTCCACCCCGCGCGTATGGCCGTGCGGATTCAACACCGTGATTTCATAGGCTGCGCGGCCGCGCTGGATCCGGATCTCGAATCGCCGCCAGTCCCTGGGAATGCAGGGCTGCAAGACCAGTCGATTCCCGGAGATGCGGAACCCCAGGATCCATTCCAACCCCGCGCGATACATCCACCCAGCCGATCCCGTGTACCAGGTCCATCCGCCTCGGCCGGCATGCGGGCTTACTGCATATACATCGGCGGCCACCACATAAGGCTCCACCTTGTAGCGGATGGCCCCGGCCCGCGTCCCGGCATGGTTGACGGGATTCAGAAGCGAAAAAAGATCCGCGGCTTTGCCGCCTTCGCCCAGGGCGGCGAACGCCGCCACGACCCATACCGCCGCGTGGGTGTACTGCCCGCCATTCTCGCGCACGCCGGGGAGATACCCTTTGACATATCCCGGATCCGCCGCGGAGGAATCGAACGGGGGGGTGAAGAGCAGGATAAGCCCGTCCTCCCTCTTGATCAGGTATTCTTCCATGGAAAGCATGGCCTTGCGGGCCCGGGCCGGATCGGCGGCGCCTGACAGAACAGCCCAAGTCTGCGCTATGGAATCGATCCGGCATTCCTGGGACTGCGAGGATCCCAAGGGAGAGCCGTCGTCGAAGTAACCCCGGCGATACCAGTCCCCGTCCCATCCTTGCGTTTCCATGGCCAAGCGAATCCCTTCCGCCTTCTCCCGCCAGGAAAGGGCGCGTTCGCTTTGGCCGCGCGCTTCGGCAATCGCGGCAAAGCCCTTAAGGTTGGGGATCAGGAACCAGGCCAGCCAGCCGCTTTCCCCTTTGCCTCCTTGGCCCACCCTATTCATGCCGTCGTTCCAATCACCGCTGCCCATCAAGGGAAGCCCATGCGCGCCCACCTCCAGGCTGCGATCCAAGGCCCGGGCGCAATGCTCGAAGACACTGACCGATTCCGCCGACATTTCGGGCTGGAAATAGGCGTCTTCCCGGCCCTCGGGGATTTCCTGGCCCGTAAGGAAATGCGTTTCCTCATCCAGGATGCCTTTATCCCCGGTTGATTCCAGATAGTGGAGGACCGCGTAGGGCAACCAGATCCGGTCATCGGAAAAATGGGTGCGTACGCCCCGGCCGGAGGGCGGGTGCCACCAATGCTGCACATCCCCCTCGAAAAACTGCCTCCCGGAGGCCCGGATAATCTGATCGCGCGCCAGGCCGGAATCCAGCGCCGTCAGCGCCAGCACGTCCTGCAACTGATCTCGGAAACCGAAGGCTCCCCCGGCCTGGTAAAATCCGGAACGGGCCCACAACCTGCATACCAGGGTTTGGTAGGGAAGCCAGCGGTTGAGCAGGAGATCCATGGATCGATCGGGAGTCTTAATGCTAACGCCGCCCAATAAGCCGTTCCATTTTTCCCTGACCTCCCGCCAAGCGGCTTCGAAATCGATCCCCCGGTATTTGCGAACCAGGTTCGCGGCGGCGCTCTCGTCCGGGGACTGGCCCAAGGTGAAAACGAGGCTGTATTTGCCCCGGGGCGGGATCACCAGCGAGCGCTGCAAAGCGGAACATGGATCCAGGCCGGCTCCGGAGCGGTTCGACAAGGCCTCCTGGCGCAGCACGGCCGCGGGCGCAGAGCGGTCGCCGTTGCGCCCCAGGAACTCGGTCCTATCGCAGGTGAAGGAGCTTTGCTTGCCTTCCAGATCCACGCAGGCGATCCGGTGGGCGAATTCGGCCGACCAGGTGTTGCCGGCGAAAATCGCTCCCGTCCCTGGATCGCGCCATGTCCTCACATGTTGGGTGGAGGGACCGCGTGACGCCCCCAAGACCCACTCCACGTAGAAGGTCACGTCCAGGCGCAGCACGCTGTCCGTCGTGTTCTCCAAGGTAAGCCGGGAAATCTTGACGGGATCCTCCCAAGGCACCCATTGCAGCAACTCTTGCCGGAGGCCATGGGATTCGTGCTTGAAACGGGAGTACCCTTGCCCGTGGATGGCGACATAGGGTTGACCCTCTTCCCGGATGGGCAGGGCGGTCGGGCTCCATACCGCACCCGTATCCCGGTCGCGGATATATATCGCCTCTCCCGACGGATCCGAGACGGGATCATTGGACCAAGGCGTCAGCTTGGACTCCCGGCTGTTCCCGCCCCACGTGTATCCCGAGCCGGATTCCGACACCAGGAATCCGAAATAAGGATTGGCGATGACATTCACCCAAGGCGCCGGGGTCCATTGGCTATCGCCGAGGATGATATGGTATTCCCTGCCATCTTCCGCGAAGCCGCCCAGGCCATTGAAGAACTCCAGATCGGGGCGCGGCGGGGAAGCCCCGCCATCCTTGGTCGCGCGCGCCTTCGTCTGCGGAGGGGCGATGGGCACGGTATTACGGCGCATCCGCATCACCTGGTCGGCCAAACTGCCGCGCCTACTCCCCAGCACAGCCCGCGAACACGCCTGCAGCAACAGTAATTGGTCCTTCCGGATGGCATCCTTGCGCAGCAGGAATACTCCGCCCCGGGTGGCCTGGCCGGCATGGCGCATGCGCAGAAGCGCGTCCACTTCATTCTGCTGGATCTGTAAATAGGATTCGGAGGGATTTTCATTCAGCAAAACCAGGTCCACATCAACGCGCTTCATCTCCCAATAGGCATGGGCCTTGAGCAGATCGCGCGCCAGATTCCGATCGCCGGCATCGTCGAAACCCGCCAATACGATGGGCAGGTCCCCGGAAATCCCGAAGGCCCATAGACCTTCCTGGCCGGCGCGATTCAGGACCAGCATGTCCGGAGAAGGGCGCAAGGCCGGATCCGCGTAATAGAGGCGGTTGGCCAGGCGCTGATACAAGCGCGCTTCATCCGGCCCGATCCCCAGATGGCGGAGCTGGATTTGCGCCTGCGTCCAAGCCAAGGTGGCCACGCGCTCGAAAGCTTCCGTCTCCCGGTACTTGTCCGCCAGCGCCAAAACCTTGTCCTTGGATTCCGCCGCCAGGGTGGCGAAACTGATGCGCACCTTCCCCCCCGCGGGTACCTGGATGCGGCGGCGTAGGCTGAATACCGGATCCAGCACGGCCCCGGCGGTATTGGAAAGGGGCTTGCCGTCCACCACGGATACCGGCCGGCGCACCGTGCGGCCGCGGCCCAGGAAACGCGCCCTATCCGTCTCGTACTGGATACCCCCTATCGATCGCCCTTCCACCGCGCTCACATGCGCAACCCAGGAAGGGGTTTCCGTCGCGGAACGCGCACGCCGCGTGGCCAGCAGCGCACCCAGACCCGGGACGAATTCCGTCTGCACGAACAGGTTGGAAAAGGCGGGATGCGCCACGTCGGCTTCTTGCGGGGCCATAACCACTTCGCAATAAGAGGTCACTTCGATTTCCCGGTTGCGATAGCCGGTGTTTTCCAAGGTCAGGTGTCGGACTTCGGCATCGTCTTCAGGGGAAATGATGATTTCCAAGGTAGCGGTCAGGGACCCGTCCCGCCTGGTGATCTCCACCCGGTCCTCGGCGAAAACCGACGAAAAGGCGTCCGGTTCCACGCACATGGGCTGGAACCCGGCGGACCAGGTATGCCCGCTTTCCGCATCGCGCAAGTAGAAATACTGCCCATAGGCGTCCATGGCCGAATCCTCGCGCCAACGGGTTATCGCTTGGCCTTGCCAACGGCTGAAGCCCGATCCCGCGGCCGTCACCATGACGGTATACCTGCCGTTGGAAAGGATATGCGTGCGCGGAATCGATTCGTGAGGCGAGTTGAAGCGATGCAAAACCGGCTCGATCTGGGTGGCGATCTGGAGCGGCCGTTCGGCTTCTTCGGCATGTTGTTCGGTGATGGAAACGCCCTTGGGGAGGCGTTCCTGCAGCAACGGTTCCACGGCGCGGATGATGGGCTCGGCATGGAACCGCTCCCGCATGCGCCCGCCCAGAAGCACATCCCCCAACGCCACCAGCATCATGCCCTGATGATGGGCGAAATAGGATTTCACCACCGTGGCCCGGGTGCCTTCCTGCAGGCGGACCTTGGTATAATCGATGGCCTCGTAAAAGCCGTATTTGCCCTCCCCCCCTTCCCCGCGCAAACGCAGCAGGTTATCCGCCGCGGCCCGGGGCGCCACCATGGCCGCCAGACCCGTGGCGTAAGGGGCGATCACCAGGTCACGCCCCAAACCCCGCTTGAGCCCGATCCCCGGCACGCCGAAGCTCGAGTATTGGTAAGTCATCTCCAGATCGCGGATGTTGTAGGCGGCTTCCGAGACGCCCCAGGGAACACCGTTGTCCTTGCCATATGCGATTTGGCATTCCACCGCGAAGCGGCAGGCGATTTCCAGCAGGCTCCCCGCCGGGGGCCTCATTACCAGGGAGGGCATCAGGTATTCAAACATGGATCCGGACCAGGAGAGCAAAGTGGCGCCGCGGCCCACCGGGGTCAGGGTGCGGCCCAGCCGGAACCAATGCGAAGGCGGCACATCGCCTTTGGCCACCGCCAGGAAACTCGTCAGGCGGGCTTCCGAAGCCAGCAGATCATAAAAGGACGGATCCAGCATTTCCTCGCGCACCCGGTAGCCGATGGAGAACAGCTTGCGGTGGGGATCCTCCAGGAAGCCGAATTCCATGTCCAGGCTCAATTTCTCCGCAGTAACCGACATGATACCCAGGCGGTCCAGCATCGCGCGCGCTTCCCGCCCCGTGCGGATCAGGCCGTCCGCGAACCGGGCAGCGACCTTGAGGCTGGCCGCATATTCCTCATCGCCGGTTTCCCCGGCGGGAGCGAGCAGGCGCAATTCCGCCGCGGCCGCCAGGCAGCGCGATTCCAGCTCCCGCAGGGAAGGAGCGCCGTCCATCAAACGCCGGGTTTCCGGGATGGGGAGGCTTTGCAAGGCCTCCCAATCGTCCCGCGCGATGATCCACGGGAAATAAGCGCGGATATCCGCCAGTACGCCGTCCAATGCTGCCTGCAGCATTTCGGCGCATTCCGAAAGCTCCTTGAATGCGGGATCCTTCTGTTCCATGGCCAAGCTGCGGGCCAAGTCCGATACCGAAACCGCTTGGGCCCCCCAAGCGGAAACCCGCGCCGTCCAGTCCTCCATACCCGATGGGATGGGAATCACCAGGGATTCCAGCGCTTGCAGTGCCTCCGAGAAATGCTCGCGACCGAAGGCCTGGGCGCGCATATCCGCGGGCAAAGCCAGCATCGCCTCTTTCACCAGCCGGAAGAGATCCGACAAACCCGTTTCCATCGAGGGCGAGAGGATGCGGGCCTCCATGTATTCAAGGCAGGTCCGCTTGAGAGCGATCAGATGCCCGGCCAGGTTGCCGCTGTCCACGGTTGAGATATATCGCGGCTCCAGGGGGCGCATATCCCGGGTATCGTACCAATTGAAGAAATGGCCCCGGTAACGCTCGAGTTTACCCATGGAAGCGAGCACGTCCTCCAGCCTCCGGGTCGTTTCCGCCAAACCAAGCCAACCCAGATCCCGGGCTGTGGCGATGGATAGCAGGCACAACCCCATGTTGGTGGGCGATGTGCGATGCGCCACCACCGGAAGCGGATCCTCCTGGAAATTATCCGGGGGGAGATGATTTTCGCCGCTGCGGACGAACTCGCGGAAAAACCTCCAGGTCTTTAGGGCCGTGTGCCGGAGCAGAATCCGCTCGTCCCCGGAAAGCATTTCATCGTTACGCCTTTTCCTGGGCACGCTGGCCAGCAGGGCCGCCGCGGGAGAGAGCAGCCAGAGCGACATGAAGGGCAAAGCGATCAACAGGTTGGGCGTGTTGCCGGAAAGGAATATGCCTTCCAGCAGCGCGGCCGGCAGGATGATGGCGCCTGACATTCCCCGGTAGATGCCGGGCAAGCGCAGGTGCACGCGCGAGGCGGCCACGGCGGCGGCCACCCATTGCAACATGCTGCCCCGCCCGAAACAAAGGCGCACGCATGTGCGGAGGATGGCGTCCGACAGCAGCCAGGCCTGATGGGCCAGCAGGATGATGGAAAGCAGATAATTCGTGAGCGCCTGGAGGACGGTATCCTCCAAGTCCCGCAAATAGCTGCGGAAGGCGTAGCCGGACCGGAATCCCATCAAAGCGCCGCCGGCGGCGACGAAAAAAGGCGCGGCCAGCGCAAGCAGGATGGCGGCGGTCCAGGCCAAAGGGGGAACGGGAACCAGGATCCATGCCAATGCCAGGGAAAGGAAAGCGCCCGGCGCCACCAAGGTACGGCGCAGGTTGTCCAGCATCTTCCAGCGGCCGAGGAAAGGCATGCCTTTGCCACGGGATCCCGCTATCCACGGGAGCAATTGCCAATCCCCTCTCGCCCAACGATGCTGCCGTACGGTGGAGGCTTCGTAATGGGATGGGAAATCCTCCAGCACTTCGATATCGGTGGCCAATCCAGCGCGGGCGAAAACGCCTTCGAAGAGGTCGTGCGAGAGGAGCGCGTTTTCCGGAATCCTGTCCCGCAACGAGAGCTCGAACGCATCCACATCGTATATGCCCTTGCCGGTAAAGGACCCTTCCCCGAAAAGATCCTGATAGACGTCGGAAATGGCGGCCGCATAAGGATCGATGCCGCAATCGCCCGCCGTGACCCAATGGAAAAGCGTGGCGCCTTCCCGTTCCGGAAGCGACGGAACCACGCGCGGTTGCAGGATTCCGTATCCGGCGGTGACGCGGCCCTTGCCGGAGTCGAAGAAAGGACGGTTCAGGGGATGCGCCATGCAGCCCGCTAGGCGCGCAGCCGCTCCTTTGGGCAGGCGGGTATCCGCGTCCAAGGTGATGACGTATTTCACTCCCGAGGGGATGTTTAGTTCATCCTCCGAAGTCAGCAGGAAACCGAGATCGCGATCGCCCCGCAAAAGCCGGTTAAGCTCCGCCAGCTTGCCCCGCTTGCGCTCCCATCCCATCCACACCCCATCGCGGGCATTCCAGGTACGTCGCCGGTGCAGCAGCAGAAAACGGGCTCCTCCATCGGGGAGGGCGCCGTAACGTGCGTTCAATTCGGCCACGCCCGCCCTGGCGGTCGTCAGCAGGGCATCGTCGCCGGGCATTTCCTCGCTGGCCGCGTCCAGCCAATCGGAAAGCAGGGCGAAACGGATATCTCCGTCCGGATTGGACAGGAAATGGACCTCTAGGCGCTCGACCAATTCGGACACTTCCGCGTTGTCGCGCAGCAAACAGGGTACGGTCACCAAAGTCCTGCTGGCGGAGGGAATGCCTTTGGAATAATCCAATTTCGGAAGGATCCGGGACGGCGTAAGTTGGGTGATGAGGCGATTCACCAGGGTAATGGCCGCTTCGCTGAAGGGAGCCAGACCCAACAGGCCCACCGCGATCAAACCGAGCCAAGGGAGGTGTTCCTCGACCAAGAAGCGCAACCCCATGCCCGCCAGCAACAGGGTCATGAGCAAGATGCCTGCCAGGTACATCCACAAGCCGCCCGCCTTGGATATGCGCCGGGCCGTTTCGCGCGTTCCGAACTGGCAACCCAGGCTGCGTTCGAATTCGGGCAAGCCCTCCCCTATCAAGCTGCGCCCCACCTCGTGGGCCGCATCATGGATCGAGTCGGTTCTCCCGTTCCTTATCGAGGTTAGCGATGCCACCGCCTTGGCTGCGACTCCGGGTTCATCCGTCCCGCATGCCCGCGAGAGCTTCTCCACCGCATGGCGGTAGAGATCGCGGGATGCGAAATCCATGTCGGAATAACCAGGCGATTGCCGGAATATGTTTTCCACCAGGCTGACCGATTCGAAGAAATCCTTCCAATCGAGTTCCAGCACCAGCCGCATGCTGGTGATTATGTTGCGGACGGAAATATTGGAAGCCGCCAATTTCTGGTGCTCTTGCCGGATGATTTCCTGCGCCGGTATCCCCCGGCGCGCCAACTCCGCATCCATCCACTCCAACGGCACGGCATGGGGCGGAGCCTGATCCTGCAAGCGCTGGAAGAGCTGGGCGGCGAAGGCCGTGAAGAAGCGCGACTCCCCCGAATGCTCCCAATCCTCCGGACTAACCGCCGCGGCCGTGGCATCCTGCGCCCGCAGGTTGAGCAGCATATCGGCCACCCGATCGGCCTTCTTGCGCGCATCCCGCCCGCCCACCATCTGGTCCGCCAGACGCCGCAGATTCTCGGTCAAAGCCACCTTCAACGTAATCGCCACCGCCCAGAGTTCGCCGATGGTAAGCGGTTGCACGCGCTGATAGGCTTGCAGGAACCGGGCCAGGACGTCCGCGTCCAAGCGGCTATCGGTATGCGCGATATAGGCGCAGATCACCGCATAGACGCGGGGATAACCCACGAAGGCGCCTTGGGTCAGCTTAGGCAGGTCGCGGTAATAAGAAGGGGGCAGATGATCGCGGATTTCGCGCAATTGCTCGCTTACGATGTGGAAATTGTCCGCCAGCCATTCCGCGGCCGGGGTGATGCTGCGATCGGCCAAGGCGGCGCGGGTGATGATGCCATGCGCTTCCCGCAGTGCCTCGCCATTCTCCTTCACCCGTCTCAGAAGCGGAAAACCCCTCAAGCGCGCATGGGCGGAACGATGGAAAACCGCCAGTTCGGCCGCATAGGCCCCCATATGCTCGGCGCTGAAAATCTCGCTACGGATAGGCTCCGTGCCGGCCGGCCATGCGTCTTCCCTGGAGTTCACATCGCCTGACGGATTCAACATGATCACGAGTATTTTCCCTATCCATGGATGAAAACCAAGAAATCCCGGCCCGATTGGATCGGACCGGGGTTCCCTTGGAAGGTATGTTTCGGGGAATGCCAGGGAAAGAATTAATGCGGGTCAGCGTACCCGCGGCAGTAAAAAAGCGATGCTGCAAGAAATTCCGTAGTCGCCCAGATTCGGTAACTTGGCGGGATCGGTTAATCCTGCGAGGGAAATCTCCTATGGCCCGATGGCTTGGGAGATGTTCAGGACGATAACAAGCATCCCCAGAACCAGGTAGACTAGGCTAAGGAAGGACGCAGTATAAGCGACTTCTTTTCCAGGCTTCCCGGCCTTCCATTCCTCAATTGAGACGAGCCAAAACTCCAAATGTTATCAATAATTTCGCGCCGTATTCCGCCGAATGCCAAGGCAAAGGCGTATGCCTGGAGGTAAGTTTAGCGGATGATCTGCCTGGTTTTTTTTATCCCGCTATGATCTGATATTGATGGATATCCAAATGCCGGAAATGGACGGTATTTAGTCTTTCAAGGCCATTCAAGCCGACAAAGAATCACCGAACAAATCCACTCCGGTTTACGCCTTTACGGCGAATGTGTTCACCCAAGATCGCGAACGGTATATGAGCGACTGAATGAAAGGGGTTTTAGAAAAACCCATGCGCAAGCAAAGATTCCTGGAGGAATTCGATAAGCTTTGGACACCCATGCCGTGATTTCGCATGTGTTGCGCTTCATATGTAAATCCATCCATTTTCAACGCTTCAATATTGTCAGAGGTGTTGCAGGTCATCCACTTTGTCCAGGTTTCGGTTGAGTTTCAGATAAACCCGGTAAATGCCCAATCACGTCACGCAGGAGTTACTGTAATCCCTGATCTTGGCCATCTCTTGGATGGCTGCTCCCAAATGGGTTACGACTCATCTCGCAACCCTCACGTAATCGCGTCCTGAGCCATCTTGAGATGCGTGGGCGAAAATACTTTTGCATTAACTACCTTCCTTTTCAGGGGTCGGAATGCATCAGTCCCCAAAAAATCCGACAAGGAGCGTCATGAAATTATTTTTCCGCTTAAAGAAATCGCAAATAAAGTCGAGTATCGGATATGCAGGGATCGTTGTGGCATTGACGTTTATCGGCTGCGTATCGGATGCCCCCAATGAGAAAGTGGAGAACACTTTGGTGACTGCGGCCTACAATAGCAGTCAGTGCGCTACAGTTGCTGCTGTCAAAGGATTCCAAGGGTCCTTCTTTTGGTTCTCCCCATTGAATTACTCCACCGCATGCAATGCAATCGATGATACCTCTTACGGAAAGTTCAATTACTCAGGCTACGGGTCCACCGTCGCACAAACTCCAAATAACAAGGCTGACTGCGAAGCCACTGAGATGACCTCGCTGTTCTATATAAGAACGGTCGTAGACTTCGCTCAGGTATGGACTCTAAAAAAGACTGAGTCGCAAGCGGGTGTTTGGAATCCGTATGGTCCTGCGCTTGCATCATCCAATCGACCTCTTTCCCCCCCCAAGAAAAATTTGTTGTGGTACGCAACGCAACGACGGTCCGGCAGACTTCCGGAACATCGTTTATTACATTACCTTTCATTGCATATCTCAATTAGAAGCCATCACGCGGCTCCGTCGGGCCGCTCCCGGAGACGGAGCATAGGTAAATCGAACGCCTTTTTCTAAGCCGTACCCCTTCACCCTGCCCTAATCACCCTCCTCTCTTTTCCCATTTCCTCGTCTTCGTTGCTTTTTAATCCCAACAATTCTCGGGCTCCTATGACCTGCGTCACGGCGGGATTGCGATCCCCATCGCGTTTGCTTCCCGATCAGCGATGAGATAGGATGTTCGGGGCGTTGCGGGGGCGGGAGCCCTCGCAGAGAGGGGTGCGAGCCCGAAGCGTGTTCGGCGGAGGCCACCGCAGGGGCGGGCGCGTAGCGCTCGTTCCCGAGGAGGCCGAAGCGAGGGGAAGGCTTTCCCCTCCTCCTTTCAATAGAAGGCAAAAAAGAAAGGGCCCCCCTTGCGGAGAGCCCTTCGATATCGGCGAGGACTTGCGTCCTCGCTTGGAGAAGGCCTACGGCCTTCTCCACATTATGGTCTTACTCCCAGGGCGCTCGTTCCTATGCAATGCCCCATTTGGCCGTGGGCCAGTTGTATGTGCTGCGAGCCGAGACTCCCATCGGCATCTCGCAACGCACCTTTTCTCCGCTCTAATACTTCACGGATTTGAAGCTTCCGCATCCGACTGACGGGAGTCAGTCGGATGCGGGCTAACGCTAT
>JBDSWM010000368.1:0-4566 GCA_039926685.1 Fibrobacteria bacterium | reverse complement strand
CAGGCCCATAACCAGGTAGTCCGCGGCGAAAACCGTTTTCAAGACGTCCTCGCTGGAGGCCAGGCCGTTGATGCGCCGTATGAATTCGATATTGCTGGGACACCAGGGCGCGTCGGCGCGCACGGATTGCATGTATTTGCGGATGACGGCGTGGATGGCCTCGTCATCCCAAGACAGCGGCATATGCACGATGCGCGTCTTCAGTTCCATGGCATCGATGGCGGGCAGGGCGCTTTCGGCTTCTATCAAGGTGCGCAGCAGCTTTTCCATGGCCAGCTCTCGCCCGTCGAAATGGATTTGCAGGGAGCGGATGCCCGGCGTCAGATCGAGAACGCCGGGCAGCTGCAGGGTCTGCAAATGCTCCATCAAGGCATGGGCCCGGAAGCGCAGGTTCAGATCGAGCACGGTGGGGCCGTATTCGACCAGGATGTTCCTGTCGCCGGAGCGGCGGTAGCGCACTTCCAGATTGCCCTCGCGCGCGGGGATATGATGCAGTATGTTCCTGTCCGCGCCGAAGGGATCCGTGTATCCCGGGCTGCGACCCCGTATCGGCAAGGCTTGCGGAACGGCGGCGGGCGCTTCCAGGGTGAGGATCAATCTCTCCTGGGCGCGCTCGAGTTCACGCGCCTGGTCCAGCGACAACCTGATGAAACGGATGGTATCGCCCGGCTTGAGCTGTCCCATTTTCCAGAGTTCGGCCTGAGCGATGGTGGCGGGGCAGACGAAACCTCCCAGGCTGGGTCCATCGGGTCCCAGGAGGATGGGCATGTCCCCGGTGAAATCCACGGCACCGATGGCATAGGCATTATCGTGGATGTTGGAAGGATGCAGGCCGGCTTCGCCGCCGTCCGGCCTGGACCAAGCGGGTTTGGGGCCGATCAAGCGCACGCCGGTGCGGTTGGAATTGTAATGCACTTCCCAGGCCGTAGAGAAAAACATGTCCATATCGCTGGCGAGGAAATAATCAGGCGCCCCATGAGGTCCGTACAAGACGCCGATTTCCCAGGTGTTGGTCAATGCGGGCCGGAGGGCTTGCGGCAGGGAAGGCAAGGAAGGCGGGGAAGCGAGCGGCGAAGGACCGGAAGCGGCGGCTTCGCGCGTGCCGGTCGGCAGATGGAGTACGTCCCCGGCCCGCAAGGTACGGCCGGCATGCCCGCCGAAATTGCCCAGGGTGAAGGTGGATCGGCTTCCCATGTAAAGAGGTGCATCGAAACCGTCCTGTACGCAGAGGTAAACGCGCATGCCCGCGCCCGATACGGCGCCCAATTTTAGCACTCCGCCGGCGGGAATCCGGAAGGGTTTCCATAGGGGAACTTCCACGTTACCCTGGGTCGGATTCCCGTCCGCGGGCGCGGGTGGAGCGAGCAATTCGGCCTTGATCGCCGCGCCCGTGACCACCGCCGTGCAGGCGCGGTTGAACCGCAAGGTGGGACCGGCGACGATAATCTCCAACCCGGCGGCGGATTCGGGATTCCCGAGCAATCTGTTCCCCAGGCGGAAGGACAAGGCGTCGAAAGGTCCGGAGGGCGGCACGCCCACGTTCCAGAAACCGATACGTCCGGGAAAATCCTGTAGGGCGGTTTGCGCCCCTGGGGCGAGCACATCCACGCTATCGGAAACGTAGCCGAAGCCGCCGAGTTCGCGCGTGGTCATGCGGCCTTGGGCGAAAGCCGGCGCCGCGGCCACGGCCCGCAGGAATTCCAGGTTGGTTTCGATCCCATAAAGGCGCGTTTCGGCCAAGGCCTTGCCCAAAGCGGCCAGGGCTCCGTTCCTGTCCTTTCCCTTGACGATGATCTTCGCGATCAATGGATCGTAGAAAGGGGAGACTTCGCTGCCCGCTTCCACCCACGTGTCTACGCGCGCGTCAGAGGGATAGGCCGCTTCCGTGAGTATGCCGGCGCTGGGCCGGAAGTCCAGGCGCGGGTTCTCGGCATAGATGCGGGCCTGGATGGAATGGCCTGTGAGGACGGGACGCAGGGCTTCCAGATCGCCCAGTTCGCCTGCGGCTTGGCGTATCATCCAAGCCACCAAATCGATGCCGGCGACGGTTTCGGTGACGCCATGCTCCACTTGCAAGCGGGTATTGACTTCCAGGAAGTAGAAACCGTCAGTTAAACCGTCGGATAATCCGGAAGCGGCCGCATCCGCGTCCAGCACGAACTCCACCGTCCCGGCGCTTTGGTAGGCGACGCTTTCGCCCAGACGCACGGCGGCGGCATGCAGGGCCGAGCGCAAGTCCGCGCTGAGACCGGGAGCCGGGGTCTCTTCCAAAACTTTCTGGTTGCGGCGTTGGGCCGAGCAATCTCGCTCCCCCAAAGCCAGCACCCGGCCCCGGCCGTCGCCGAAGATTTGCACCTCCACATGGCGGGCGCGGCTCACGTATTTCTCCAGGTAAAGGCCGCCGTGCTTGAAGTTGCTGGCGCTCAAACGGCTCACGGTCTCCCAGGCTGAAGCCAGCTCCTTGCCGTCCTTCACCACCTGCATTCCGATGCCTCCGCCTCCGGCCGTGCTCTTGAGCATGACGGGGTAACCGATGCGTTGGCCCTGGACCGCCGCTTCGGCCGCATCCGCCAGCAGCCCGGTGCCGGGTAGCAGGGGCACCCCGCTTTTTTCCGCCAAGGCGCGGGCGGTGTGCTTGAGGCCGAAATCGCGCATTTGCGCGGGCGTAGGGCCGATGAAAACGATGCCGGCGGCAGCGCAGGCCTCCGCGAAAGCGGCGTTCTCGCTCAGGAAGCCGTAGCCGGGATGGATGGCCCCCGCTTTTGAGCGTATGGCGGCCGCCAGGATTTTCTCCGCGTCCAGATAGGATGCCGAGGGCTGCGCGGGCCCGATGCAATGGGCTTCATCGCAAGCCGAAACGTGCAAGGAACCGGCGTCCGCTTCCGAATACACGGCCACGGAGGCTATCCCCATCGAACGCAGGGTGCGGGCGATGCGGCAGGCTATTTCGCCGCGATTGGCTATCAGGACTTTTCGGAACATGCGTCTTCTTTCGTCGGCCGCGATCAGAGGGCGACCGCCGGCGGATCCCAGATCAGCAGGCGGATGGGGGTGGGGTTGTACGCGTTGCAGGGGTTGTTCAACTGTGGGCAATTGGAGATCAAGGCGAACACGTCCATCTCCGCGCGCATCTCCACGTACTTGCCGGCTCCGGATACCCCGTCGGCGAAGGTCAGGCCGCCTTGGGGGGTGACGGGCACGTTCATGAAGAAATTGATGTTGGGGGCCAGATCCCGCTTGGTGAAACCCTGCGGGGAATTGGCCATGGTCAGGAAAAAGCTGTCCCGGCAATTGTGCATGTGCCTCTTTTCCAGGGCATACCGCACGGTATTGCTTTCCGCGGAACAGGCGCCTCCCAAAGTGTCATGGCGGCCGCAAGTATCCGCGATGATGGTGAGCAACGTATTGCCTTCGCTGGACATGAGCCGGGTTCCCGTGGTCAGGAATATATTCCCTTGCGCGCGTATGGTGGCGATGGCATCGTAACGATCGGAAGCATCCGCGGCATTGTAGAACAAGGTGTCCACGGCCTGGTTGCCTTCCAGATCCAGGATGCGGAAAAACTGGCCTGCCTTGATAAGATGCAACCACCCCTCCCCGGCGGGCAGGATTTCGTCATGGAGGGCGTCGTTCGGCTGCAATGCGCTTTCCGTATAAACCAAAGTCGGCATTTTTGCTTTTCCCGCTAACGGAACAAGGTTTCGGTGTTCTGGAACCCGCGCCCGTTTTCCGGTCGGGATATACGGCAAGGATCGCCGGGGCCCGGGCCTTGCCCTCGCCGGATCTCCAGCTGCATGGGCTTGGGCGCATAGACGGGATCCGGGTCCAGGGGATGGGGCGTATTGGACAGCACCGCCAGCACGTTCATCTCGGCCCGCAATTCCACATAAGCGCCTGGCCGGGAATTCCCCGCCTGCCAGCGCAGATTGCCTTCCCCGTCCACGGACACCTTGCTGAAGAAATTGATCGGCACGGGCATGTCCCTTTTCCCCAGGCCGTATTTCCCGAGCTCTATCAGGAAATTATCGCGACCATTGCGTTTCCGATCATTGCGCTGATCCTGATAGCTGGAATGCCCGTACTTGGCGAGCGTCAGTTTGGCATCCGTGGCTCCGCACAGGGTATCGTGCCAGCCGCAGGTATCGGCCGTGATCGAGCAGAGGATGCGCCCCATGTCCGAGTGGAGGGTATTGCCTTGCGTGAGAAAAGCGATGAATTGGGCTTTCAGCGTATCCGGCATGTTGTAACGCTCCAGCGGGGAATCGGCGTTGAGGAATAATGCGGAAACATTGCCTCCGCCTTCCGTATCGGTCATGCGTAACGCTGTGCCTCGTTTGAGTATCCAGGACCACATGGCCCCGCCCCGCAAGGTCTCCCCGTGGATGGCATTCTCTTCGCCCATCGCTTTTCATCGCCTCCTGCAAACCGTCTTGCGAATATCCAATCTAGATCAACCTGGGCGGCACCGGCGGCCTTTCGTCGGCCCGCTCCCCCGCTCCGGCTCTGCTTGCCGCTGCTCGTCAGGATTCCGCTTCGTCGCCCACGGGCGTCATGCGGATCAGGGGC
>JBDSWM010000367.1:0-4600 GCA_039926685.1 Fibrobacteria bacterium | reverse complement strand
TAGGGATTAGGGATTAGGGATTAGGGGCTAGAGCCTCTAACCCCTACTTGTTTACTTATCCGACAAGGCCACGACTCCGGGCAGCGGCTTGCCCTCGAGGAATTCCAACGAGGCGCCGCCGCCGGTGGATACGTGGGAAACCTGCTTGCTCAGGCCCGCCTTCTTGATGGCGCTGGCGGAATCGCCGCCGCCGACCACGGTTGTCCCGCCGTTTTTGGTGGCTTCCACCAACGCCTGGGCAACCGCATAGGTCCCTTTGGCCGAAGCTTCCACTTCGAAAACGCCCATCGGTCCATTCCAAAGCACGGTTTTGGCTCCCGCGATGACCTTGGCGAATGCGGCCGAGGATTCGGGTCCGATGTCGATGGCTTCCCAGTCCGCAGGGATCTCGTTCATGCGGCAGTTGCGCCCCTGCCCTATGGTGCGGCCCTTGAAGTCGAATTTGTCGGTGATGAAACAGTCGGTCGGCAGCATCAGCTTATCGCCGTATTTTGCCATAAGCTCTTTCGCCAATGGCACTCGATCGAGTTCGACCAGGCTCTTGCCGATCTCAAGCCCTTGGGCTTTGGCGAAGGTATACGCCATTCCGCCGCCGATGATGAGCTTGTCCACCTTGGGAAGCATTTGCTGAATGACGTCTATCTTGCCGCTGACCTTGGCGCCGCCGATGATCGCCACGAAGGGGCGTTTGGGATTCTGGATGGTGTCGCCCAGGAAATCCAGTTCCTTTTTCATCAGGTAGCCGCTGGCGCGCAGGGGCAAGGTGATTCCGGCCACCGAGCTATGATCGCGGTGGGCCGAACCGAAGGCGTCGTTCACGTAAACATCACCCAACTTGGAAAGAGCGGCGCGGAAAGCCGCCACCTTCTCCTTGTCCGCGACGAGCTTGGTGCCGTCTTCCAGCTTGACCTTGCCTTCCTCTTCGATATGGTAACGCACGTTCTCCAGCAGGATGACGCCGCCGGGTTTCAAGGCCGCACAAGCGGATTCCGCCTTGGGGCCGACGCAGTCTTCCACGAATTGCACCGGTTTGCCGAGCAGTTCCTGGAGCTTGGCGGCCACGGGCCTCAAGCTGAATTCGGGTATGGCCTTGCCGTCCGGGCGGCCAAGATGGCTCATGAGCACGACGCTCGCGCCCTTTTCCAGCAGATATTTGATGGAAGGCAGCGCCGCGGCGATGCGCTTCTCGTCCTCGACCTTGCCGTCCTTGATAGGGACATTGAAATCCACGCGGACGAGCACGCGTTTGCCGTTTACCTGGAGATCTTCGATGAACAATTTCGCCATGTGCTTATCCGTGGTTGAAATGATGACTATCGCCGCGCCATCGCCGCGTTTTCGCAGCGCTTATTGCGCATGGGCCCGACGGGCCGCTTGGAAAAACCTCTCGGCCCCTGATGGGACCGGGAACCGGAAAAAAAACGCCGCGGTCCTGCGGAGCGCGGCGTTCGGACCGCCGAATCGGCGGCAGGCTGTCGAAGCGGCATGGAACCGCTGGTAAAGACAGCCCCGGAACGGGAGCGGCATCGGGAAGGCCCCGCCGCGTCCGGAAGCCCTCACTTCCGGCCACCCATTCATACGCCGGGAGTTATACGCCTACCTTGGCCATATGCAGGATGAGATCCACCAACTTGTTGGAATAGCCCCATTCATTGTCGTACCAGGCCACCAGCTTCACGAAGGTGTCGCTGAGGGCGATGCCGGCATCGGCGTCGAAAATGGAGGTGCGCGGATCGCCGAGGAAGTCGTTGGAAACGACCGCGTCCTCGGTATATCCCAGGATGCCTTTGAGGGTGGTCTCGGAAGCCAGTTTCATGGCGGCCTTGATCTCCTCATACTTGGCAGGCTTGGCCAAGCGGCAAGTGAGATCGACCACGGATACGTCCGGAGTGGGAACGCGGAAGGCCATGCCGGTCAGCTTGCCGTTGAGCTCGGGAATCACCTTGCCCACGGCTTTGGCCGCGCCGGTGGAGGAAGGAATGATATTCTGGGCCGCGCCGCGTCCGCCGCGCCAGTCCTTGGCGGACGGGCCGTCCACGGTTTTCTGAGTAGCCGTGGTGGCATGCACCGTGGTCATCAGTCCTTCGACGATGCCCCAATTGTCGTTCACGACCTTGGCCAACGGGGCCAGACAGTTGGTCGTGCAGCTGGCGTTGGAAACCACGTGCTGGGAGGAGTTGTATTTCTCGTGATTCACGCCCATCACGAACATGGGCGCATCGGCGGAAGGAGCGGAAATGATGACCTTCTTGGCGCCGGCGGTAAGATGCCCCTGGGCCTTGTCAATGGTGGTGAAGAGTCCGGTGGACTCGATGACGAAGTCGGCGCCGACGGCGGCCCACTTCAGGTCGGCGGGATTCTTCTCGGCGGTGACGCGGATGGGCTTGTCGTTGACGATGAGCTTTCCGTCCTTAACCTCCACCTTGCCGTCGAACGCTCCATGGGTGGAGTCGTATTTGAGCATATATGCCATATAGTCGACGTCGATAAGATCATTGATTCCCACGATTTCGACGTTGCTGCGTGCAATGGCGGCCCGAAAAGCCAAACGACCGATGCGACCAAATCCGTTGATTCCAATTTTAACGGCCACCTAAGTACCTCCTGGTAAGTATGCAAAATGACGTTTGCAAATATAAATGCATGCCTTCTGGACGGCAAGAGAATGCTCTGAAAGCGAGTATTTATACGGCCTGCAGCCGGATAGGAACCCGGCGGTTATCGGCCGAATAGCGTTATGAAGGTTGTGAAAAAGGCAAATGCCGGGATCCGAACTCGGCCGCCTGGGGGCTTTCCCCGCCGCGGCTCATTGCGAGAAACCGTAGCGGGCCCGGTTCTTATCGATGATCATGGTGGCGATGATTTTGGGGACGTACTCGTTGGTCTCGGCAGCCAAGGTGCCGAGACGGTATATATACCAGAAGTCGCGATTATTGATGGGATCATCGATACTGCGCAGGGCCTTGCGGATGCGACCTTCGCCGGCATTGTAGGCCGCCATGGCCAGGGCTACGTCTCCGAATTCGGCATATAGGGTTTTCACGTATTTCACCCCGGCCTGGGTGGATAGGCGCGGATTGGTGCGTTGATCGTATTCCGGAGGCAGGCGTTCCCATCCCTCGGAAACCTTGAGCCCGTATTCCCGTGCGGTTTGCGGCATGAATTGCCAAAGCCCGCGGGCCCCAGCGTGGCTGACGATGTCCGAATCCAGCAAGCTTTCATGCATGGCCAGGTAATAGAAAGCCAGCGGCATGCCCTGGCGGCTCAATTCCTCTTCGATGATGTTCTTGTATTTATGGCTGTTGGCGAATGAGCGATCCATGATGCCGCGGGTATTGGTTTTGGTGAAGGTGTAAATATGCTTCTCGACCTGCTTGATGAAGATGTCCGGCACGATATAATCCCGCTTGCCGAAGCCTTCCAGGATGGTCTGGATTTCCCGCCCCAGAGGATTCTTGTAGGTGTTGATTATATCGGATGATTTCAGGTTCGAGCGCACGCTCATAAGCTGGCGCTCGGCCGCGCGCAGCTTGGCGACCAGCAATGCCTTTTCATGTTCATCGGATTCGGCGCTGCCCGGCACGGAGGTGATTTGGGATTCCAGGTTCCGCACATTGGAAAGCAGGGTTTCCTGTTCTTTCAATTTGCCGCGGTAACCCATGTTCTGGTAGGAAAGTATGCTGACGATGATGAAGGCGATTAGGGACACGCTGCCGAGGATGAGCAAGGCGCGCTTTTTCTGGGAAGAATGCATGGAAGCGGCGGATTGGATCATCAATGCGTCGCGCTTGCTCAGGGCGCCGCTCCGGATCAGCCTTTGGGCCCGGCCTTCGTCCTTGATCAGCTCCTGCATCTCCTCATGGCCGGCCTCATCGTCCTTGAAGCGCTGGGCCAACCCCATGGTGTAGTTGCCGGCATTCTCGTCATCCCCGCCGCCGAAATTCCCGCCGCCCTTGGCAGGAGCCTTGCCGGGCCCCTTGCCGGATCCGGACGTTCGCGCCGACGCGTTCGGGCAAGGGTGTTGGCCTCGTCGTCCCGACCTTGCTGTCCTGGACCGGCTCGACCGTTGTTCACGACATCAAGGGCGAGAATTGGACGCTGACCGCCGGCTGGCGCTCGCGCTTCTCGCACTGTCTGATGTTCAACCCGACCGATGCGCGCTCGGCGCGCTACAACCCGCTGCTCGAGGTACGCCGCGGCTCCGACGAGGTCCGCGACGTCCAGAACATCGCCGATATCCTGGTCGACCCTGAAGGGGCGCTCGAACGCCGCAACCATTGGGAGAAGACCAGCCATTCTCTTCTGGTCGGCGCGATTCTCCACATCCTCTACGCCGAGGAAGAGAAGACGCTCGCCCGCGTCGCCTCCTTCCTCTCCGATCCCCAACGCCCGTTCACCGCCACGCTCCGCCGGATGATGACCACCAATCATCTCGGCACGGCGGAGGCCCCGATCGTCCATCCGGTGGTAGCGTCGGCTGCGCGCGAGGTGTTGAACAAGTCCGAGAACGAACGCTCCGGCGTGCTGTCGACGGCAATGTCGTTCCTTGGCCTCTATCGCGACCCGACCGTCGCGACGGTGACCTCACGCTGCGACTGGC
>JBDSWM010000366.1:0-7533 GCA_039926685.1 Fibrobacteria bacterium | reverse complement strand
ATGCCCCTGCGGATGCCGAGACTTTCACCGTCACCTTGGTAATATCCAAGCGGAAAGGATCCACAGGCGTTTGGGAGGGCTCGATTTCCTTGAAGGATTTGCCCAAGCCGGTTCCGGGGAACAGCATCGCGGAAACCTATGTCCTTGGGAAAGTGCATGCCTCCGTCACCTCACATACCAAGACCGGATTGGCCAGCAACGCCGTCACCGCCGATCTCAAGGTGGCCTATCCCAATCAGGAAGCGGATATAAAATTGGCGGGCGACAAGGGTCCGGGCGTGGTGGTCACCCGCTCCGATTCCACCGTCACCATCACCGTCAAGGACCAGAGCATCACCTCGGGGCGGGATACCTTGCACGTGAGGTTGAGCTGCACGGTGAACAATGATTTCCTTGACGTTATCCTGATCGAAAAAGAAGCCGAACCCGGAACCTATGTTTCCCGGACCGTTTCCAAATCGGAAGGCTCCGCCGTCTCCGACGAGAACCTGCAATGCCAGTCCCGCGATTATGTAAAGGTGTCATACACCGACCCTGTCTACGACGATAGCAAGGATATCCAGGTGCTGCTGGACAGCCCCGTGACGACCAGGCTGCATTATGCGCTGACGGAAGCGGACACCTTGGTGATCAATTCGATTTCGGAAAACGACGCATCGTCCTTTTGGGCCGTGTTGTCCGCTCGCAGCCCCACCGTGGACAAGGTGGATTCCATCAAGGTCACATTGACCAGCTTGCAAGGCGAGAAGGAGGTATTCTGGGCCGTGGAGACGGGCGTTTACAGCGAGAAGTTCCTGGTCAAGGTCCCGTATGCCTTCGTGACCGGGGCGATAACCCCCAATGGGACGGTGGAAGGGAAGATTACCGCCACCAATCGTAACAACCAGGTAACGGTAACCGGGACCGTCACCGTGGAAGGCACGGATTTCACCAGCGACATCAATCTGGTCGCCTCCTACGTCCCGGTCGTGAAGGCCTATATCACGGATGAGGACGGCAACGGGGCCGGAGACAAAATCTATGTCAAGTTCCTGAAGCGTTTGTCGCGCTTACCCGCCACCTTGGAAGGCCAATGGAATGAAGACGGATCGCCATTCAAAGCGGTGCCGGGAGGAAAGCTTTCCTTCCTGGAGGGGAGCGACTCCACCATCGTGGTCGCGGATTATTCCAGCCTGCCTTTCGGCGCGGGCCTCACGTCCATTCCCGCGGGCAAGGTGCCGAAAGCCAAACTGCCCGCTGATCCCCTGTTCGGATCCCAGACCCCGGCCTTGGACGATTCCATCGGTCCGGTCATCTTGAGCGCGACCAAGCATCCCGCCGACGTGAAGACCCTGAAGCCCGGTGATGCTTCCTTCAACCTGGACACCTTGTACATCAAGCTTTCGGAACCGATCAAATCGTCGGGAGATTTCAAGCAGGTTTTGAAGTTCTCCATCAGCTGCGGGGACTACTCTGCGGCCAAAACCATCAATGCCGTGAACAATCCCGGCGAAAATGTCGGATCCGACAATGTCTATAAAATCATCATCGACAACTCCAGTTCGGCGGTGCCGAATACGGGTAATTGCGTCTACCTCAATGCCGACGGCGTGTACACCGACGTGCCCGGGAACATCCCGTCGAAAACCGGAATCCGGTTGGAAGGCGCCGATCGCGATCGCTTGATCCAATTGTTCCGCGGTTATCCTCCCGTGGCCGGGTTGGATCCGAACAATTCCTCCTACCAGGTGGCGGTGCAGGATTCGCGCGATCCCGACAAGAGCGGCTATTCCTCGAGCACGGGCTCGGGATGGGAGGTCAACTGGATTCCCCCGGTCGGTTTCGATGAGCGAACGGTCGAGAAGGGCGAGGCCAGCCACGGTTTCATCCCCAAGAATCCCAAGGATAGCGCCACCGGAGAAACGGATCCCGGCCGCATCGTCCCCATGCCCCCGTTCCTGAGCGCGGTGCAGGTGGTATCCACGGCCCCCTACGTGGCCGACGTCAGCATCTTCGATCACTTGGGTAACTTCCTGGTTTCCTTCCGGCAGTCGTTCGGCTACCGGGGCGAGATGGGCAACGACCAGCGCTTGGCCCATACGGGCAACGGCCTGGTCAGCTATCTATGGTGGGACACCCGGGACAAGAATGGCCAGTATGCCGGCCAAGGCGTGTACGTATGGAAGACGATTTTCCATTTCCAGAACGGAAAGCAGGAAGTCATGTTCACCCGCACGGGCTTGATGCGCCTCGCGGGCGACTGACCCTTAACTCACATCTTCCCCCCCAAGAGCCGCCCTTCCGGGCGGCTCTTGTTATTTTTCCCCCATGCCGAAAAGCCTCCCCATCCTGCCCGCCCAGGTCCGGAAACCCGGTTCGCTGGAGCTGGGCAGAATCGCCCTCAACGCCTACCAATCCGATCCGGCCGCGGAAGCGGAACGTTTCGGTCGGAATGGCCTGGTGCGCATGTACCGGGATATGGTGTTCATCCGCGAATTCGAGACCATGCTGCAGCGCATCAAGGTGCAAGGGAACTACGAAGGCATATCCTACGATCATAAAGGGCCATGCCATCTTTCCATCGGGCAAGAGGCCGCGGCCGTGGGCATGGCCTGGCCGCTGGGAGCGGAGGACATGGTGTTCGGATCGCATCGCAGCCACGGGGAAATCCTGGCCAAATGCTTTTCCGCCATCGCCAAGCTTCCGGAAGGTAAAATCCCGGCCATGCTGGAAAATTACGGGGGTGGACGCACCTTGCGCGCGGTGGAGCGCTACAGCCGCGCCGCCGCACCGTCCGAATTGGCCCTGGACTACGTGCTCTACGGCACCTTGGCGGAGATTTTCGGAAGGGATGCAGGATTCAACCGGGGCATGGGCGGGTCCATGCACGCCTTCTTCCCGCCCTTCGGCGTCATGCCGAACAACGCCATCGTGGGCGGTTCGGCGGACATCGCGGCTGGAGCGGCCTTGCACAAGCGCGTCAACCGTAAGGGCGGCGTCGTGATCGCCAATATCGGGGACGCTTCCGCGGGCTGCGGACCCGTGTGGGAAGCCATGGTCTTCTCCGCCATGGATCAATACCGGACCCTGTGGAACCCGGCCCTGGGAGGTTCGCCCCCCATCCTGTTCAACTTCATGAACAATTTCTACGGCATGGGCGGCCAGACCTTCGGCGAAACCATGGGTTTCGGCGTGCTGGCGCGCATGGGCGCGGGCGTGAATCCGGAGAACATGCATGCGGAGCGCGTGGATGGGTACCATCCCCTGGCCGTGGCGGATGCGGTGGAACGGAAATTGAAGCTGCTCCTGGAAGGGCGCGGTCCGGCCTTGCTGGATACTGTTACCTACCGCATATCCGGGCATTCCCCTTCCGATGCCTCCTCTTACCGCGACCGCCACGAGGTGGAGCGATGGCAGCAGGCGGATTCCATCCTCGCTTTCGGTTCCTACCTCATCGCCAATGGGCATTGCTCCCCGGTCGACCTGGAGGCCATCCGCGCCGGAGCGGTGGCGAGGCTGATCGGCGCGCTGGAGCACGCAGCCTCCCTGGAGATTTCCCCGCGCATCCCCGGAGAGGCCATCGGCGGCCTGATGTTCTCCCGCGGCAGGGCGGAACGCACGGGAGACGGTATCCCGGATGTTACTGTGGTCCCCGATATGAATCCCCGCCTGATCTCCCTGCGCGAGAAAAGCCGCTCCGGCCTCGCGGACGGGAAACCCGCGCCCAAGGGCAGATCCGTGACGTATGCCGACGCGCTTTTCGAGGCCATGTTGCACCGCTTCCGCGAGGATCCGGCCATGATCGCTTACGGCGAGGAGAACCGCGATTGGGGCGGTGCCTTCTCGGTTTACCGGGGCCTTACGGAATGCCTGCCCTACCATCGCCTGTTCAATGCTCCCATATCCGAAGGCGCCATCGCGGGAACCGCGGTGGGATACGCACTGTGCGGGGGCCGGGCGGTGGCGGAGATCATGTATTGCGACTTCCTGGGGCGCGCCGGGGACGAGGTCTTCAACCAGATGGCGAAATGGCAGGCCATGTCCGGAGGCGCATTGCGGATGCCGCTGGTATTGCGCGTTTCGGTGGGCTCTAAGTACGGGGCGCAGCATTCCCAGGATTGGTCTTCGCTGGCGGCGCATATCCCGGGCCTGCAGGTGATGTTCCCGGCCACGCCTTACGACGCCAAAGGCATGCTCAACCTGGCCTTGCGCGGCACCGACCCCGTGGTGTTTTTCGAAAGCCAGCGCTTGTATTCCGATGCGGAGATATTCGTCCCGGAAGGCGTCCCGGAAGGATACTACGAGGTGGAAATGGGGATGCCGGCCCTGCGCCGCGTCGGTTCCGATGTGACAATTGTCACGATTGGATCCACATTGTTCCGGGCCATGGAGGCCGCGGAGGAGTTGGCGGCCGCGCACGGGATTTCCGCCGAAGTGTTCGATCTCCGCTTCGTCAATCCGCTCGACCTGGGACCGGTGCTGGAGTCGGCGCGCAAGACCGGCGCGGTGCTGCTGGCCTCCGACGCTTGCGAACGCGGGTCCTTCCTGCACACCCTGGCCGGCCGCATCAGCCAGGCCGCGTTCCATCACCTGGATGCGCCCGTGACCGTGGTGGGCGCGCGCAATTGGATCACGCCGCCGGCGGAGATGGAAGACTGTTTCTTCCCCCGGAAAGAATGGATCCTGGACGCCTTTCATGAGAACATCCGCCGGCTTCCGGGGCATGTCCCCTCTACCCGTCAGTCCGTCGCCGACTTCCTGGAACGGGACCGCATCGGAGTCTAGGCCGGCTCCGCCCGCCGGGGGGAGGTATCCGGCGGGAGACCGTTACCGGCAGGCTCATGAAGCCTTGAAAGCGCGGCAGCGACTGGCCCTCGGGGCCGGAGGCAACCTTGACAGAGGTTAACCTATAAGTTAACATAGATGGTGAAGAAGGGCTTCCTCCGGCAGGGGGGATTTTCCGGCTTATATACCGTCCGGGCATGGTCCCGGCCACCCATCCAGCGACCAGAAGGAGGCCTTAAATGGCAAGAGCGAAGAAGAGCAAAAGCGCCGTGAAAACCGCGAAACCCGCGAAGAAGTCCGCAGCCAAATCCGGCGAAACCCGCGTAGGGGAAATGCTGCGCAAGGCGCGCGAATCCACCGGCGTTTCCCAGGAAGAACTCGCCAACCGCTTGAAGACCAAGCGCACCGCCATCTCCCGCATCGAGAACCACGCCGACGATATCAAGCTTTCCACGCTGGAACGCGTCGCCAAGGCGCTGGGCAAGGAACTGAAAGTCAAGATCCTTTAATCTTTTTTACGGCCCGGCCCGCCGACCCAGCGGGCGGGCGGGACCATCGTTCGCAGGGTAGGACCCGGAGGCAGGGTCTCCTTCTGCCTGCTGCCCCCTTTCCAGCTTGCTCCCTACCGTCCTTATTGGGATAATTCCCCTGATGACGCATCCCCGCCGGATACTCCCCTTCGTCGCCTTGCTCTTCCTAGGTTCGATCCACGCCCATGCGGAGCGCAAGCCCGTGGCCTTCGGCCTGGTGGGCGGCATCACGGCCGCTTCTTTCTGGGGCGGCGACGTGAAGGAGTTCGACACTGAAATCTGGCCTACCACGGGTTTCACCCTGGCCTTCCACCTGCCGGCCTTCCTGGGCGTGGAAACCGACCTGCTCTACCTGGCCAAGAGCGGCGCCATCCGCACCCAGGAATTCGATCCAGCCAAGGGCATGGACCGCACCAAGGTCAACACCCTGAAGATGCACGTCCTGGAGATTCCCCTCCTGATTAAGATCACGGCTCCCACGGGTACCGAGGTGATGCCGATATTTTTCGGGGGGCCTTCGGTGGCCTATCTTTTCTCGAAGAAATCCTATTCGGAATACATCGATATCCAGGACGGCGGAACCGTGATGCCGGAAGAAACCCCTCCCTTGATCAAGACCGGCGAAATGGTGGATTTCGATTGGAGCCTGTGCCTGGGCGGCGGGGTGGAATGGGGCCTGGGCTCCTTCCAGTTGCGATGCAACTTCGGGCAGAACTCCTTGGACAAGTCCGGTCAGAAGGACGTCAAAACCGTGGTGTTCGCCGCCATGGCGGGTTTCATTTTTTAAGCGCGAACTTCTTAAACCAGCCCCAGGGCGGCAGCAAGGCCAGCACCAGGCCCACCAGCACGAATCCCCCTCCCAGCGCCATTTTCAGCCAGATGCGGCCCAGACCATCGTGCTTTTTCTCCACGATGGCGTCCTTGGGGGCGTCCGCATCGTAGTAGACGGGCACTGGGGTCCCTTGCTTATAGCCTGCCAAGCGAGCTTCCCAAAAGGCCTTCGGTTTCGGCTCCTCTTCGTATGAAAGGCGCCAGCCCCAGATGCTCTTGCCCGCGACGAAATATTCGTACAGGATGTCCGGGTAATAGTCGTCCTCCGATCCGGTGGTATCGCGGCGCACTTTGACCTGGATGAATCTCCCCGGCGTTTCCAGCAGGCCATCGAGGCGGTCGAATTTCTTGATGCGGGAATAATCCTGCCAGGTGGATTTGCATCCCAGGTAGACGACCACCAGGCCGCAGAGAAAAGCCAGGATCTGCACGCCCATAGGCGTGCCCACTTCGGCGTCGTCACCGGCGGCGTTGACGGAATTCATGGGAATTCCACGCGCGGGGTCTTTGCTTGGGCGCGGGAAAACCGTATCTTTTGGACGCACCCGGTTTCCCGCAGCATGCCTACCATGTTCATCCTCCCGCGCAATATTCCATCATCCTATTTCCATGATGCGTCCGGATGGGGAAACGGTGCGGAAGCACGGTCGCCGCTGTCGGGAAAGATTTCGCATCGGTCGAGTTGGAGATGCTACAATATACTCCAACCCAAACGGCATGCCAAATTCCGGGACCGGCCCTGCGGCGGTCCCCGCATGCGCAAGCCGGGGCCATGAAGGTATCGCCATGATCGAGACAGGGGACACGCGGGCGAAACCGGCCCCAAAAAGCAACCTTATCGGCGATCCCTTTTCCGCGATCGACAGATTGCTGAAGCGCCGTTTCGTCCGCCGCTTTCTCAAGATCATCTCCGCGGCCGCTTTGCTGGCATGCATGGCCGCCGCGGGATTGCTGGTCCGGGAAGCTTCCACATCGAAATTCCAGGCGCGTTATTTCGCTCGCTTGAACAAGCTCATCTTCTACAATCCCGAACCCGGCCCCAGCGCCAAGATACGGTTCCCGGAGAAAGGGCCTACCGATGAACGCCGCGGTTATCTGCATATCCCGGAATTCGCCGCCTCATTGCGGCGGCAGGGTTTCCAGGTGGAAAGCCAGGTCCGCTTTTCGCCCAAGCTGCTCGAGCTGGCGGGGCGCGGGATCTATCCCACCTATCCGGAAAAGACCCAGGCCGGGCTGAACCTGCTGGACAAGCGGGGACAGTCGATGTTCACGGTCAGCTATCCGCTCAAGGTCTATCCCGCATTCGATTCCATCCCGGATCAAGTGGTCAAGACTCTCTTGTTCATTGAGAACAAATCCCTGCTGGATTCCGCCTATCCCAACCGCAACCCGGCCGTGGAATGGTCGA
>JBDSWM010000365.1:0-22773 GCA_039926685.1 Fibrobacteria bacterium | reverse complement strand
GAGGCGGCCACGAAAAAAGAATCCTCCTTGGTGGCGAGGTAAAGTTCCATGCCGGCCCAGAAGAATTCATCGGTGGGGCTTCCGTCCCCGTACTCCCCGGTATTGACGACGGGCGTGAAGGATAGATTCATCTTCGTTTGGCTGTAGGTGGCGGTGGGATTCTCGCGCGCCCATTTCCAGGCCTTGCGGGCCACGCCCAGGGCGCTGTCGGCGAATCCGGGCAAGGGGCCGTCGAACTTGCGGAATACGCGCGCGGCATAAGCGGCCGTGGCCGCCAGATTTAGCGCCGCCGTCACGGATTTCTGCACCACATAGCGCTTGGCCCCATCCGCCTCCGGCATCACGAAGCCGGAGAAGTCGGCCGAGGTGAGCTTATGGTATACGCCGCCATCGTTGGGATCCTGCATGGCCATCATCCACCGTAGATTCCACAGCGATTCGTCGAGCAGGTCGGGGATGTTATTGCCGCTTTCGGGGATGTTCAGTTTGAGGGAGTCGAAAAAGACCGGGTAATGATGGTATAGCGCCAGCAGGGTATAGGTGGAGATGCCGCTGTTCACCACGTACTTGTTATAGTCCCCGGCGTCGTACCAGCCTTTGCCGGCCGCGATCACCGTTTCCGCCGGCCGGGCCGCCGAGGCCGCCGAAGCATGGACATAGACGCGATTGTCCGGATGGCCGGGCGCGCGCGCCCATTTTCCCGCGTTGGCGGCCGTGAGCGTAGCAGATGCGCGTTGGTAATAGAAGCCACGGATAGCGCCCTTGGTGACTTCCACGTCCACATGCTCGTCGATCTTGAAGGGATGGGAAACGCCCAGGTCCGGCACCCCCAATACATAGGTACCCGGTTTCCTGAGAGCGGAGAAATCCGCAAGGCGCGCCTGCTCGGCCGAAGGCGCGTATAGCTTGGCGTCTCCCAGGGAGCCCTTGAAAACGGTATCGGCCAGGTCCGGGGTGGAAATGAAGAACGAGGTGGCGCTGGTATTGACGACCACGCCTTTTTTCCCTGCTTGGGGATGGAATCCGATCTGGTTCACGCGGATGTCCGCGGACAGGGTCGCCGCGCGCGGGGCGGCCTTTCCCGTCCCGGCCAAGCCGGCCAGGGCCAGGCCTAAGGTAAGCAGCGGCATCGGGAACTTAAAACGAAACACGGAACCTCCTGGATTGGAATCGCACATCGCCAGCGGATCTGGGGGATTTCAACATATCCCGGTGCAGCGCACAGGGTTAGTGGGCGAATGGCCGCCCTGGGTTTGCCTTGCGGACCAGGAGCGTCGGCTAAATGAGCCGGCCTAGTTCGCCGGAACCAGCCCCTCGGCCGCCGGTTCGCTATCGGGCGCCGGGGGCAGATCGGGGAAAGGAAGCCCGGGAGTATCGGGAATTGGGGTTTTGGGTTTTACCCTTTGCTGATGTTCCGGCTGCTCGGAATCGGGCGCGGCGGCGGAGTCCGGGGACGGGGGAGCTGTCCCCGCATCGCCATCAAGTCCGGAGTCGGTAGCGCGGGGGTTACCTCCGGGGGCGGGAAGGGGGGCTTGGGACGGATGGGGGCCGGCGGGCGCGCGTTTTTTCATGCTTTCCGGGCCGACCGTCCCGCCGCTCCCGCGGTATAAGCCTTCTGGCAGCGGTCCCATCTGATCCATCTGGCGCAGGATCCAGGTCTGGCGTCGCCGCAGGTATCCGGTGGGATTCGCGGGAGACCAGGAACGCGGGTTCGGCAGCACGGCGGCCAGCAGGGCGGCCTGGGAAGCCGTCACGCGCGCCGAGGAAACCTGGAAGCAACGTCGCGCGGCCGCTTCCGCGCCGTATACGCCGTCCCCGGTCTCGATGATGTTCAGGTATACTTCCAGGATGCGCCGTTTGCTCCAGGTCAATTCCAACAGCAAGGTGAAATAGGCTTCCAGCCCTTTCCGGGTCCAGCTGCGTTCGGGCCAGAGGAACAGGTTCTTGGCGGTTTGCTGGGTGATGGTGCTGGCCCCGATCTTGCGTTTGCCCCTTCCATTGACGGTGAAGGCGGAACTGATGGCTTCCCAATCGAACCCATGGTGGTCGAAGAAACGCTGATCCTCCGAGGCGATGACGGCTTCGGGCAGGTGTGGCGACATCTTTCCCAGCGGCGTCCAATCCTTGTCCAGCTTCGGGCGATGGCCGGAGAGGATATCCTTCAGGCAGCGGATGGCCATCAATGGCGTCAGCGGCGGCGGCACGAAGCGGAAAAAGATCGCCGCGGCCAGCGTGGACGCGAAAAAGACGGCTACCAGTATGCGCAGCCAATGCAAAGGCCGGAACCGGCGTTTCCCGGATTTGCCGCGCGCCTGCCTGCCTGGCGTTTTTTTCGAGGGTTTGGGCTTGAAGGGGAAGAACATGGACAAAGCGCAAATGTAGGTTTATATTCCTGACGGATATGCGCAGCGAACGTCATCTTGGCTTAAGGACCCGCAGGCTGCTGCTGGGCGGGTTCCTGCTGTATCTCTTCGGATTGCTCGGCTATTTGGGGCCCGCCCACAAGCACGTAAATGCCCTAGGCCATGCCCATGGCGATCTCGAATGCCAGCTCTGTCAGGCTACGGCGCAGGCCTATGCTGCTCCGGTGCCCTTGTCGGCGCCGCTGCTCTTGGCCATGTCGGCCCCGGTGGGCGAGGCGGTGTGGCATCCCGTCCTGGCATTCCGTTTCGAGCCATTCTCCTCCCGCGCACCTCCCTGCGCCTGAACCGATCCCCGCGCACCCGGTCCGTCGTTCCAGCATCATCGCGTTTGCCCTGCATTCCGCTTTGATGCCGCGCACGGCCTCCAGGTAACACCCAGGCTACTGGGCCATCCCTCTCCGGCCTTCCGGCCGTTTCCGGTTCTTTACACTCCAGGAGGAATGATGCATTCACTGATGCGGATCCCGTGGGCGCCGTTGCGCGCCCGGTCCATCGAAACCTTATCAACCCTATCCACGCTGACCGCCCTTACGACCGCAACCGCCTTGGCCGTGGCTTTTTTCGGCGCCGCCCCCGCGAGCGCAGGCGTTACCAATCCCGATATCTCCGCCGTGGGCCAAGTGATCGGCGGCTATACCGATGAGCCAGGCTCGCCGGATTCCGGGCAAGCCGCTTTGAACAGCGGCGAAATGGAAATGGTGCTGGACGCCTATCTCAACCCATTCATCAAAGGCTGGTTCACTATATCCGGCGGCGAGGACGGCTTCGCGCTGGAGGAAGGCTATTTCTCGGTGGTGAAAGGATTGCCTTGGGGCCTCAACTTCAAGGCGGGCAAATACCGCCTCGGATTCGGCAAACTGAACGCCAGCCATCCGCATGCCTATCCCTTCATCACCCCGCCCCGCGCATGGGTTTCCCTGTTACCGGGAGGCGAGGAGGGCTTCAACGAAACCGGCCTGCAAGTCTCGGAGCTGTTGCCCACTCCCGGCGATTGGGCTTCCACCCTGAGCGCGGATTTGATCGAAGCCAAGCAATTCCATCCCGATCGCGAATTCACGCGCCTGGGCGGTCTCGGGCGTTGGGCGAACGATTTCCTTATCGGCGATGCGGGCGCGCTGGAAACCGGTTTGTCCGTGGCCACGGGGAAATCCGCCTATCCGGAAGGGCCACAAGCGTATCTGTTCGGCGCGGACATGAAGGCCAAGTTCTATCTGCCCAATTCCTCCCAGATCACGGTACAGGTGGAAGGCGCATACCGGCGCTTCCAGACTTTGACGGCGGCGGAAATCCTGGACACGATTCGCGATCCGGGGGTAGAGCCGGATTCGGAAACCGTCGAGGACCATCGTTCCGGGTTCGTGGCTTTCGCGGATTACCGTTATCATACCCAATGGAACGGCGGCTTGCTCTTTGAGCAATGGGAGGCGGACGGCGGAGCCGCCGATTTCGATCGCGCTTTCCGCGCCTTCGCCGGCTATGCCGTGCTGGAAGAAAGCACCTTGATCCGCCTCATGTACGAGCGCTATCTGCCGGCCGGGCAGGATGCGGTCAATTCCGTTTCCCTGCAATTGTTGTTCAGCATGGGCCCCCACAAAGCCCACCAATTTTAAAGGAAGAAAACCATGAAAATCATGAATGAACCGTTCCGTCACAACCCGTTGAAATCCGCGCGCGCCATGCTCCTCTGCGCGCTCATCGCGTCCTCTCTCGCGGTATCGCCCATCAGCGCCAAGGTCAAGGTGGCTGCCTCTTTGACTGATCTCGCCTCCATCGCCGCCTATATCGGGGGCGACCAGGTGGAGGTATTCTCCATCGCCAAGGCCAACTCCAATCCGCATTTCGTGGAAGTGCTGCCCTCCTACATGATCAAGGTCTCCCGCGTGGCCGTTTACCTCAAGGCCGGCCTGGCCCTGGATCAATGGGCCGACGCCATCATCGAAGGCTCGCGCAACAACAAGCTCGACGTAGTGGACTGTTCCGGCGGCGTGGCCGTGCTGGACAAGCCCGAAGGTAAGGTGGACGCCTCCATGGGGGACGTGCATCCGCAAGGCAATCCCCATTATTGGCTGGACCCGGCCAACGGGCCGGTTATCGCCGAACACGTGCGCGCGGCCCTGGCCAAAGCGGACCCGGCGCATGCGGAACTGTTCCAGGCCAATGCGAAAAGGTTCCGGGAAGAAAGCGACAAGAAGCGGGCGGAATGGCAGGCGCGCCTGGCCCCTCTCAAGGGTACCGCCGTGGTTACCTACCATTCCTCCTGGGTTTACTTCGCCAAGGCCTACGATCTCCGCATCGTCGGCATGGTCGAGCCCTTCCCGGGCATCCCGCCCACCGCCAAGCATCTGCAGGAACTGGTCGATCGCATCAAGGCGGAGAAGGCCAGGATCCTCATCCAGGAACCCTATTACGGCGATGCGGATCCGAAGTTCCTGGAACGCCAAACCGGCATCAAGGTTTACCGCTTCACGCCTTCCTGCGAGGGTATCGGCCCGGGGGATTTCTTCAGGCATTTCGACGACATGACCGGCGGCCTCGCCAAAGCGGGCGGCTGAGATGATGCTCTTGCAATATCCCTTCGCGCTTTCCGCCTTGGCCCTCTGCCTGCTTTTGACGGGCGTACTCAGCTTCTTCGGTTACCATGTGGTCCGCCGGGGCGTCATCTTCGTGGACCTGGCGCTGGCGCAGGTGGCCTCCTTGGGCGCCTGTGTCGGCCTCACCATGGGCCTGGGCGAAACCCATCCGGCCGGGAACTTCCTCCTCTCGCTGGCGTTCACCCTGATGGGCGCCTTGTTGTTCTCCTGGTTCCGGGGACGTAAGGCCCTGCCCATCGAGGCCCTGATCGGCGTCACCTATGCCGGAGCCATGGCCTTTTCCTTGATCGTGCTGGAGAAATCCGCTACCGGTTCCGAGGAATTGAAGGAAATGCTGGTCGGATCCATCCTGACGGTCTCGCCCCGCACCTTGGCGATGGCCGCAGGGCTTTTCGCCGTAGTGGCCGCCATCCTGGCTTTCTCCCGTAAGGCCCTGTTCCAGATAACGGAGAGTCCCGAAGCGGCCCGCGCGCAAGGCCGTAAGATCTGGCTGTGGGATTTCCTTTTCTATACCGCCTTCGGCGTCATCGTCACGTTCTCGGTGCGGGTGGCGGGAGTGCTGCTGGTGTTCGCCTTCCTGATCGTGCCCTCGCTGGCTTCCATCCTGTCAGTGGGCGGGAAATGGAAACGCATCGCCTTCGCTTGGGGCTTCGCCACGGCGGGCTGCCTGGTGGGGCTGGAGGCTTCCCTGCGCCTGGACTGGTCGGCCGGGCCAACCATCGTGGCCTCCTTCATCCTGCTGCTGGCGGCGGCGGGGGTAGCGGCGAAGGTACGGGGAAGAGAGTAGAGGGAAAAATAGGGATTTCCCCCGCTTTAGGGCTAGAGCAGGGAGGTCTGGGCGGCGGCTTCGCCCGCGGCCGCGCTCATGGGGCCGGCGCCGGCCTTGACCGCCACGGCCGCATCTGCCACGGCCGCCGCGGCCACGTTTGCCGCCTCTGCCATCTCCGCCGGTGGCGCGTTTTTCCCGCTTGTGGGAAGGCTAGGGGCGATGGGGGTCGCGGGTTCCGATTCCCACTCCAGCTCATACCCCCCCGTATTTCCGCATGTTGATCACGCCGCAGCTCAGGATCAGGTATTGGCCCTTGATGCCCAGTAACTCTCCTGTTACCTCGGGCTGCTTGTCCAGGTTGAGGGACACGAGCTTGGCGGGATAAGCGAGCACGGGATAGGTGAAACGATGCTCCGTTCCGGAAAGCCTTTCCCCCGGCAATTCCGCCGCCAGATCGGCGAACACTTCGTCCCTTTTGGCCTTGAGATCCAGGATTTCGCCTTGGCCCTGCAGCATCAGGCGCCAATTGGTCTTGTCCGGCAGGACCTTGGCCAACGCCACTTCCACCTTGCCCGAATCCAACCGGTTCTTTACGCGCACGATGGGCAGGGCCTGCACGGCCCCTTGATCCATCCAGCGCGTCTTCATCTGATGGGCCCGGGTGATGCCGACCTTGATGCCCGAGGAGTTGGCCAGGTAGACGGTATGCTCGATCATGCAATGGGCCTCGCCCCATTCCGGCTCGCGGCAGGTGCCGAGATGATGGTGGCAAAGCTCCGGTTTCAGGATGCACATATCGCATTGTGCCAGGGTTTGCATGCAGCGGAAGCAATACCCTTGCGAGAAGCTGCTTTTGGTGGCCTTGCCGCATTGGATGCAAAAGATGCGCCCGGTATATTTGAAGCGCACGGCCTGTCCCAGCAAGGGGTTCAGGGCGATCTTGGCGTCGCCGACAGGCAAGGCGTATTCCACTACCTCGCCGGCCTGGGTATGCATTTTCCGGATAGGACCGCTGCGCTTTTCCATGGCGGTCAAGATAGCAACAAGCCACCAGGGAGGCCCCAGCGGCCGCGCGGTTGGCGCGTCCAGGGGCAAGGCCTTTGCGCCCGCTCACGCCTGCCGATCAGGCGCGCTCACACTTGGATCGGGACGGCGGGTTACCGGTATTTCACGTAGCACACCTTGTGCTCGGTGAAGAAATGGATCCCGCTGGAGCCGGCCTCGGGCAGCCCGGAACCGGACTCCTTCACGCCGCCGAATTCCAATTGCGGCTCCTTGTAGGAGGACATGATGTTCACATGGGCCAGGCCCACATCCGTCTTCTCCATGAAGGTGAGCGCATGGCCGAGGTTGCGGGTGAAAATGGAAGAGGCCAGGCCGAAGGGCACGTCATTGGCCAGCGCTACGGCTTCCTCGAAGGTATCCACGGTCAGGACCGAAAGCACGGGTCCGAAGATTTCCTCCTGGGCTATGGTCATGCGGGGAGTGACGCCGGTGAACATGACAGGATTGATGAAACAGCTTTTCTCGGAGGCATCCGCTGGAACCTGCTGGCCGGAGTGCAGCTTGGCGCCTTCCGCCTGGCCTTTGCGGATATAGTCCAGGATGACCCCCCTCTGTTCCGTGCCGCATACCGGGCCCATGCCGGTTTTGGGATCCATGCCGTCGCCGACCTGGATCTTGGCGATTTCGGCAGCCAGCCTTTCGATCAGGGCCGGGGCGATGGCGCGCATGGCTATGACACGGCTGGTGGACGTGCACCATTGGCCCGCGCAGGCGAAGGCGGCCCTGGCGACTGCTGGGGCGGCCAGATCGAGATCGGCATCGTCCATGACGATGGCCGGGTTCTTTCCGCCCAATTCCAGCTGGCAGGGCGTCAGGTTGTCCGCGGCCTGCTTCTGGATGCCTTTGCCCACCGGCGTGGATCCTGTGAAGGAGATGGCCTTGATGCGCGGATCGCCCACGATCACGCCGCCCACATTCCGTCCCGATCCGGTCACGCAATTGAATACGCCCGCGGGAATCCCCGCATCGTGCAGGGCCCGCGTGAATTCGATGCCGACTCCGGGGGTGAGGCTGGCGGGCTTGAAAACCACGGTGTTTCCCGCCATCAGGGCCGGGGTGCATTTGCGGCCTGGGACGTTGAAAGGGAAGTTCCACGGCGCGATGACGCCCACGGCCCCACGGGGTTCGCGGGTGGAATAAGCCAGGGTGCCGCCGATTTCCACCGGCACGGTCTTGCCCATCATGCGCATGCCTTCGGCGATCTGGAAGTCCATCTCCTTGATGGCGGAATCGATTTCGCCCCTGGATTCGGCCAAGGTCTTGCCGTTTTCACGGGTGATGACCGCGGCTATCTGCTCGCGGCGTTCGACTATCAACTGCAATGCCTTCTTGAGTATGGCCTGCCGTTCATGCGGCGACTTGGCGCGCCAGGGACCGAAGGCGGCATGCGCCGCGGCGATGGCTTCCTTGGTATCATCCGGGGACGAGTCGGCGTATAGTCCGGTCACTTCGGCCAGGTTGGCCGGGTTCCGCTGCTCGAAGGTTTTCTGTCCGGCGGCTTTTTTCCATTGTCCCTGGATATAGTTGCAGGCTTGCATCGCTTCACTCTCTTCCATCTGATTGCGTTGATTCATTTTTCACGGCCTTCTTACATCTTTCTCGCATCTTCATCACGGCATCATCCTGGTTTTTTTCACGCGGGATTCGGGGCGGGTTTCAGGATATCTTCCAGCTCTGAAACCAGTTCCACCTGTCCGGCCATCTCCCGGTATAAAGCCGGCGACACGGACATCTCTTCGAGATGCAGGGTATTGCCGATGCGGATCACCCGCAATTGATCCAAGGTCCGCCCGCCCGCGGTGCGCAAGGCGATTTCGAAGGCATGCGCCAGGGTATCGGCCACGATGGGGGTCTTCCCCCGCTCCAGGAAAGTGGTGGTGACGACATTCGCGTACATCGCCTTGAAATCGATCTTGTCGAACAGCTTCCGCGTGGTGATATCCGCCAGGCCTATGCCCAAGGCGTTCCCGTGCGACTCGGGCGACAGATCGTCCACGATGATGGCGCCGATGGACGGGGATTCAGGCTCGGGGGCCCCTTTCACCCGGATGCGGCCTATGATGTTGGTATCCATGCCCGTTCCGCTCAGGTTCTTGCCCATGGTGTCGACGATGAGGATATCGATGCGGTCCGCGGGCAATTTCGGCATGCTGGCCACGGCCAGGCGTAGCAGTTCCGGCTCCTCGGCGAGGATCGCTCCCGGCTTAAGGGCCCGCACGCGCATGGTATCGTCATGGGCGTCCTCGACCACGGCCAGTCCGAAGAGGATTTTCCCGGTGGCGAAGATTTCCTTGGCGGCCAGGGGAATCAGGTCGCGCAAGCCGCCGACCCCGAGTCCATGCATGATTTTCGCCTGTTCATGGTTTCCGAGGCCGACCACACTCATCTTGACCAGGCCGCTTTCATAGGTGCCGTGGAAATCCGTATGCGGCTTGATCCGGTTCAGCAGCACTACGCCATCGGATTCGAAAGCGTTCCTTCCCATGTAAAGCTTATGGCATAGGCCCGGCGCGGGAATTTCCGTCACTTCCATGGAGGAGACGATGGGAACGCCCAAGGCCGCTTCCGTGATGCCCAGGCCGGCCAGGATCTCCGCCTGTCCCTCGGCGGTGGCGCCGCCATGGCTGCCCATGGCGGGCACCACGAAAGGCCGCGCGCCCTTGTCCGTGAGGAAAGTGATCAGTTCCTTCGCCAGCGTCGTGAGATTGGCTATGCCGCGGCTTCCGATTCCGATGGCGATGCGCGCGCCGGGCTTCAGGCGCAGGTCGAGCCCCGACAATTCCTTCCGGACGGCTTCGGGAAGGTCGGGGATTTTCCGGGAGGGGAAGCTTTGCCGGATCTTCATGCCCGGCAGGCGGGGAAAATCCTTGCTCACGTTCGCCTAGTCGCCGCGTTCGACAATGCCATGATAGGCTTTCTGGTAAATGGCTTCCGCATCCTTCAATTCGACCTTGCGGGGATTGTTGTCCAAGAGGCGCGTGACCAGCATCGCCGCCTTGGCCATTTCCGGAATGGCGGACTCGGGGATATCCAGCTCCTTGAGGCTTTGCGGGATGCCGCAGGCCTTGGAGATTTCCCGTATCTGCATGACTCCGTTGAAGGCGGTCTCTTCGTCATCGCGTCCCTTGGGGGCGCCGGCGGCGATCGCGATGTCCGCGTATTTCCGGAGATTCCCCTGCAGATTGAAAACCATGACGAAGGGAAGCAGGACAGAATTGGAGACGCCGTGGGAAACCTTGAAGGTACCCCCGAGCGGATAGGCCAGTGCGTGCACGGCGGCCGTATTGACCGGTCCCAGGCATAAGCCACCGTATAGGCTGCCGAGGGACATGCTCGTCCGCGCCGCGAGATCGGAGCCGTTGAGGATGCAGCGTTCCAGGTGGGTGGCGATGAGGCGCACGCCTTCGATGGCCAGGTTATCCACGATGGGATGGGCGTGGCGGTTGGTATAGGCCTCGATGCAATGGGTCATGGCATCCATGCCGGTGGCGGCGGTGACCGCTGAAGGCAGGGTCAAGGTCAGGTCGGGATCGACGATGGCCACGTCGGGGATGAGATACGGGCTCACCACGCCTTTTTTCAGCTTGGCCTGGGTGTCGGTCAGGATGGCGATGGGAGTGACCTCGCTTCCCGTACCGGCCGTGGTGGCGACGGTGATCAGGCGTACCGGTCGCGCGGCCACCTTTCCGATGCCGATGGTGTCCAGGGTCTGCTGCTTTCCGTCGAACAGGACGGCCACCAACTTGGCCAAGTCCATGGCTGAACCGCCGCCTATGCCCACGATGGCGTCCGGGGAGAATTTCCTCACGGGGGCGAGCAATATTTCCAGGGCTTCGATAGGAGGTTCGGGCACCACCTCGGTGGACACCAATACGGCTTTGCCCGCCTTTTCCAGTTCCGTTATCAAGGGCGCGACCTTGGGCAGGATCGGGGCATCCACCAGCAGGAAAATCCGGTTCTGGTTTTTGAGATGGTGGGGGAGGGTTGAGAGCCGGCCGCTCCCGAATTCGATGCTGTTCGGCACATTAAGAGTAAGCGGGGAGATCATGCTGGTTTCCTTTATCCCATCCGCCGCGGGTTCGCGTCGGAAGCAAAGCGGAGGACTAATTTAAAAATATTTCCATGTATCCGGCGGCAGCGGGTAAATCGCCTGCGAAACGGTACAATTTCGACATTCCCCCGGCAGGGCGACGGAACGCCTTTTTACCGCCCCCGATAAACTCCGTAAGGCCATATATTAGGGCGTTCCTTCCCAAGCCGGTTCCCCCGGGAGTGGATTCTTTCAGTACACGGCCACGTTTTTGGAGGTCGACCCATGAAAACCCATTTCTGCTTATTCGCAGTCGCCATCGCGATGTGCTCCGGCATCGGTCGGAGCCAGGCCGTCAAACGTTGCGATCTCCTCGTCAATTCCACCCCCGGGGCCGGCGCCGACAGCGCCTGCCTCGATTTGGTGGCGATCACGCAAAACGGCGGACCCGCGATCCAGGTCGGGAACAACGTTACGCGGATCAGCAATGCGGGATTGAAGCTGTGCGCCAACGCCTTCACGGTAAGTACGGGCGGCTCGGCCGATGTCGTATTCATCTACGACAATAGCGGCAGCATGTGGAGCCATCGCGCCACCATCGATTCCATCGCCAAGGACACCACCTTCTGGGACGCCACCGGATGCAGCGCTGCGGGCACCGGGACCATCACCTATGCGGTACAGGATACGGCCTTCGCGCGCCCGTCGCAAAGCCTGCAGAAAGCCATTCCCGTGCTTCCCAACACGCAATCGGCCTGCCGCGAATACGCGGGCGATCCTTACAATGCGCGCGGAGTGGTCATCCGCAACGCCATCCGTTACCTGGCCCAAAAAGCGCCCACGTCCACCTCGGGTGTGGTGGGATTCGCGCAAACCACCCAATCCCCCCAGCCGCCCGTGCAATTGAACGTACCGGCCAATATCACCCTGGTTACCGGCATGGTACGGCTGGACAGCGTCCCGGCCACCAATTACGCGCCTCCCTTGAGTCTCGCGAAAACCTGGTTGAACGACACGAGCCTTATCAAGAACACGAGGCAGGCCATCGTATTCATTTCCGACGGCAACGCTTCGGACGGGAATGCCAGCGTGAATCTCGTCGATTCCACCATGCCTTCCATCTACAGCATATTCCTGGGTAAAAAGCCCACATCGGACACCGCCCGGCTGAAAGAGCTTTCCGACCGGACCGGTGGACTCTTTTTCCGCGTCGATCCCACCAAGCCCGCAGGCATCCAGGTCGTGATGGACAGCATCATCCGGAAAATCACCGAGAGCAGCATCCCCAAATCCATCGCCATCACCAATATCACCAATGGGCAAACCTCCGTGGCCGGCCCCATGTCCATCGGCACCGGCGGAAACCTCGTGATCACGCTGGACAGCATCATCGCCTTGTCCCAGGGGAAGAACGATTTTTCCGTGACCGTGACGAAATCCGACGGCGCCGTGGGCAAATACGCGTTTACCGTCAAGGCGGACGGGCCCGCGGAAGCCCAAACCACCAAAACCACGCAATGCTATGATCCCCCGGCCCTGTCTATGCTGAATTCCCAGGGACAGCCGGATGCGCAGTATTCCCTCACCGCGAGCTCCTATACCATAAAGCTCACGCGTTCCTCCTCGGACATAGGTCCGGTAATCGTGACGGCGACGACAAAGGATTCCCTGCAGCCTCCCACTCCCGGCTGGGGCGATGCCGAATCCATTACTTTGGCGGCCGGGGCCGTTTCCGGCGGCACGGCTAGCTACCAAAGCCCATATCCTTTCAATGGGCAAAGCGCGAAACCCACAGCCGGCAACGGGAGCTTGGAAGCCGCCGCAGGGGGGCAAATCACCTTGAGCTGGGTCTATCCCCGCGATGCGCGCGACTTCGCGACTTTCGTTTTGCCCGGAAGCAAGATGCTGACGACGCAACCGCCCAGCGCCAATCCTCCCGGGGCCGCGTTCACCACCTTGGACGCGGATATTCCCGTGACCCTTGTTCCTGGGGAAGCGGGCTCGGTCATCCACTACACCTTGGACGGGTCCGAACCCGGCGCCAACAGCCCCGTTTACACGACCCCCATAATCGTGACCACCACGGTGACCCTCAAGGCCGTGGCCATCAAACCCAACCAAACCAACAGTTCCATCCTGGTGGCGATCTTCACGGAAACGACCGCCCCCAAGGTCGCCACCCCGATAGCGACGCCTCCGGGCGCGGCGAACACCTCGCCCTACGGCTTTCCCAGCTCGCCGCTGGCGGTGGCCTTGACGGATGCCACCCCCGGGGCGTCCATCCATTATACCCTGGACGGATCTGCGCCGGTTGACGGCGCGGCGTTGAATGTGGTCAAGAGTTCCACCCTGAAGGCGTATGCGACCAAGGCGGGCATGTATCCCAGCGATACGCTGACCATCCGGTTCGAATTCCAGGCGCCCAGCGATGTGTCCGTGCTGTCCCCGGACGGCGGCAAGAGCCCCGGTAGCGCGGGCGTTCCCGCGCCGACATCCCCTCCGAACATCCTCTTCATCCCCATCGATAGGTCCGGAATGGCCTTGCCCGGCAACGCCAACGGGAAATGCGGCAATTGTGTGGCCGGAGACGGAAAAACCTTCGTGGGGCCCATCATCAATCTGGACATTCCCGGGCCCGTGGACTATGAGTTCAAGATTTTCTCGACCTTGGGAGAATTCATGAGCAGCGGTTTCGGCAAGGTGGAAGCGACCGACATCCCCTTGTTGGCGAAGGCCGCCGATGGCAGCCGCTATCGCCTCCGCGTTATCTGGACCGGCCGCTGCCTGAACCAGGGAAAAGCCGGTACGGGCGCCTACATCCTGAAAAGCAGCCTTCGCGATGCGGGCCATCCCGCCACGGTGGCCCCGTTGCAGGAGAAACTCATCGTGTTCGGATTCGTAAGGCAAGGCGGATAATGGCCCTCAAATTCTATGGATATAAGAAGTGCGACACTTGCCGCAAGGCCGAAAAGGCCCTGGCCAAGCTCGGCAAGGAATATGAATTCATCGACATCACTTTGGATCCGCCGGCCTCGGGACCCCTCAAGAAAATCATCGCGCAAAGCGGTGCGGAGCTGAAGAAGTTCTTCAACACCAGCGGGGTGCAATACAAAGAGCTCAACATCAAGGACAAGATCCCGGGCATGACGGAGGCGCAAATCCTAGCCATGCTGGCCGGCAACGGCCGCCTGCTCAAGCGCCCGTTGGTGACGGATGGAAGCAAAAGCACCGTGGGTTTCGACGAAGGCGCCTTCGCCAAAGCCTGGAAATAGGCGTCCCCGCGCACCTCCCTGCGCCGCCGCCGCGCCCGTACGGGGCGTTTATTACCTTTCCCGGCATGACCCTGCCCCCAACCCTTCCCGGCCAGGATTCCAAGGCCTTCCAGGCCGTGGACGCGGCCACGCGCGAAAGGCTGGTTCCGGAGGATCTGGCCTTGCTGTTCCGCCTGGAGCGGGACTTCGCCTTCACCTTCCAACAATTACGCTTGTTCGCGCGCTGGAGCCTGGACTGCGCGTCCTGGGGAGAAGCCGGGTTCCGCGCGCGGGTGGAGGCCGCCATCGAGGCGTCCGTCTCCGCTCTCGGCAACATGCGGCAGAAAGGCGAAGCGGTTTTCCAGGCCGCCCAGCAGGCTTATGACGGCTTGGCCGCGAAAGCCAAAAGCTATCCGCCCGAAAGCCCCAAGGAAAAGCTGCCCGCGCACAAGTTCGTCGAGAAAGAGCTCAAGGGCCGCATCTTCCGTCTCTGTCCCGCCGCTTCCGAAAAGGCGGTTTGCTGCAACCTCAAGGTGCTCAACATCGTCGACAATTGCGCCATGGCCTGCTCCTATTGCGTGCTGCAGAACCACTATGACGAAGCCGTCATCGCCGTGCCCGTCAATCTCAAGGCCAAGCTCGCCGAGATCCAGCTGGCGCCGGAGAAGCGCTATCGCATCGGCACGGGGGAATATTCGGATTCGCTGCTCTGGGGCAACAAGAACGATATCCTGCGGGACCTATGCGATTTCGCCTTGGCCAATCCCAATGCCATCATCGAATTGAAGACCAAATCGGCGAACGTGGCCTGGATCCTGGAAAACGAGATCCCTCCCAACGTATGCTGCACCTGGTCCCTCAATCCGCACATCATCATCGCCAACGAAGAGCATAAGACCGCATCCCTGGATCGCCGCCTGGAGGCCGCCCGCCTGGTCGCGGACAAAGGCGTCAAGGTCGGCTTCCATTTCCATCCCATGTTCTATTTCGAAGGTTGGGAAAGCGAATACCAAACCCTTATCGCCCGCGTGATCGCGACCTTCCAGCCGGAGGAAGTGCTATGGGTGTCGCTGGGCTGCATCACCTTGCTGAAAGGCTTCGCGCAGGATTTCCGCCTCAAGTTCCGCCATTCCAAATTGCTGCAAATGGAAACTGAAACCACGCCCGACGGCAAGATCACCTACGCCTTCGCCGTGCGCGAGAAGCTGTACCGCAATGCGCTGCAGGCGTTGCAGCCTTGGCAAGGATCGGTTTTCCAATATATGTGCATGGAGCACAAGCCGATGTGGGATGCGGTGATGGGGTTCGCCTATCCCAACATGGCTGTATTTGACGATGCCTTCAATGCTTCCGCTTTCGCGAAGCTGCGCCCCGTTCCGCCCATTTAGGCGCTCCCGTTCCCATCCGAGATGTGGCCTCCATCTCCCCGCGCAACACCTGCCGCGCCATGCCTCCGTCCGGGGCAGAGGATTATTGACAGCAAAAGGAGCTTCGATTTACCTCTGCACCCAGGGGAGCAAGGTGGAATCGGGACATGGGGCTTTAGAAAACTAATTTACAAAGCCCGGGCAAAGCGCTTCCAGGTTTGCAATGGTGACGGCATCGGCCGGTTATGCGTCTAAAGCCGTTATAGGCAGAGGAATTATGGTCGTTGGTAAATCGATAGGTTTCGTGGTACTCATTGGACTGTTCGGCTTTGCCGGGAATCGGGCTCATGCTCAAGCTTCCCGTCCCGCAGGGTCCGCAGGCGATGCGGCGGAAGCTTCCGCCTGGCCCTCCGAAGAGCGAGACTGGGTACGGAAGGTTTTGCAAAGCAATCGCGAATTGGCTGGGCAAAGATTGACCCGGCGCGCGGCGGGCGTGGATGTCCGCATGGCGGAAAGGGCCTTGCGGCCCATGTGGACTTTGGAAGCGACGGCGGAAACCGCACCCAATGCGGAAGGGCCGGCGACCCTCAACCTGGGTAACGCCACGGTCAACCTGGGCCCGGGCCAGGATCGTTACGCGTCGCAGGCATCCTTGGGCCTTAGCCAGGCCTTGCCGACCGGTGGCGAAATCGGCGCGCGGCTGGAAGGCGGCTTGCGGCGCCCTGAGGGCGGCGCCTGGCAAGACACGCAAGCCCTGGCGCTGGATATCCGGCAGCCGATATTGCGAGGTTCAGGTTCCCGGTCCCAGGCGCAAGCCGCCCTGGCCATGGCCAGGAACGAGGAGGCCTTGGCCGAAGCCGAATTGCGGGCGCAATTGTTGGCCACCATCTCCCAGGCGAGTACCGAATACTGGAATATGATGCTCCAGGCCAGGCAAATGCAATCCCTGCTGGCCGATTCGGCGTATTGGGAGCAATCCCTGCGCGCCGCCGAGGCCAGGCATAGGCTCGGCGATTTGGCCGAGGACGAGTATTTGCGATATCGCATCCAGGCCTTGGATGCGCGGCAAAACCTGCTCGAAGGCCGCTTATCGTATCGCAGTAAAACCGCCGAATTGCTTTTGCTGCTGGGGGATGCGGCGAGCCGGCCGGAGACCGGGGGAACAGGGAGCGGCGATTCGGTATTATCCGGCCTGGGATTGCATTTCATCGATAGCCTGGAAGCGGAGCCCCCGCTTCCCGCTCCGGTCGAGGAAACGGCACTGCGCTCGCGCCATCCCACCTGGTTGCGCTTGGCCCATCTGCAACAACGTATCGAATTGCAGGTTCAGCGCGCGCGCGATGCCGAAAAGCCGCAATTGGATTTGCTGGCCAGTTGGCGCAAGCCCCGGGGCGGCCGATCCGACGCGCGCGTCGGCGCAGCCTTCGCATGGACGTTGCCCGCGCTTTCGGCAAGCCGCGATTTGCAAAAGGCGCTGCTGCAGGCCGAAGCGCAAAAACTGGATTCGGCCCAAACCCTGGCCATTTTGCGCACGACCTTGGCCCGCCTGGCCGATACCTTCGCCACGCAGCGCGAGCGATTCCGCATGGCGGTGGAAAAATCCGGGCTGGAGGCGAAGCGCGGCCGCATCGCGGAAAGGCGGCATGCCTTGGGCGATATTGATTTCACCGAATTGCAATTGTCGGCGCGCGATCGCCTGCAAGCCGAGCAGGACGTGGCTTCGGCCTATGTGGCCCTTCGGCTCATGAATGCGGAAATGGAAAAATGGAACGGCCGCGCCTTGGCGGGCAGCGGCGTGATTCTGGAAGGAGTCCGGCCTTGAGGGAACAGCGGAATACGGGATTTCGGTTTTGCGCCCTGGGATTGGCCTCGGCCGTGGTGGGGTTTTCCCTGGCGGCATGCGGTTCCAAATCCGGGCCGCCCCCGCGGCGTACCGCGGTGGCGGAAAGGCAGGATATAAGCGATGCCCTTACCCTGAGCGGCGTGCTGGAGGCCGTCGAGGAGGTAAGCCTTAAAAGCGAGGTGTCCGGCCAGATCAAGCGCTTGCGCGTGGAGGAGGGGGACTTCGTCCGCAAAGGCGATACCTTGATCGAAATCGATCCCGAACAATTGCGCAATCGCCGCGTGCGCGATCAATTATCCCTGGCGCGCAGCCGCATCTTGAATGCGCAAGCCCATCGCAATGCCGCCCTGGCGGAAAGCCTGCGCACCGTCGAGGGGATATCCCCGCAGAAAATCCAGGATCAACTCTGGCAAGCGCAATTGACGGCTATCCAGGTTAGGCAAGACAGCCTGGCGCTGCGCGAAACCGAAATCCAATTGTCCAAAACGGCGGTTCTCGCCCCGCTCACGGGATATCTGATCGGGCTGGAAGTGAAATCCGGGGAGGTCATCGTAGCGGGCACGGCTTCTTTCGGAGGGGGCACCAACCTCGGCACGGTGGCCGATCTTTCCAAACGGAGGGTGACCGTCAAGGTTTCCGAGCTCGATTACCCGCATCTGTCCCTGACCCAAAAGGCGATGGTAACCACCGAAGCCAAGCCCGGGGCCCGTTTTCCCGGCCAGGTGGAGTACATCGGCCGCATGGCCAAGGAAAACAAGGAACGCAACGTGAGGCAATTCGATGTCCGCGTCGCGCTCGACACCTTGGACGCCGAGGCCCAAAGGTTTTTGCCTCCCGGCGCCACGGTTACGGTGGAATTCACCCTGGTCGATGCGAAGCAGGTTTTGTCGCTTCCTTATGAATGCGTGCATACCGGCGCGGGCGAAGGCGCATACGTCTATTTGCCTGCCGGAAAGGAGGGCAGGGAAAAGCGATCCGTGACCTTGGGCGCCAATAATTTCAATCGCATCGAAATCGCCTCCGGCCTCAAGGCAGGCGAAACCGTATTGATGGACGATGAAACGGCCGGCCCGGGCGGCAAGCCCTCTCTCGGCAAGTCGAAATGACGGCGGCCGCCATGAGCCTGCTGCGTCTGGAAAAGGTCTGCAAGGGCTATCGCCTGGGCAAGGAAGACATCCCGGTACTGCGGGATATCGATCTCGAGGTGGAACGCGGCGCTTACCTCGCCATCATGGGCCCATCGGGATCGGGTAAGTCGACCTTATTGCACATACTCGGTTGCCTCGATGCCCCTACCTCGGGGCGCTATTGGCTGAATGGCCAGGCCGTTCATGAGGCCGATGCTACAGCCTTGGCGTGGTTGCGCAATCGCTCCATCGGCTTCGTCTTCCAGAATTTCAATCTCTTGCCGCGCCTCAATCTGGCCCAGAACGTCGAATTGCCGCTCATTTACTCGGGCGTGCCCGCAAGCGAAAGAAAGCGCTTGGTGCAGGCCATGCTGGAGCGCCTCGGCATTTGGGAGCGGCGGAAACATAGGCCGCATGAGGTTTCCGGCGGCCAAAAGCAGCGGGCCGCCATCGCCCGCGCGCTGGTGAAAAAACCCGACTTCATACTGGCCGACGAGCCCACCGGCAATCTGGATTCGGACACCACCCGGGAAATCCTGAAACTCTTTTCCGCCTTGAACGGCGAGGGCCATAGCATCATCCTGATCACCCATGAAGCCGACGTGGCCCAGGCCGCAGGCTCCATGCGGATCCTGCGCGATGGGCGGCTTTCGGGAGCCGACGGGAAGTGACGGGCCAAGGCGGAAACGCGGGCGGAGCGATCATAGGCCTGCGCTTAGGGTTGCGGGAAATCGGATCCAATGCGCGGCGTAGCGTTTTGAGCCTGCTTTCCATTTGCCTCGGCATCGCTACGGTTCTGATCCTCAATAGCCTCACGGGCGGGGCGAAGCAGCAATCGCTACAGCAGATGAACCGCATGGGGGGCATATCCATGCTGACCGTGGAATCCGTGCAGCCCGCGACTCCCGAAGAAGAGGCCGCCTTCTCCCGCAGCGAAGGTTTACGCTATGAGGAAATGCAGAACTTCGTGCGCCAGGCCGATTGCTGCGACACGCTCTTCCCGGAGGGGTGGCACAAGGATAACTCCCTGCGCGGCCCCAAGGGCCCGAAAAGCGGCCATGCCATGGCCGTCAACTGGCTTCATTTCGAACAGAGAAATGTTAGCGTAGGCGATTTGCAGGAGACGCCAACGCGCCTGGCATCGGCCTGGGACCACGGCGAAGAGATTTGCGTGTTAGGCGATAAATTGGCCGCCGACCTATTCGGAGAAAGCCGTGCCGCCTTGGGCCAAACCGTGGAATACGGGAAGGTGAAATGGCGCGTGGTAGGGCTGGTTATTTCCGCCAGCCGCTTGGACTGGCGCAGGGGCCTGGCTTATTATCCCTACCCGGCCTATTTGCATCACTTCGCGGGCAAGCAAGACAAGTTGCAGACCATCAAGGTGCGCATGCGGGGCCAGGTGGAACCCGAAACGGCGGTGCGGGAACTGCGCGCCTACCTGTTGAAAAACCATCGCGGCGTGCGCGACTTTTCCATTCAAACCGCCGAGGAACAAATCGCGGAAAACGCCAAGGCCTCGGAGACGCTTTCCCTGTTGGGCTGGGCCATCGCCTTGATGGCCTTGGGCGTCGGCGGGGTCGGCATCCTGAATCTCATGCTCGCCACCGTATCCGGCCGGTTGCGGGAGATCGGCGTGCGCAAGGCTTTGGGCGCCAACGATGCCTCCATCCTGGCGCAATTCCTGGCGGAGTCGATCACCGTATCGGGAATGGGAACCGTGTTGGGGCTGGTTTTAGGAGGCGCTCCGACCTGGTTTCTAGGCGATGTTTTGCCGGTGACGCCCACTTTGACCCTCGGCGATTACGGCCTGGCCTTGGTTCTGGGTTGGAGCACCGGCCTGTTCGCCGGCATTTATCCGGCCTTGAAGGCGGCCCGGCTTTCCCCGGTGGAAGCCTTGCGGGGATGAGGGCCAAACGAAAATGAGGTTCTCCCTCGGCAGCGTATGGATAGGCATGCAAGCCTCTTGGTTGGAGATGAACTCCAACCGCTTCCGCAGTATTCTGACGTTGGCCGGCGTGGCTTTGGCCATCGGGGTGGTTACCGTGATGACTGCCTTCCAAACCGGTACCCAGAAGTACATGCGGGATCTGGTGGCGGATATGGGCGGGGTGGGACGCGTAGGCATGCGCGAGCAAGCCGCGAATACGCCGGCCGAAGCCGCCGTTTTCGCCCGCTCCGCAGGCATACGGCTCGCGGACGCCGACTCCTTGAACCGGCCCCAAAGTATAACCCTGCGCGCCTCGCGCGTGGCCCAGGCGTATTTGGGCATCAGCTATCAGGGCAGAACGCGCGGCACCCAGGTGCGCGGCGTGGACGCCGAAGCCTTGCTGAACGATGAAAAGGTGCTGCTAGAATCGGGCCGCTTTCCCATGCGGTGGGAATACGATCGCGGCGAACGCGTGGCCGTGGTGGGCTGGAAGGTCGCGGAATTATTGCGGCAAATCCGGCAGGATAGGTCCTCGCTGCCGGGGATCGCCGGGGCTCCCCAGGCCGCGGCCGATTCCCTTACGGGCGCCCGCATCGACATCGCCGGCACGCCCTATACCATTATCGGCGTATTTACCCGCCGCTATAAACGCTGGGACATGCCGGGATGGGGGATATACGTGCCGATAAGGAGCATGCTCCGTGATTTCACCGGGTCTAATCCGAAGATGGAATGGATGAATCTGGTGGTCGATGCGGCCGATCCCGAGGCGACCTTGGACGGGCCCTTGACCGGCTTGGTGAAATCCTTGCACCGCGGCGCCCAGGATTTCGGTTTCCGCCTCTTCGATTTCATCGGCGATTACGCGGCCATGATGGGTAATTTGCGCGCCGTATTCTGGCTGATTTCCTGCATCGCCCTTATGGTCGGCGGCGTGAACATCCTCAATGTCATGCTTTCCACCCTCTCCGAGCGGGTGCAGGAGATCGGCGTACGCAAGGCCCTGGGCGCGACGCCGGCGCAAATCTTTCTGCAATTGCTGGTGGAATCAATTACGCTCAGCCTGGCCGGCGGCATTCTCGGCACGGGTTTGGGTTTACCCGTCTTGCTATTCGGGGATGCCATCGAAAAGGCCGCCAATGGTATCCGGCCGGAATTGCCGCTCACCGACTTCCTATGGGTTTTCGGATTGACGATTGCGATGGGCGTGGCTTCGGGGCTTTACCCCGCCTGGAAAGCGGCGCGATTGTCGTTGATAGAGGTTTTCAGCTATGAGTGATATTCTTATATTCGACGATGCCTTCAATGCTGGCTTCGCGCGCCTATTTGAATCCGCTGAGTTCCAGGCAGATCTGTAGGTGTCCGGTGAATCCGGAACGGCCTTTGAATCCCGTCAGCCCGCCTATAACGGACCACGCATGGCGGTGCTGGAAAATCCGGACTTTTTCGCGGGGATCCCCGGTCTCCTTCATTACACGGATGGCTTCGGTAAACTGGGCCTCGCTCGTGATGGGACCGCCGTTCGTGAGCCCCGGCAGGATGAAGAAATTCAGGAAATAGGCGGCTTCTTCCTGGGAAACGGTGGCGACGGGTTGCGACGGCCCGCCATTCGGCGACATCAGTACTACGCCGGTCTTGGCCGGTCCTCCTGTCCTGGTTTCGGAGACAAGGAAGACATTCGAGCTATCCGTCACATCGCGCGGCGGGTTGCTTAGCGGACTTCCCGGCGGCCTCAATTTCATCGCCAATGGTTTAGACGACCCCGGCTTCGGTGCCAAAGCTTGAATATACAATGCGTTTTTGAACCAATGGTCATCGCGTCCGGGAATGGCGAGCACCGGGGCGGAAGGGGACGAGTTGCCAGCGGCGAGTTCATCTTCCAAGATGGAATCGTTGGCCAGGTTTTTCGCCAAGAGGATTGATTGTACTTCGGTGTTGGCGGTGCCGATCAGGCGCAAGCGCCTGTCGTCCTTGAACCAGGATTTCGCCGGGCCGGGAACGGTCAAGGCCGCGCGAGTCGGCTCTTTCCCGTCGAAGAAGTAGATCTCCCGAACCGACTTCGAGAGCGGTGCATCGTCGGTAATAGTGCCCTTGATCCAGGAGAACAAGGTGTCGGTTCCCGAACTCCAGCCCCCGACGGCCATCCGGCCCAGCCGTTGCGTACCCGCGCGCTTGGTCCCGATATGCTTTTCCCCCTGCAGGCAGCGGATCATGCTCCGCAAAATCCTGCGGGCCGAGCGGGTCGGCTGGTTCATGAAACCGAAGTCGGTGCCGTGGGGAAAGGGAATGACCATCGCGGCTTTCTTTCCGGACTGGCGCAATTGGCGCGCCCAGCCGAAGAGCGGGAACGTCAGGGCGACATCACCCAGGACATAGCGGC
>JBDSWM010000364.1:0-16001 GCA_039926685.1 Fibrobacteria bacterium | reverse complement strand
TCGCCCGGCTGGCGCGCGCGCGCGAAGAACGGGGGCAGCCGCGCGGAGGCGGCGCTGCAGGCCTTGCGCGACGGGGATATGGGGCCTTACGGGGCCCAATGCGAAGAGGAAAAGCTCAACGTGGCCTTCCTGGATTATTTCTGCCAGGTGGCCCTCCACATGGAGGACCCCGGCCTGCTGCGCCTGCTCCTGCATCGCGGCACCACGGCGGAAAAGCTGCAGGCGCTGGCCATCGCCAACGGCATGTTCGAATTGCGCCGCCACCGCTACACCTCGAAGTTCCTTGGGTTGTTCCATGAATGCCTGCAAGGCCGCAAGCCCGGGTGGTTCGTGCAATTGCTGACGAGCCAGGATTACAAGCCCCTGCTGGGGCAGATGGAAGCCATCGCCACGGCCCGGGCCCACTCCCCGGAAAAGCTGGTGCAGGTGCTGAGCACGGCGCTGCCGGCCATGTTCAACCAGCTCACCGCTCTCCTGACCGATCGCGTCAAGGCCAAGGTCCGCCGCATGGAGGAAAGCGGCATGCCCAACGGGTTCTCGGACATCCTCGGCAAGATAGAGCTGCCCACGCATTTCCGCGCCTTGATGGGGCAGGCCCCGCAAAAGCATGAGCCGAAGGAGATGCGCGGCAAGGAACCGGCCGGCATAGATTTGGGCAAATGGAGCGACGGTCTCCCCTTCCCGGCCCTGGCGGCGGTGGTGCTGGGCGGATCCTCCTTCGCCGCGTCCAAGGTTTTGTACGGCAAACGGCCCTTCGTGGAAAGCTTCGCGCGCCGCCTGGGCAAGTACGAGCATCCCAAACGCGCCTTGTGGATCACGGATACCCTGGAGGATCGCAACGGCGTCTCCCATGTGCTGCAGGCCATGCTGGGCGAAGCGCGCCGCCGCGACCTGCCCATCGATTTCCTGGCTTGCGCCACCGGCAAGCCGGGCGGGCTGGTAAGCGGCGATCACCTTCTGCTTTTGCCCTCCGTCTCGGAATTCACTTTGCCCTTCTACCAGGATCAGGTGATCCGCCTGCCCGGCTTGCTGGAATTGCAGAAGGCGTTCCTGGAAGGCGGTTATGATCGCATCATCGTGTCCACGGAAGCGCCCATGGGCGCGCTGGCCTTGTATTTGAAGCATGCCTTCAACGTGCCCGCGTATTTCTACACGCATTCCGATTGGTTCGATTTCGCGCGCCGGGTACTGCGTTACGACAAGCGCAAGATCGATCGCCTGCGCCGCTTCCTGCGGGCCTTCTACAAGCGCTTCGACGGCGTGTTCCTGCTCAACTCGGAACAGCGCGAAAGCTTCGCCTCCCAGGCCATGGGTTTGGAACCCGATCGCCTGCATCTCACCGCGCATTGGGGCGACGCCAAATTCCACCCCCGCAACGCGGCCAAGACCGCGGTCTATCCGGGCGGCGAGGGTCCGGTGCTTTTGTACGCGGGCCGCCTCAGCGAAGAAAAGGGCGTGCTGGACATCCCGGAGATCTTCCGCGCCATCCAGTCGCGCGTCCCGGGAGCGCGCCTGGCCTTCGCGGGCGCGGGTCCTTGCCTCGAGCGCTTGCGGGCCGCCTGCCCGGAGGCAATGTTCCTGGGCTGGCTGGACGCGGACGCCCTAGCGGAAGCGTATTCGGCCGCGGATCTACTGCTGCTGCCTTCCTGGTTCGACACCTTTTCCTGTTCCCTGCTGGAAGCCTTGGGTTGCGGCCTGCCCGCCGTGGCATTCAATACCAAAGGACCCCGCGATATCCTGGCCGGGGGATGCGGCGGCCTGCTGGCGGAAAATCCCGCCGAGATGGCGGTTATGGCCGCGTCGCTGCTCACCGATCCCCAACGCATGCAATCCCTGCGGGCCAAGGCCCTGGAACGCGCGGCCCAATACCAACCGGAGGCCATCATGGATGCCATGCTGCGCGATCTGGGTTTGGCGGAGGACTCTCCCGCCGCGGAGGAAGCCACCTTGCTGCCGGATGCCGATGCAGGCGAGGACGCCAGCGGCATGAATGCCGCCGGTGGGGATGGCGGTACCGGTAACGGGGGCGAACCCGGTCGTGGCGGCAGGGGTGGAAAAGGCGGAAAAAGCGGAAAGGGCAACCGCATTGGTAAAGGCGGGTCGCGGAAAACCGCAGCCATGCCCATGGAGCAGAACCAGGCTTTTATCGGAGAATTGCTGGCCCTGATGGGCGGATAGCTTGGCGGCTTACCCGCTCCTGGACTTGCATGTGCATCCGTACCTGCCCTGGATAGGCGGGGCCTGGCGCAAGCTAGGGCGAGGCTTCCGCCCCCAGTCCTTTGAGAGCCCGCCCGCGGCGGTCCGCAGGGGACCGGAGGCGTCCCCACCTCTTCCCTCCGAACAGGGTCCACGCTATTTTGGCGCCGCGTTCTACGAAACCTACCTGTTACGTCCGGACCGGGCCAGGAGCAGGCTGTTCCGGGCCTTGGAAGTTTTCCGCCAGCGTTTGGCGCCCCCGCCGGTCGATGCCTGCGCCCTATCCCACTCACTACACCTGCCCCGTCCGCCCCGGCTCCTGTTGACTGCAGCGGATTTGCGGGCGGTTTTTCCGGCTTTGCCGGATCATCCCGAAGTCGGCCGAGGCGGACGGGTGGAAGAAGCCGTGACCGGCCCGGACGGCGCGGCGCCGGAAGCCTGCTTCATGGCGGTGGAATCCCTGCGCTTCCTGCGCGACCCGGGAGACGCGGCCTTGCTGTGGGACCTCGGCGTCCGTTCCCTGCAACCCATCCATTTTTTCGATACGCGCTGGGGCGGATCCTCGCGCGAAGGCATGTTACCGGAAAGCCGCACGGGTTTGACGGGTTTCGGGCGCGAGCTTCTGGCGGAGATGGCGCGGCTGGGTTTCATCCTGGACATAGCGCATATGGGCCGCAAGAACGCCGAGGAGTGCCTGTCCGCCTATCCAGGGCCGGTGATGTGCTCGCATACGGGCTTGCAGGAGGTGAAAGCCGGGGCGCGCAATCTGCCGGGGGAATTGGCGCGGGAGATTTTCCGGCGCGGGGGTATCGTAGGTGTTACTTGCTGGCGGCATCTGCTGGGGATGGGGCTGGGCCCGGATCCCGGAACCGATCCCGGCCCGGCAAGCGCGCGGCTACCGGCCATGGCCACCCCCGGCACTTCCCTGCGCCAGGCCTGGACGCGCGCCTATTGCGCCACCGTGGCCGCCTTCGCGCGCCTGTCGCCATTGGCGCAAACGGGCGTGGCCGTGGGATCGGATCGCGGAGCGCCCATCCGCGCGCCGGCCTGGTTTTATTCGCCTGCCCATCTTGCGGAAATGGAAGCCTGCTTGGCCTTGTATGGTTGGGATGGGGATCGCTTCCGCGCTTTCTTGTTCGGGAATGCCGGGGACTTTCTGATGCGGTCCTTGCCCGCCTAATCAAAAGCATCCTCTCCGATCCATGCTTTGGGAAAACCGCTCCCCGGGAAATCCCGGCCTATATGCAATCGTTACCGTAGGTTCCGGTATTCCCTTGCCTTTTGGGCTAAAGTGATCGTCATTTAGGAACTCGGCGTGGGCGAAAGTCTACTAAGTTTCGTCCATCGCCTCGTAAGAGCGGACCTCTTGAGGCTAAGGATTTCAAAATGCGCGGGAATAGGCCGGTCGAAAGGAATTATGTCCAGTTGTGAAAACCGTGGTGGGAACCGCCGTTCCGTCTTCGCGACGGCCATGCTCACGGTTCTGATGGTGATTTCCTTCCCCGCCCGGGCCCAGGATCAAGTCACCTTGACGGGCGTGTTGCGGGATTTCCAGGAATTGCGGCCCAAGGAAACCGAAGGCCATCCCGACTTCAACCCCAATTGGGACACGCGTAACAATGCCGAAGGTTGGGGCTGTTTCGACCGTCAGGATGCGGCCAAAGGCGCCGTCCAGCAGATGATTGGTACTGGCGACGCCAACCCCGACAAACTGGCCGGCCTGGTGCCCTTCGATAGGGACGAGTTCATGCCTTTGCTCAAGCCAGGATTCGATACGCCGCCCAATTGCTTCCGGAGCCGCTTCGGCGAATGGTATACCACCCGCTCCCCGGAAATCAATCGCGCCTTTTACGTGGACCTGCCCTTTACCAAGAACGGCAACACCTACACCTACGACAGCCCGGAATTCTTCCCGTTGGACGATTCCAAGCTGGGCTCGCTGCGCCCCCAGGTTCCTTCGGTCACGACCACTTTCGGCCATCGCCAAACGGGCCTCAAGGACGGCTTCGATTTGGCGGCCCACAATTACGGGTTCACCTTCGAGTTCCACTCCCACTTCACCTACAAGAAGAACACGGGCCAGCAATTCGCGTTCCGCGGGGACGATGATGTCTGGGTGTTCATCAACGGCAAGCTGGTCATCGATCTGGGCGGCATCCACGCCGCGGAATACGCGGACGTGAACATCGACAACCTTGGACTTACCGACGGGAGCGCTTACAACCTCGACTTCTATTTCGCCGAACGCCGCATCGTCAGCTCGCGGCTGACCATCACCACCTCGCTGGTGCTGAAGAACTCCGACGTTCCCGTGGACCCGGTGCCCGTGAAGGCCGTGGAAGGCTGGCTCTACGACAGGGACGGGAACGGCATCGCGGACAAGGCGGTGATCGCCCTGGACAAGCACCCGTCCAAGGACCCCACCCGGTTCGAATTGAACCTGGCGGGAGAGACGGAGCGGGGTAACTGGAAGATTACTTCGGATGGCGCGGTGCTGGACACGTTGCTGTCCAACGGGCAATTCTTCACCCAAACCGTGACGGGATGGGACGAAAGCGCCGCCGGCAACCAGGGCCTCGCTTTGGCGGAGCCGGCCACTGGCCTGCTGGCCGGGACCTTTCCTTTGCATGATCGCATCGGCCCCGTGATCGCCTCCGCCACCAAGATCATCGTCGACACGTCCTTGGACTACCTCCCCGCGACCCTGCTGGTGATCCGCTTTTCCGAGCCGGTAAAGGTGGATGCGCCGGGGGTGCTCAAGTTCCTGGATCCGGCCGGCCAGCCGGTGCTTGTGGACCTGGCCTCCGCGAGCCCCGATTCTTCCGCGGACGGCCTTTCCATATCCTGGAGCTTCACGATTCCGCCCAACGCCTCCGTCATCCCCGGGGAAGGGTATAAAGTCGCCATCGCGGGCGTTTCCGAGGTCAAGGACGCGGCCGGAAATACCGCCCATCCCGCCAATCCTTTCCGGCCCATCTCGGCCAAGCTGCCCTCCATCACCATCGGCGACTTGCACGCGGAAAAGGCCGTCGCCACGGGGACGAAACCGGATCCGATCACGGTGGGCAATCCTTTCGTGCTGCTCACCAGCAAGGAAGCGGACCCGCAAGCCAAAACCTATATCCCATTGCATCCGGAAACGGCGGAAGAGTGGATCCGACGCAATACGGCGGATAATTCCGTGGACGGACTGGTGGTGTTCGGATTCAAGCTGTCCCATCCGGCCAAACTCTCCCTGACCGTCTTCGACAACCTGGGCCGGTTCGTGAACAAGACCGAGGTCGTCATCACCAAGGTGGATTTGCATTCGGGGAAGTTGGCGCGCGATCCGGCCACGCGGGCCTTCCTGATGCGGTTCGCCTGGTACCCCATCGCCCGGGACGGAAACCTCATTTCCACCGGCGCCTATATACTCCGCTCCAAATTCCGTTATGGCATGGATCCCGGCGACAATGTGGAGCCGGGCGCGCAAATCCAGGTGGTCCGCTTCGGCTATTTGCGGGAATTCGGGATCAAGGGCCTGGGGAACCGCTGATCAAACGGCTTTAAGGGGCCTAAGGCGAGGCATCAGGCGATCCCGGCGCCATCAAGCGGCGAGCTCCTCCCGGTCCCCGGACACGATCATCGCCTCGCCGTCCCGCAGGGTCCGGAACGGCATGTTACGCGCTTTGAAATAATCCACCACGCCTTCGATGCCGGGCGAGGCGGGATGGGCCGACCGGAAATGCGGGGCCAGGGAATACGGGACCAGCCCCAGTCCATCCCAAGGCGTGGCAGGATCATAACCCGCGGGAACCGAGACTGGATCATTGACGGTCTCGATGCCGCGCAAGGTAGGCGCCAGCACCGCGATGCCTCCGCTATAGCCGCCGTATACGATGGAGTCCGCGCCGAGCGCGGCCGTGAGGACTTTGGCGAAGCCGCTTTGCCGCATGGCGCGGAGAAGCACGAAGGCATTGCCTCCCCGCGCCCATACCAGGGAAGCGGTCGCCAGCTCGGCGCTCAACGCTAGCTCACCTTCGGGATTGCCGGTAGCGGCGTTCTCGGCGCCATTATTGCCGGGTTTGCCGAAATAACGGCGAAGGTCCAGCTCGACGGGCAGGAACCCCAGATTTTCCAGGGCGGAAAACTCCCGTTCGATGCGCGGCTTGCGAACCTCCTCGGCCAGAAGATCGCAAGCATTCCCGATTACCAGGACCCGCGGAACCGGGGCCGCACCTCCCACCAGCTCCACCAATTTGTGAGGCTGGTTTCCCAAGCGGTAGGACGAGAGATAAAGCCTCAATGCAGCTCTTTCAATGCAGCTCTTTCAAGGGAGTTCTTAAGGGAGTTCCAAGACCCACCTATACGCCTGCATGATGTCCCTGCGGAAGACGTCGACGGTACCCCACAGGTAAACGTGGAATTTGCGGTAGGTTGGCTCACCGCAGGCCCTGACGATGGCATCGCGATTGCGTTCCAGGTTCTGGGCCCAATGCTTGGCGGTCAGCATATAGCTATGGCGATCGTCCCATACCCCCAGCAACCGGAAAGGCGTTTTCGCCAGGTGCTTCATGTAATCGTGCAGGCAAAGGGGCGAACAATTGCCGGGATAGATATGCTTGGTGATGAAGCTGTGGAACTTGTATTTCTCCCGGCAGGCGCTGGCGTCCAGATAGACCTTGCCTCCGGGCTTCAACAAGCGCTGGTAGGTGGCCAGGGAGCGGGCATAGTCCGGCAAATGCTCGGTAACGCCCAGGTTCACGATGGCGTCGAATTTGAATCCCGGTTCGAATTCATACAGATGGCAGTTGACCACTTCGCAGGGAATGTTCTCCGCTTTGATCATTTTATTCAGGAAAGCCTCGCTCTCCTTGGAAATGGTGAGCGAAGTGACCCGTATGCCCTTTTTCCCGGCATGCTCGTTGAACGCGCCCCATCCGCCGCCTATGTCCAGCACCCTATCCCCGGGCTTGGCCCCGACAGAGTCGATCGCGAAATCGATCTTGCGGGTCATGGCGTCTTCCAGGCTTTCGTCGTCGCGCAGGAACACCCCTTGGGAATAGCAACGATGCCGGCCGTCCAGCAATCCCAGGTAAAGTTCGGGGGAGTTGTCGTAATGGGTGGAAATTCCGGAACGGTCCATGCGGGTTTGGCCGAACACCAAGGGCTTGGCCAGATTCCACACATAGCTCAGCGGATGCCGGTCGGTGGTCATATCACGCATGGAATGCAGGGCATCCATATCCCCGTGGATATCGAAATGCCCCAGCACGTAGGCTTCCACGAATGCGAGGCCATCCAGGGAGGCGAAGGCGGAAACGCCGGTCTTATCCTTCACGACCACGGTGAACGCCGGATCGCCCTGGCCGAAACGGAACGGTTTGTCGTCCCGCCATTGCACGTCCACGGGAACCCCCTGCCCGCTCGCGTAATAACGCGCGCATACCTTGCGGAGCAGTTTGATCAGGCGCATAAAACCGGGATCCGCGGGGATTTTGCCGTTTCCGGTTTTGGGTTCCCGCGAGTCAGTCAAAGGCAAGGACTCTATCTCCGACACTTCCATGCGAAACTCCATTGGTGTTGGTTCGTTCGAGGCGTAATGAAAATGGCTTCGGTTAGCGCGAATTCGCACGCAAAGAAACTGCCATGTATCTAAAAGAAAATAAATTTACGCATTATCGTAACAGGGGACTTTTAGTGCCTGGTTCCCGTTTGGGTAATTGGAGGGTAAAAGAAGGGTAACAAAAGCCCGGAATCAGGTTTTTGGAGGGCCGGCGGTGGCAAAGGCCTCCGGGCCGACCGAGGCATGGGCTGCGGGAGATAGGGTCAGCACATAAGGGAAGGCCGCAGCCACGGCCTCTGGAAGCAATGGCAGCCGCACGTATTCCCGGCGGCGCCATTTGGCCAGCAAATCCAGGCTATTGACGCTGAGCAGCCAGCCGTCCTGGCCCCCCAAGAGGGCGAAATGATTCCCATCCGGATCGGATAATTCCGAGATATGCCGGGCCACGGCCCCGTAGGTGATGGCATGGGGCTTACCCGTCACCGGATGCGCGGTTTTGCAAACGGTTTGCGATGAACCTTCCCCGGCGGCGTCGCTGAATTGGAAAAGCCGGCCCACCCCGGGCAGCACCCGGAGAGGGTGGGAAAGGCGCAGGCGATGCAGGATCCCCCAGGTGGGATACTTGCGCCATTGCCGGTAGGCCCGCCGGACGCCCGTACGCAAGGCTTCCAGCAAAGCATGGCCCGGCTCGCGGGCCAGTTCCTCCTCCAGCACGCGATAGAAGGCTTCCGAAGCCAGCAAGTAGCCAGTCAATGCCCGGCCATAGCCGGTTTCCAGGTACGGTACCGCGAAGGCATGCACGATGAGCTGAAATGCCGCCGCCCCGCGCGACACGGCCCGGTAATTCCCGTCCCATTCCGCCAAGCAGCGCAGCATACCGCTTATACCCTTGCCGTCCATCGCCACTCCCGTCATGGCGATGCGGGCGGAGAGCAGGCTGCGCACGCGATCGCAGGAAGCGGAATGCACGTCCGCCTGAATGGATTTGATGCGCTCCAAGGTGATGTCCCGGCCGCCATGGAGCAGGGCGCGGATGCGATTATGCCGATCCCCGGGCGGGAATAGGTAACCTATCGGGAAATCCGTACGCGCCGGCAGGTTGTTCGCGGAAACGGCGAAACCGTCGGATGGATCGCACCAACAGGGCAGCGTCCGGGAATCGGGCAATTGCGACCAGGCCAGGTCTGATTCGGCCGGTTGCGTGAGCAGATCGGGCGGGATCCCTTGCGGCCGGCGGGGCAGGCGCACCGCCATCAATTGGCCCACCCGGCCCGCGGCATCGGCGTAGACTACATTCATCCCGGACACGGCATAGGTGGAAAAGGCGGCGCGGAAACCATCCCAATCGCCGGCCCGATTGGCGGCCAGGAAGGCGGAGACCTCATCGCTGGGGAGATGGCCCATCCAGCGAAGCGAAATGGGCGCGCCCCGGTAGAGCTTCAGGAAAGGCGCGTCGCTGATGACGGGACCGTAGGGAGTGCTGCGCAATTCGATCTCCTTGGGGAACCAGCCGCGCATGCGGATGATCACCTTGCGCACCGTGAACTGCGAAGCGGGCAGTCCGCCCACGTCCACCAGATCGCTGCTGGCCGCGTACATGTTGGTCGCGCCCCAGGCGAGGTTCCGGTTCCTTCCCAAAGCCACGAACGGCAGGCCGGGCAGCATCAGGCCCACCACGTGATAGGAAGGCGAGCGATAGCCCGCCAGCATCCATACATTGGGCGCGATGATGCTGAGATGCGGATCGCTGGCCAGCCAGGCGCCGCCATCGGCCGCCCGGGCCGCGAAGGAGTTGCTCCCGCTGCGGATCACCTTGCCCAGCAACCGCGGCAGATACGCGTCCCAGGCGCCGGGCGTGAAGCTGGAAGGCGAAGCGAACCCGAGATCGAGGATTTTCCCCCATACCACCCGCCAAACATAGGCCCGCCGCAATCCCAGGATTTCCATCCAGAGAACCCAGTTCACGTCCGCTCCCGCCAGGCGCGAGATCATCAGCACGTCCTCGACGCTCCAGGCCTCGATAGGGATGCGCAGGAGCAGGAACTCCAAGGGCCTTTTCCGCATGCGCTGCTGGTAGGCGCTTACGCCCTCGGCATATCCTTGCAGCCACTCGGCCGTGTCCGGCGGCAGCGCGGCCCGGATGGCGGGGACCGCCAATCCCAATTCCAGGCTGCGCAGGGAATGATCCAGGCGTACGGCGAAGGGCCCCAGCAATTCCGCCAGCGTGCCGCGGGCCAGGCGGCGCGTGATTTCCATCTGGCCCAAACGCAAATGGGCATGCACCATCCCCAGCGCGAAAGCCACGTCGCGATCCGAATCCCCTTCCACGAACGGGATCTGGTGCCGGTCGAAACGCACGCGCACGGCGGTTCCCAACGGCAATTCCCCGGTGGGGAAATCCGCCAGGCGCTGCCGCAGGCTGCGCTTGCCCAGACGGAGCCCCATGGACAAGGCCGCGGCCCGGAACAAATGAGGGAGCCCTTTCGTCAAGCGGGCCGCCCATGCCAGCGATTCCCGCCGGGGAGGGGTTGGGCTCAAGCCGGGACCCGGATTTCCGGCACCGAGCGGGTTTTCCGGATCGGGGAGGCGTCTCCGCGGAGATAGCCAAGGCGCTCTTCCACCGCCTCCTGCAGCGATGCGGCCAGGGATTTCCGATCGCTTCCGGTAATGGGGGCGGGCGCGAAGGCGATCTCGGCCTCCATTCCCGGCATGCGGAATAGATTCAGGAAATGGGGCAGGAAATCGGCATCGCCCCACCAGCACATGGTGAAAGCCGCGGGAGGGAACCCGGATGGAGCCAGGTAACGGAGCGCGGCGCAATGCACCGGATAGCGGGCGGAGGCCGGGAATTCCAGCAAAGCGGAATGGAACGGCGCCACCTCCTCCCCGGCGGTGCTGGTGCCTTCGGGGAACAAGGACAGGCTGCCACCGGCCGCGAAATGGCTCCCGATCAGGCGGCTGACGCGGCCGGTATCGCGCTTCGACTTCCGATCCACGAAAAGGGTGCCGGACAGGGAAGCCAGAGTTCCGAACACGGGCCAGCCCGCGACTTCAGCTTTGGAGACGAAGGTGCAGGGGATTTGCGAGGCGATGACGGCGATGTCCAGGTAACCCAGATGATTCGTCACCAGGAAGAAGGGCGCGGGGGGAAGACGGCCGTGCACCCGCACGCGGATACCCAACAGCCGCAAAGCGCCCAGGCTCCACCATCGGGAGAAGCGCGCCGCTTCCACGGGAAGCGATGCGGAGGAACGGGATGCAACGCGCAGGAAAACGCTGCGCGCAAGCCAGGCCGCGATGATCGCTCCGGTCCACAGCAGGAAGAGGGCGACCCGGATCCACGCCGCCGGGACGCCGCGCCGGCTCGGCTTGGGGCCGGGGCCGGACTTCAAGCCAGCATCTTCCGGTACACGCCTTGCGGCATCTCCTGCGTGTCCACCACCACCAGGTAGTCGATGGTCTTGAACTTGCGATCCAGGGCCGGCTCGCCGCACACCAGACCGCCCAGATTGAGATAACCCTCGAACAGGCGGGGAAGGCGCGGCTGCGGGGTATCCAGGATTTCCAGCATGCCGGCCTCGCATGAGTATTCGGGCTTGGGGATGGCGTTCAAGGTGGGATGCAGGCTGTCCAAGGCCAGCAAACGGCGGTACAGCGCGCGCCCCTCGGCCGGATCCTGGCTTGTCAGCGAGCAGCAGCCGAAAAGGTATCGCTTGCCGTTCCAGTCCAGATAACGGGCCAGGCCCTTCCAGAGCAATTGCAATACGCGGCCGTTGCGATGCTCGCGGCCGATGCAGGCGCGCCCGACTTCGACGCAGCGGTCGATGAAATCCCGGGGGAAGCCGGAAAGATCGAATTCCTGGGCCGAATAGAATCCTCCCCGCAGCATGGCCATGGGGCCTGTCTGGATACGGTAGGTCCCGGCCAGCGCCCCGCTGGATCGGTGCACGACGATGAGATGATGGCATTGCGCGTCGAATTCGTCCACGTCGCGATGGGTGCGGTAGGAATCCTCCAGGCCCTCGTCCATCTCCAGGTTGTACACCTCGAAACGGAGCTTGCAGACATTGTCCAAGTCGTAGGAATCGCGGGCGAAGCGGAGGATGTATTCCCCCGTTTCCACCATCAAAGGCGGGATGCCTCCGGGATTGCAGGGGTAGCCTTTGATGGCCACGGGTAACTCGACGGTTTCCCCCAGCGGGAAAGGATGCGCCATCTGCGCCTCGGTTCCCTGCTCTCCGGAGCGCGATACCGGCATTTCCGGCAATAGCGATAATATGGGAGGCCGGTTCCCGGTGCTTTCCGTCGTATCTGCCTTCATGGTCTTCATGCCAAACCCCTTTCGCGGATGATGGCGGTTTTTACCCAGCGGGTCCCGCCGTTCCCATAAGAATACGGAAGCGGCGTTGGGTTCCTGTTTCGCCGCTGTTGCTTGCCGGTTAGCGCCATGGCCGCCTCAAACGCCGCAACCCGGGCAGGACGGAAGGCGCGGTGAAACCGGATCGCAAACGATCCGCAACATGGCAGGGGTAAGCTTTCACCATGCACAACGAAACCAACCGGGAACCGGGAGCTTTTATGTTGAAATCCATCCTGCTGGCCGCCTCGATCGCATCCTGCCTGTGCGCCTGCACGCATCCGAGCCTCCGCGAAGAACACTATGGGGACGGCGCCCTCAAATCCAAGGCCGCTTTCCTGCGCGCCGAAGACGACGCCATGGTCCGCCATGGAATCCAATTGGCATGGTACCCCAATGGCGAAAAAGCGTCCATGGAGACCTACGTGTCCGGGTATCGCCAAGGTTACTCCTTCCGCTGGCATGCGAACGGCAAGATGAAATCGCTCGAGCATTTCACGGACGGGATCCGCGACGGCCAGGCCAAGTTCTGGGACGAGTCAGGCCGCATCATCGCCTGCATCACGCCCGAGGGAGCGGAATGCCCGCGCCCATTAGCGACGATCGAAGCCGAAGCCGCGGCTCAACTTTTGGCCTTTACACCCTGAGCGCTCTGAAACGCCGCTGGGACGCGGCCCGTCCTGGCCCGCGACTTTTCCATCAACGCGTCCGTTTTCGCCAACAGGGCATCCTGTGAGAACGGCTTGGACAGGTAGGTGTCCAGCGCCGCTTGCAATTCCTTGCGCAATTGCGGATTGCCGGGAATGGTGGACAGGTAAAGCACGAGCATGCCCGGCCGCAGCACCCGCAGATGGCGCGCCAATTCCACCCCGCTCAGGTCCGCGCCCACGCGCACTTCCGCTACCAGTAAATGCAAGGGCTGGGCCAGGGATTCGCTGAGCAGGAACGCCTGATAACCGTCTTCGGCTTCGAATACGCCATAGCCCGCCTGGCGCAAGGTCCACGCCGCCTCCGCTCGCAGGGCCGGATCATTCTCGACCAATAGGACATTGCCCTTCCCCCGCGCATTCGATTGGATTTCCATCTTGCCTCCTTTTCCGTCATCGGGTACGTCAGGCAAATTAAACAGGCGGCTCCCACAAGCCGGTACCGGCCGGGTATCCCCCCGGTTGCAGGCGGGTTTCCGACTTGTTCCGCGCGCCCTCGCCCATTTTCAAGCAGGGATATCTCCGCTTGCGCATTTTCAGGGTCATGAGAGCGGATTTTCACGCCGATTGAAACGAAGCTGAAACATCCGCTGCCTAAGTTCTCATCTCCATCGGGTACCCGGGCAGTAACAGGAGAACCGGCATGTCGCCAGAACCGAACAAGCATCCGCGCAGCCAAGCCCGTTATATCGATCGCGATTTTTCCTGGCTGACCTTCAACCGGCGCGTGCTCGCGGAGGCGCGCAGCGCGGAAAACCCCTTGCTGGAACGCCTGAAATTCCTTTCCATCGTCGCCAACAACCTGGACGAGTTCTTCGAAGTGCGCGTGGCCGGGCTCCTGCAAAAGGTGGAATCGGCCGTGCCCGTGGACGGCATCGCCGGGCTGGACTGCCGGGAAAAACTCACCGGCCTGCTCCGCATCGTGCACGCCATGGTCGCGCATCAATACCGTTGCTGGAACGACGAATTGATCCCGGAGCTGGGCGCCCAGGGGATCAAGGTGCTCGGCCTGGCCGATCTGGGGCCCGCGGAAAGGGAAGAGCTGCAGCGCCGTTTCCACAAGGAGATTTTCCCATTGCTCACGCCCATCAAGGTGGATCCTGCCCATCCCTTTCCCTGGGTATTGAACAAGGCCTTGTGCCTGGGTGTATGGCTCGAGGAGGAAATCCCCGGCAAGCGCGGTGGCCTGGGCGTGGTGGCCATCCCCCGCTGCCTGCCCCGCGTCATGGAGCTGCCGTCCCAGGGCGGGGACCATCGCTTCGTGTTCATTTACGACGTCATCAAGCTTTTCATGGGCGAGCTGTTCCGAGGCTATCGCATCAAGGGCCAAGCCAGCTTCCGCGTGACCCGCAACAGCAATCTCTACATGACGGAGGACGCTAGTAACTTGCTTGATACGGTGGAGGAAGTGGTGCACAACCGCCGCAAGGGGAACGTGGTGCGCCTGGAGATCGACGAAGACACTCCCGCCCGCATCCGCATCGCCTTGATGGACAATTTCGACCTGGAACCGGAGCTGGTCTTCAGCGCGCCGGGGCCGGTGAACCTGAACCGCCTCATGGGCCTTTACCAGATGGCCGCCTTCCCGGCCTTGAAATTCCCGCCCCACTCCCCGCGCCATCTTGCCGCCGCGACCGGAACTCCCGACCCCAGGGACGTTTTCGCGCGCTTGCGCGAGCGCGACCTCCTCCTGCATCATCCCTTCGATTCCTACGATCCCGTCATCGACTTCATCCGCGCGGCCGCGCTCGATCCGGATGTGCTGTGCATCAAGCAGACCTTGTACCGCACCAGCGCGGAATCCCCGGTGATGTACGCGTTGCTGGAGGCGGCCGAGCTCGGCAAGGAAGTGACGGCGGTGGTGGAACTGCAGGCCCGCTTCGATGAGAAATCCAATATCAACTGGGCCCGCCAGCTGCAGGACAGCGGCGGCACGGTGGTGTACGGGCTGGTCGGATTGAAGACGCATTGCAAGTTGTCCTTGGTGCTCCGGCGCGAAGGCACGGGCACGGATAGCCGGATCCGCGAATACGCCCACATCGGGACGGGCAATTACCATCCCGGGACCGCGCGCCTGTATACTGATCTCAGCCTGTTCACCGCGGACAGGAATCTGACGGAAGGCATCTCCGGGGTCTTCAACTTCCTCACCTCGCATGCCAAGTCCCCGGCCTTCCCCAACCTCCTTGTGGGGCCGGTGAACTTCCTGGACGAAACCCTGCGCCTGATCGGCCGGGAAGAGGCCAATGCGCGCGCGGGCCGTCCTTCCGGCATCTTCGCCAAGATGAACGCCCTCATCGATCCGGACATCATCGAGGCCTTGTACCAGGCTTCCGGCGCGGGCGTGCCCATCCGCCTGATGGTGCGGGGCATATGCTCCCTGCGCCCGGGCGTGGAGGGCTTGAGCGAAACCATCCAGGTGCGCAGCGTGGTCGCGCGGTTCCTGGAGCATAGCCGGATTTTCCGTTTCGAGAACCAGGGCGAGCCCGTCGTTTTCATGGGCAGCGGGGATTGGATGACGCGCAACCTGCGCGAACGCGTGGAAGTGCTGATCCCGGTTTTCGACGCGGACCTGCGCGGGCGCCTGGAGGAAATCCTGGATATCTATTGGGCCGACAACGCCAAGGCGCATTTCATGACCCAGGGAGGCAGTTATATACGCATGAAACCCGAAGCCGGGGAAGCGCGTTTCGATGCCCAGGCCTTTTTGATGGATAATCCCCAGGGCGGTTCCTTTCCCCGTAAAGAGACGCACGCCCGGGCGCTCCCGGAGGCGTCGAGGGAACCCTCCGCGCATGGGCAATTGCTCAATAAATGAATCCCCGCGGCGCCGGAAGCTTATATTGAGCCCTTATGGAAATCCTCCTCGTTCGCCATGGGCAAGCCGGAAAGCCCGATGCGGCCGCTTATCCCGACGATGATCTGCGGCCGCTGACGCCCAAGGGGCGCAAGGAATTCAAGCGCGCGGGCAAGGGCCTGCGCCGGCTACGGCCGGAAACGGAAAAGATCCTCTTCAGCCCGGCGGAACGCACCCGGGAAACCGCGGAACTGCTGGCCCGCTCCCTGGATCTTGCCGAAAAGGATCTCCTGGAGGTCCCGGAATTGCATCATGGGGTCTCGCCCGCGGGAGCCCTGGCCCGGCTTACCCGCCTGCGGCTGCCGCGCCGCGTCGCCTTGGTGGGGCATGAGCCCTGGC
>JBDSWM010000363.1:0-4313 GCA_039926685.1 Fibrobacteria bacterium | reverse complement strand
GGTAGGGGAGAAGGGGGAGTATCTGCATCTCTCCTGGCTGCTGGCCCGTTTGACCCATGACGCTCCCGGTGGCCCGGTGGAAGACCTTTCCGGAACGCCGCGCCGCCTGGCCGTGCAAGTGGCCGACCTCACAGTCGAAAAGCAGGCCGTGATCAGCGATGGCAACCTGCAAAATATCCTTAAAGGTTCTCTGCTACCGGCGAACCTAGTGCGGCAAAGGACCCGATTATGGCCTTTTGCTTCCGGAGCATTGCTTTCCGGGAACACCGTGGACGCGGCTGATCTCCCCTTTACCTGCGACCGGATCATCGTGATCCAACCCGGCCGAAATCTCCGCCCATCCGCTTTGGAAGCCGGTTCCGTGACCTGGGTCGATTCCTTGCATCTCCATGCCAGGTTCAAAAAGGCCGGCGGAAACGCCGATCCGGCGGGAGGAGATGCGCGCGCGCCTAAAATCATGACCCTCGATTTGAATCCGGAGGGGGAATTCGATCCGCAGGAAAGCGATCCGCAAAAATGGATCGATCTGGGTTATACCTCGGCGTTGCGTTCCATGGACATCCTGCAATCCGCCCTGGCCAAGGATTCTTCCGCGCCACCCCCGGCCGAAGGGGCGGAGGGACGTTTGGATCTCAACCGGCTATCAGTCAATCCGCTCGCTTCGGGGGGAAGGCAATTGCTCCTGGACATCCTCCGCAATTCCGAAAAGGATCCCTTGGACAGCGGCAGCGAAAACGCCATCGCAGCCTTGACGGCTTCCGGATATTACACCGATCTCGATTTGGAATGGTCAAAGGCCAGCCGCACTGACAATGCCATGCTGGTATTCGATGCCAGAGAGAAATCCAAAATCATATTCCGCGCCGGCTATAACCTCATGTTCATGGGCGATGATCTTGCGGACCGCGCCCCGGAAGCCTTCACGGGTCTGACCTGGAGCGAGCCGTTCTATATCCCTTTCCAGGCCGAAGCCGTCGGGGTCCTTGGCGGCCATCGCCCTGGCTATGCGGGCCGGGTGATGATAGCGCCGGTATATCCCGTCCATATGGAATTAGGCCTGACCACGACCCACTGGGAGATCGCTTACCCTTACACTTCGAGCCGCCCGGCGCAAAATCTGGGATCGTATTATTTCCGGCTCGATCGGACGCTTTCCGAGGTTTTCCTCACCATTTTCCCGATCCCCTCCGCCTTTTTGAGGACTGCCATCCAAAAGCATGAGATGGAATTACCCGGCATCATCGACGACGGCCAACCCGGTTTCCTCTCCACGGATTTCCAGGAGACGGGATACCTGGGGATGGGCAAACGGGATGCGGCGGGAAAGCACGCGCAATCGCTCCGTCTCCGCTACCGCAATCTGAACCGGGTCAATACTTTCGGTCAGGTCAGGTACGCGACATCGAGCCTGGAGTCGCACCTGCGCGTGAGCCTGGGGGACTTCCATTTCATGGACCAATTTTACTGGTCGGATCAGGAACAGCCCGTATCGGATCGGTTCGATATGCTGGAAATGGGGCGCATCGACGCCTTCACTTTCGGAGACGAATATTTCCTGGACTTCTTGCGCTCCCGTAAATTCCAGGACCTTAAGGTCGAATATGCTCCTGCTTTCGGCAAAGCTGGCTTGCGGCTTATCGCGGGAGCCTACCGCAATTATGATCCGGTGCTGTTCGCTGAACAGGAGGACTACAAGACCTACAGGGACTGGATAGTCCCTTACCGGGCGCATTGGGAGATCCAGGCGGGCTATCTGACGCCCTTGGGCAGCCTACGCGCCGGCATGGCGGGAGTCGAGGATGGCCGGCCCTTCTATTACCTGCACTTCGGCACCGGCTTCGAATTGGGATTCGACCTGGATGATTAGGCGCGCTGAAATAATAACCGCAGGTATTTTTTTAGGCGGCTTTTAGCCGCCGATTTGGTTCATGGCTTGATGGATGTGGGGCAAGCGCCCTGCCGGTTTCATGGCCATCACTTCCCGCAGGATTTCCGGATAATCCAGGACATCGCGGCCCCGCAGTTCCACGCCGGTATCCGAGAACAAGCAGGAGCGCAGTTTGCCAGTGGCGGATAGCCGCAAGCGCGAGCATGCGCCGCAGAAAGGCTTCGATTCGGATGCGATGAATCCGATGCGGGCTCCGCGCGCAGTGCGGAAACCGAACGAGGTCGAATCGGCCGGGGCTTCCGTGGGCTCCAAGGTGTCGTGGATACGAAGCCGATCCAGCATTTCCTCCGCGGGCATGAATTGGTCGGCATGGGCGTCGAGGGCGGGGCCTACGCGCATCAGCTCCAGGAAGCGGACCTCGATACCGTGGTCGGCGGAGAATTCCAGGAAAGAAGGAAGTTCGTCATCGTTGACCCCGCGGAAAACGATGGTATTGATCTTCACATGAAAGCCCATGGCTTTGGCGCGCAAAATGGCCGCGAGAACCTTGCTGAAATGGGCGCTGCCGGTGATAGTCCGGAATTTCGCTTCCTGCAAGCTATCCAGGCTGATGTTGAGGTGGTCGCAACCAGCATCGCGAAGCAAAGGCAGCTTATCGGCCAGGAGGAAGCCGTTGCTGGTGAGCCCGAATTTCTTCCAGGCGATGCGGGCCAAGCCGGCGATGATGGCGTTGAATTCGGGCCGCACCGTGGGTTCCCCCCCGGTAACCCGGATCTCCTCCACTCCCAGGATGGACATGGCTTCGCAGATGGAGATGATTTCTTCGGGCGAAAGCAACCGATTGGCGGGCTGAAAGCGCGAGCCTTCCGGCATGCAATAAAAGCACCGGAAATTGCAGGCATCGGTTAGTTGCACCCGCAATTTTCGCATCCGCCGTCCATGCGGGTCTATTAAGAGCATATTATGAATGTAGCTAAATGCGGCCCCGGCCTCCGCGCGCCCGTCGGCCTGATTTTGACTGGCTTGATTTTGTTTTAACCCGGTCCGGAACCGTTTTGCTTTGTTATTCCGGAAAATTATGTAAGTTTATCCGCGAAGAGATTGTTTGGGCTTGGCTGATGCTAATGAATAGCGTGGATGCCCTTGGGCCGGACTCGTTGAAGAAACGTCCGGATAAAAAACAACAGCAAATGGGATTCGCGGGGATGGCGCTTAAAGGCCGGTTCCCGCCTATACGGTCTTATTAAGGCATTTTGCCGATATGTCATTGCAAGCGGGACGAATATGAACACCTCAGTCATCAAAGAAAAACCGGATTTGCTTTTTAACAATCCCTTGAAACAAAAAGTATATGTGTTTCTGAAAAACAATCCGGGCAAGGATTTCGAAGCGTTCCAGGTTTTCACGGGGGACACTGTGGTATCCCGCCAGCATTTCAATGAAGTGGATCAAGCAATCAAGGCCAGGGAAGAGCGGGAAAAACCCCGTACCGGCGGCAAGGACGTAAGCGCATTGTTCCTGATGGGCGGGGTTTTTGACAGGTTTGGCGACAAACGCGCCGATCCATTCTCCGGAAAACAAAGGCATGGACAAAGCGATACTGCAGAAGCAAAGGAATCGACGTTGAAAAAAATCGAGAAAAAAAAGCTGAACGAAAAGGCCAAGCAGTTCATCCAGGAGCATCCGGCTTGCACTTATGACGAATTGGTGAAGAGCCTGGACTTCAAGGAGCTGTCCAAGCCCCATTTTTTCAGCATGAAAACCCAGCTACGCAAAAAGGGCCTGATTTCCGAAGAGAGCCGCACCCGCCGCGGCCGTAAAGCCGGCGAGAAAAGGCCGTTGTCCGCTCCCCGGGAAATAACCATCATCCCCGCGTCCGGCAGCAAAACCATCGAAATCCTGGAATCCATCGACGCCAGGGGCTTCACGGAAGAGGTCCGCGAACATTACAAGTCTCATGTTCTCCCGCTCCTGCGAAGGCTTGTAACCCACGGCGAAAAACTGCAAATGGTGTTTCTCACGGATCCTCCCACCATCGAGTTGCGCCGAGTACTCCGCTGAGGCTTGTTAGGCCTCTACCATTTCGAAATCGCTTTTCACGCTGCCGCAATCCGGGCAGCTCCAATCCTCCGGGATGTCCTTCCAGCGCGTGCCCGCCGTGATGCCTTCTTCCGGCAGCCCTAAGGCTTCATCGTAGATGAAACCGCATATTACGCATTTCCATTTTTTCATGTTTTTCTCCTTCGGCCCGGGCCTGGTCGTTATTTGTCTTGAGACACATTTTCCAAAGTGCGGCGATAGAGATTGGCGTGCTTTTCCTCGATCCGGGCCAAGGCGGCGAATCGCTTGGCGGCAGTAGCCAGGGTGGTCCGGAAAAGCGCGGCATGCTCCTTGGATTCCTGGATTTGCTCTTCCAGTTCCTCCT
>JBDSWM010000362.1:0-5095 GCA_039926685.1 Fibrobacteria bacterium | reverse complement strand
CCGCGCCTCGCGGCGTTCGTGCGCCTCGCGACGTTCCCGCGCTTCCCAGCTCTGGCCGCGATCCTGATCCTGGGCCAGCTTTCCGCCTGCCGCCTGGAGCGGCCTGATGCAGCCTCGCAAGCGGCGGCCATCCTCAACAAGCATCCCGCCGATTTTCTCGATCAACTGGCGTCCCTGGACGCCCTGGCCTTGCGGGAAATAGGGTCCACGGGGAAATCCATCGTGGCGGAAAGCCTGTATAGTTATTCGCAACGCTTGAAACCCATCCTCGCCGCCATTCCGCCCGCGGGAGCAGAGGCGGACTCCGCCCGTGTTCCTTTCGATTCCGCCCGGAATAGTTTCGATTCCATCCGTATCGCGGTACTCAACGCCTTCTTCTTCGACACGCTGGGGATCGCCGCCGATACCGTGGGGGCGGACTTCGCCACTTCCGTGCCCAGCCTGGTGATACAGCGCCGCAGGGGCGCATGCGTAGGTCTCGCATTGTTGTACGTGGCGCTGGGCCGGTCGCTCGATCTGGATTTCGTCCCCGTGTTCCTGCCGGGCCATATTTTCGTCCGCTATCTCCCGCGCGCAGGCGAGCCGCGCAACGTCGAAACCCTCCGGCGCGGCATCGCCCGCAGCGACTCCTTCTACCGGGAACGCTTCACGCTGGTGAAACGTCCCTGGTACTCACTGGGGAACGCCCGCCCGGAACAGGCCTTGGCGGCATTGGTTTTCAACCTCGGCAATGCGCATCGCTCCGCGGGCGACCTGGCCGCCTCCCAGGAAGAGTTCAGACTGGTGGAATCGGTCCTGCCCGGATTTCCTGAGGCCCTGGGCAGCTGGGGCGCCTGCTTGATGATGGCTGGCGACAAGGTCGGGGCCAAAGCCCGTCTCCTGGCCGCATTGGCCGGGGACTCGCTATCGGCCCCCGCTGCGCTCAACCTGGCGGAGTTGGAAAAATAGCCGGTCACGGTTTGGGTTTTTTCATAGTTTGATTCTTCCGAGCCAAAGGAGCCTTGCTTCCCGATTGACCCCTTACCGGGCAGGAAGTAGATTTCGTGGTTCAGTCCGGGATCAGCATTATCCCTCTACCCCGTATAGCGGGATTCAGAGGGCCTCTGCTGGCTTCCCTTTTTTCACATTTGCGCAACAGTCCGGCAGTACCGGAATGCCTGGTTGAAACCGGGATAACCGCGTAAAAGGCATCGGCGTCCCGCCTGCCAGGGGGACCCATCACGATAAAACCAGGGGATCCCATGGAAAAGTCCCTCCATGTATTCGTGTGCAGCACCTACCGCGACCTTGTCAGCGAAAGGAACGCTGTATTGGACGGCTTGGAAGGATTGTCCGATCAATTCTCCGCGCTGACTTTTTATTGCCCGCGGTCCATCCAGCCTCTGGACGGCGCCAAGGAGGAAATTCGTGGCGCGGATGTGCTCGTTCTCATCCTCGGGAATCTTCAAGGCGTCATCGCTCCCGGATTGGACATCCCCCATGGGGAAGCCGAGTACGAGGAAGCCATCGCCCAAGGCAAGCCGGTGCTGGTCTATTTGCGGGATTCCAAGGCCGGAATGTACCCGTCGCATTTCGAACGCGAACCGGCGCGCGCGGCCCAATTGAAAAACTTCCGGGAAAAGCTGGAAAGCCGGCATGACGCCAAGATCTTCGATGACATCCCCTCCTTGGTGGGATTGGTCACCCAGGATCTCTACCGGATGGCGCAAGAGTCGGGAATGAAGACCAAGACCGGTCCCAAGACCACAAAACTCAGGGCCCGCTCCTGGGAAACCCGCAAGTTACCCGTGCTGGCCGGCGCGCCCGCCATGCAGCTGCTGCCCGAAGATATGCAGACGCGCACCATCCCCATGCTGCAAAAAGCCCTTTCCACGCCTTTCCAGAGGCGCCGCTCCGGACGCTTGCCCGTCGGAAAAACCGCGATTATAGGGTTGATCGCCTTCGCCTTGATCGGGTTCGCCCTGACCAGGCTGAAGGTGCTCCCTCTGCAGAAGATGACCCAGGGTTCGGGAGCGGAAACCCGCGCCGCCGGCCAGGTTAATCCGGCGTTCGGCGCGGAGCCGGGAAGCGCGGCGTCATTGCCCCCGCAACCGGCGCTCCCTCCCGCGCCGCGCAAGGCCAGCGGCTCCGTGGCCGTGACCGATGACGAGGACTCGACCAAGGTGTTCCTGCGCAAGGCGCTGGACGGCTCCCGCGAGGATCAATTCCAGGTGGGCGAGATGTACGAGCAGGGCAAGGACGTGCCCCGCAACGATTCCATGGCCTTCAAATGGTATAAGCGATCGGCCGAGAAAGGGTATACCGAGGGGCAATACAAGGTAGCGCTCATGTACCGTGTCGGGAAAGGCGCCCCCAAGAGCCTGTACCAGGCCGCCCGCTGGTTCCAGGCAGCGGCCGATCAAGGCCATGCCAAGGCGCAATTCAAGCTGGGCCAATTGTATCGCTCGGGCAAAGGCGTAGAACGGAACGAAACCACCGCCTTCAAATGGTTCCTGAAAGCGGCGGATCAGAAGGATCCGGACGCGGAAAAGATGATTGCGGAGCTCAAGGAAAACTAGGCGTCGGCTTCCCTCATCAAATCCGTGATCCGCCCGTTCTCGGATTTCACCGGTCCGTAAAAGGCGGGATCCTCTTCCTTGGATTTCTGCATCTCCATGAAGCATTTGATGATGCGCTCCTCCAAGGCTTCCGCATCCTTAGACTCCCAATAGGCGCCTTCGTCCTGGACCACCAATTCGCTCAGCTTGATCTTGACCTGATGGAAGAAGTCTGCGACACCCATGTGCACCTCCAGGGGCGCGAACTGGGTCTTGCACCAATTCTTGAAATACCCGTCCTGGGTAATCTGGAACTTCAACGGCTCGCAATGCTCGTGCATGGTGACGATGAAAGTGGTGAGCTTGCCTTGATAGGGGATGTCCCCGTCCGGATTGTCCAGCACGGACTCCCCATCATGCTCGATCAGATCCGTGATCTCCCATTTCTTCTCTTTGCATATGAGGCCGGAGTAGATGTAGAACTCCTTGTTCTTCAACTTGGGGTTGACCCGGCCGTGGTAATGGATGGTGATGCCCATGGGATTCCTTTCGGTCTTTGGCATATTCTATCGCTTTTCCGGCCCTGATTCACGGGTTTGCCTCCCGTACCCGGCCTTTCGGCCACTTAGGCCTCCGCTTCCTATATTTCCGCCACCATGCCAATCCCGCCGCCCATCCGCCTGCCCGAAATCCTCTCCCCCGTGGGCGATATGGACATGTGCATGGCCGCGGTCCACAACGGGGCCGATGCCATCTATGTCGGATTTCCGGGATTCAACGCGCGCGGCCGCGCCAAGGATCATACCTGGGATGATCTGGATGGGATGATCGCCTTTTGCCATAAGCATGAGGTCAAGGTTTTCCTGGCCCTGAACGTCCTCATTTTCGAGCAGGAGCTGCGCCAATTGCTTCCCGATCTCTCGCGGGGACTGCGCAGCGGCGTGGACGCCTTCATCGTCCAGGACCCCGGGGTGGCGCGCTTGATCCGTTTCCTCTCCCCCGCCCAAATCCTGCATGCTTCCACCCAGATGACGGTCACCAACCATGAGGCCATCGCCTTGACGGAGGACCTTGGCCTCAAACGTTACGTGCTCGGCCGCGAGGTTTCCCTCCCGGAAATGGCTTTAATCCGCGGGCATACGGACAAGGAGCTGGAAGTTTTCGTGCACGGCGCCCTATGCGTTTCCTATTCGGGCCAATGCCTGACAAGCGAAGGTTTCGGCGGCCGTTCCGCCAACCGCGGCCAATGCGCGCAATCCTGCCGCATGGAATACGATTTGATGGTGGACGGGGAAAAACGCGAATTAGGAGCGCGCCGCTACCTGGTCTCGCCCAAGGATCTTTGCGGCTTGGACGATGTCCCCGGCCTGATGGCGCTGGGCATCGATTCGTTCAAAATCGAAGGCCGGCTCAAAACCCCGCAATACGTGGCTTCCACGGCAGCGGCCTACCGCCAGGCCATCGCAGCCGGGATGGAATCCGCAGGGTCCCGGCCCGGCGGGAAGGATCCCGATCGGGAAGCCGTGGACGCCTTGCAAGTGACCTATTCGCGCGGATTCTTCAAGGGCTGGCTGGGCGGCGTCGATCATCAACGCCTAGTGGACGGTCGCTACGGATCGCATCGCGGCCTGGATATCGGCGCGGTCTCGGCCTTGCGTCCCCAGGGTTTGCGGATCCGCAGTCGGCGCGCCCTCCAGGCCGGGGACGGCCTTCTATTCGTAGCCTACCCGGAAGCGGGCGAAGCGGGAACGCGGGAGAGAAGCGAACGCAGCTGGGGCGCGCGAATTTTCTCCGCGGATAAGGTGGCCGCGGCCAAGTCCCCCTATGCCGGCGCTTCGGGCCTATCCGGCGCCGAAGGGGAATGGGATCTGGCATTCTCCAACCAATTCCCCATCGGGGAGATACCCGCGGGCGCCGTCGTCTATCTCAACGACTCCCCTTCCCTGGAGCGGGAAATCCGCCGCAGCTTCACGGACAAGTCCCTTTGGAAAACCCTGCCCGTGACCTTGCGCGCCGAAGGCGCGGAAGGTCGTCCCTTGCGCGTTACCGTAACCGACGCAGCGGGACGGACGGGCGAAGGCAGTTCGCCGGCCGCGCTGCAAACGGCCCATAATCCCGCCACCGCCTTGACCCGGGAAAGGGCCGAAAAGGAAATCGGCGGGCTGTCCGGATCCGGATATCATTCCGCGGCTTTCGAATTCGCGGTTCCCACTGGCCTGTACTTGGCGGACAAGGAAATGCGCAAAGCCCGGCAGGCGGCCGTGATCGCCTTGCAAGCCCGGCGCCTGGCGGCTGAGCCCCTCGTGTTGCGCACCTCGCAGGAAGCGGAAGCCTGGCTGGAATCGGAATCCTTGCAAGGCCTACGCACCGCTTTCTCCGCGTCCGCGCCGGATAACGATCCACCCCGTCTCAACCTGCTGATCCGCGAGCCTGCCGCTTTGGACTCCTTGGCCGGACTACCTCTGCATACGGTGTACGTGGACTTCGAGCCTGGCAAGGAGTACAAAGCCGCAGTGGCCCAGCTGCGCGCCATGGGATTCCGGGCCGGCATAGCCACC
>JBDSWM010000361.1:0-11754 GCA_039926685.1 Fibrobacteria bacterium | reverse complement strand
CGCCGTCCGCGGCCTCCATGATCGAGTAACCGCTTCTCCGCAGCACGGCCGCGGCCAGCTTCCTGACTCCGGTTTCGTCTTCCACCAACAGTATGGTCTCCCCGGCGGCTTCCCCGGCGGCCATGGGAGGGGATTCCCGCCCGGACGCCGTATCCCCGAGGTTACCCAGGGTCTCCTCCCTCAGCACGGGCAGATGGATCTCGAATTCCGTGCCGCTATCCGGTACGCTGGTGACCGCAATGGTGCCGCCGCTTTGCTGTATGATGCCGTAGGTGGTCGATAGTCCCAGTCCTACCGAGCCCACCGTCTTGGGCTTAGTGGAAAAGAAGGGCTCGAAAACATGCGCCGTGGTTTCTGCGTCCATCCCTTTGCCGGAATCCTTGAAGACCAGGGAAACATAGGGCGAGGTCTCTCCTTGGGTCCCCGCCTCGCCGGGTCCGGCATCGACATGGACGGTCGTGATGCTGACCTCGCCACCCCTTGGCATGGCTTCCTTGGCGTTGAGCGTGAGGTTAAGCAGCACTTGCTGGAACTGGTTCCTATCCAGATGGGTCTTCTGAAGTTTCGGATCCAAGGAGGTGGAGAACCCTATGCCTTCTCCAAGCGTCATGCGGAATAGCCCGTCCATCTTGCGGATGATCTCGTTGATATCCACCGCTCCGGGAACCATGACCTGCTTGCTCGTGAAGGCCAGCAGGTCCCGGGTCAATGCCGAGGCCCGGTTGGCGGCCTTTAAAACCTCATCCAGCCACTCCCGTTTGGCGGCTTCGGGGGATCCGGTATCGGAAAGGAGTTCGCAATAACCCAGGATGGAAGTCAGCAGGTTGTTGAAATCATGGGCGACCCCGCCCGCCATGCGGCCCATGGATTCCATCCTATCGGCATCTTCTATCCGTTTCCGTTCCGTGGCGTCGCGCAGCACCTTGATGAAGCGGCCGGTTTGCTTTTCCGCTTTGATGGGCACCACCGCTCCCGAAGCCCAGAAACGGGAACCGTCCTTGCGCAGATGCCATCTTTCATCTTCGGCTTTCCCCTTGGTCAGGGCTATGATCAATTCCTGCCCGGGGATGCCCGCCTTGACGTCCTCTTCGGTGAAAATCTTGGAGAAAGGTTGGCCGATGACTTCCTCCTCCTTGTACCCGAATACGCGCTCCGTCCCCTTGTTCCAACTGATGATCAGCCCCTCGGCATTGATCAGGAAGATGGCATGATCCTTCAGGTTTTCCAGGATGAATTCGTATTTGGTTTCGGATTCCAGGAGAGCCTCGCGCGCGTCCCTGAGAGTACTGAGGTCGCGGACGATCTTGACGAGTCCGATGGCCGTCCCGTCTTCCCGCAACAGGGGATACATGACTCCGGACCCCCAAAAACGCGTTCCGTCCTTGCGTGCGTAAAAACGCTCCCCATCCCCCTTGCCGGTGGACAAGGCCGTTTCAATCTCCGACTGCGGAAGCCCTTTGTCGATCTCCTCAGGTATGAACAGGAAGGCCGTGTTCCTCCCCAGCGCCTCTTCGCGGGCATACCCGAAAATCAGGGCGGCGCCGCTGTTCCAGTCCAGGATTTGGCCCTGCTTGTCCATGATGATGATGGCGTAATCCTCGATGCTGCGCATGAGCAGGGCGAATGCGTCAGGGAGACCGCCTGAGGAAAGGGAATCGCTAGGATTGCCGTACATTTTCTGCCTTTCAGGGATTAGGGAACCGCCGGGAAACAGGGCGCGGAGTCCTCTAGATCCAAGATAGGTATTGCCTAAGATCGGGAGAGCGTCTGATCTTTGGCAATTCCGGGGATAGCCCCCATCAAGACGTCGGGGCGAACAAATCCGCCATGCGCTTGGCGAAGGAATGATCCTTTAGCACCGCTTCGCGATTGGCCGCCAGAATGCCGTCGTCGATGCCTTCAACCAGGATGGCGCGCGCCGCGCGAACCGCCTCGCCCGCACCGCAGAACTCGCGGATGAAGCAATCTCGCAGGGTTTCCCGGATCAAGGGCGCCTCCTCGGACAGCAATAGGCAGCCGGCCGCCAGGATGTCGAAAACGCGCGGGCTCACATGGCTGCTCCCGCGATCGGGACCCGGATCCTCGGACGGTACGTGCAGGCCGATGCGGGAATTCTCCAGCAGCTTGAACGCCTCTTCGGGACCGAACCATCCCCGGCCGGTCAGATGCGCTTCCAAAGGACCTCGATATTTTTCCCAGCCCAGTCCCGCCACTTTTAATGGCAATCCTTCCCGGGCCAGGGCTTCCAGCACTTCCACGCGGTATTTGCTGGGGAAACCGATGAAGGCGATCCCATCGGCGCGCTCGCGCCAGGTTTTCACGCTGGGACGCGGCTTCAGGATCGGAGCCGTGGGGAGGTAGCCGTAACGCACGCCCGCTTCCAGGCAGGCTTGTTCCACGGGCCCGCGCTGAATGGCCAGGAAACGGCTGTAGGCGGGCAGAACCTCGCGCCAGTATTTGGCTTCCCGGAAATCCTCGATGAACCAGTGGACCATATCCATGCCTTGGCGGCGCAGCAAGTCCACGGTGAAACGGGTGACCGGACTCAATGCGATTACCAGTACATGGGAGGCGCGGAAATCGAGGCATTGCACCACCAGGGCTTGGTTGGCGAGATCGACCACCATTTCGTCCGCGGGATGCTTGAGCAGCCGATCGAACGCGTCCAGGTAGGATTTGGTGTCGAATAGCTTGCAGGCGCCGGCGGGGAGTATTTCGCACAAGGCTTCCCAGGCTTTTTCGCCCACATTGCGCGCGGCGCCCTCGGGCGGCAAAACCATGATCCAGCGTCCCGGATCTTCGGTTCGGGTCCCATCCATGCCGGCGGCGTTTCGCGGGTCGATCATCTTATGCCTATTATACCTTCGCGGCCCTTTTTTTGCACATGCATGGGATACCGATGGCGCGCCGCCTCAAACCGCCCACGCCAAAGAGCGCGCTACCGCCCGGTGCCAACGTTCCACCAACGCTTTGCGGCGGGCGGCGGGCATGGCGGGCGTGAAGATGTCCAAGGGCAGATCCAGCTTGAGGAGGTCCCGCTGCGAAGCGATGAGCCCGCAACCCAAGCCCGCCAGCATGGCCACGCCCAGGGCCGTGACTTCGGGGCTGCGGTTGACGCGCACCTCGGTACCGGTGATATCCGCCTGGAATTGCATCAAGAGGCGATTGGCGCTGGCGCCGCCGTCCACGTTCAACGACTTCAGGGAACCTCCGAAGGCCCGGCACAGATCCAGGCTTTGGAAAGCGATGGATTCCAAGGCCGCCCTGGCCAGATGGGCGCGCGTGGTTCCGCGCGTGAGGCCGATGATGAGGCCGCGCGCGTCCGGATCCCAATGCGGTGTCCCCAGTCCCGCGAAGGCGGGCACGAAATAAACGCCTTCATTGTCGGTCAGGGACGCGGCCAAGGCCTCGGATTCGCCCGCATGATCGAGGATTTTCAGGCCGTCGCGGAGGAATTGCACCACCGCCCCGCCTATCAGGACCGCGCCTTCGTGGGCGTAGGTGGTCTTGCCTTTAAGCGTCCAGGCCACGGTGCCCAAAAGCCCCTTGGGAGGCGCGGCGTATTCCGGACCGGCGTTCCGCAGCAGGAAGCAGCCGGTGCCATAGGTGTTCTTGAGTGACCCCTTAGCGAAGCAACGATGCCCGAACAGGGAGGCTTGTTGATCCCCGGCCACGCCGTGGATGCGCACGCCTTCCAGTCCTGGAAGGACCGCTTCCCCGAAGTCCGCGTCCGAGGCCAGGATCCGCGGCAAGGCCCCTACGGGGACGCCGAACAGCTTGAGCAGGCCCTTTTCCCAGGCCAGGGTCCGCAAATCCATGAGCATGGTGCGCGAAGCGTTGCCGACCTCGGTAACATGCCGGTTTCCCCCGGTCAGCTTCCAGATCAGCCAACTGTCGATGGTGCCGAAGGCGAGGCGCTTTTCCGCCGCCGCCCGGCGCACGGCAGCGTCGTTTTTCAGGAGCCAATGCATCTTGGTGGCGGAGAAGTACGGATCGAGGACCAGGCCGGTCTTGCGCCGCAGTCCCGCCTCCGCTCCCTTGCGCTTCAAGGCCCGGCAAAAGTCCGCCGTGCGCCGGTCCTGCCAGACGATGGCCCGCGCCAGCGGCTTGCCGCTGCCCTTGTCCCAGGCCACCACGGGTTCGCGCTGGTTGGTGATGCCCAAGGCGGCGATGCTTTCCGGTCGGATCCGGTTGCGCTCGAGCAGGGTGCGGAGCGTATCCCATTGGGATTCCCAGATCTCCTCGGCGTCATGCTCCACCCAGCCGGGGCGGGGGAAATACTGGGTGAATTCCTTTTGCGCCTGATCGATTTTGCCAAGCTTGGCATCGTAGAGGACGGCGCGGGAACTGGTGGTGCCCTGATCCAGCGCGATGATGAACTTGTCCATGCGTTCCCTTCCCGCCGCGGAGATCAGTTTTTCCTGGGCCTCGATATTTTCAGCGCGATCATCAGGACCGCCGCGAAAGCCGTCACGCCCAGCATGCCTTTGCCGGCCGCCCAGGGGCTTTTCAGCACGGCCGTGAACACGATGGCGAAAAGCAGCAAGGTGGCCAGCTCGTTCCAGACGCGCAATTGCACCGAGGTGAGCCGGCAGCGTCCCGCCAGCAAATCCTTGCGGATTTTCCCGCAATACAGATGATAACCGATGAGCAAGGCCAGGAAAACGGCCTTGAGCTGGAACCAGGATGCTTCCCAGGCGCGGATGCTCACCATCATATACAGGCCGCAGCCGGCGGCCGCCAGCATGGCCGGCCAGGTGATGGCGTACCAGAGCCGCCTTTCCATCAAAGCGAATTGGGCCGTGAGCAGGGAGCGTTCCGGCTCCGGGCGCGCTTCCGCCTCCACATGGTAGATAAACAGGCGCACTATATAGAGCAGCCCGGCGAACCAACTCACCACGAACACCAGGTGCAAAGCTTTGATATAGAGGTAAGCGCCCATCGTAGTGGCTTAAAGGTACTTTTTTTAGCTTTGCCAGAAGCCCTGTAGAAGCCTATTGGAAGGAACGTGAATGTCGGACAACGCAGCCTGGAAAACCATCACCCGGGGCGTCCTGGAAATCATCGAAGCGGACGATCTCCGCAGGAAGCTTTCCAAGGGAACCCCCCTCAACATCAAGTTGGGCATCGATCCCACTTCGCCCGACGTGCATTTGGGCTTCACGGTGGTGATGCGCAAGCTCCGCCAGTTCCAGGACCTGGGCCATCGCGTCATCCTCATCGTGGGAGACTATACCGCCACGGTGGGTGATCCCTCGGGCAAGAACAAGACCCGTCCCATCCTCACCCATGAAGAGGTGCTCCGGAACGCGGAAACCTACAAGCAGCAGTTCTTCAAAATCGTCGATCCCGCCAAGACCTCCGTGGTCTACAACGGCGAATGGTTCGCCAAGCTCACCTTCACCGAGGTGACCAAGCTCATGTCCCAGATCACGGTGGCGCAAATGCTGGAGCGCGATGATTTCCAGAAGCGATATCGCGGCGGGCAGCCCATCAGCCTACACGAATTCCTGTACCCGATGATGCAGGCTTACGATTCCGTGATGATCGAAGCGGACGTGGAATTGGGCGGAATGGATCAGAAGTTCAACGTGCTGCGCGGCCGCGAGCTGCAACGGAGCCTGGGCAAGGAGCCGCAAGTGGGTTTGTTCCTGCCCATCCTGTTGGGCACCGACGGCAAGGAGAAGATGAGCAAGAGCCTGGGCAATTATATCGGCGTGAACGAAGCGCCCCAGGCCATGTTCCACAAGCTGTACGCCCTGCCCGATGCCTTGGTGGAAAGCTATTTCCAATTGCTGACTGACATCCCGTTGGAATCCATCCAGGCCAAACTGGCCGACGTGGCTGCGGGCAAACTCAACCCCAATGCCCTGAAGGAGGAGCTGGCGCGCGATATCGTGACGCAATACCACGGCGCCGACGCGGCGGAAATGGCCGCCATCCAGGAAAAGCGCATCCATGCCGGCGAAGCCTTGCCGGAGAATATCCCCGTCCATCAGGCCTCGGCCGGGGAGCATTGGCTGCCGGAACTGATAGTGAAGGCGGGCTTCGCCAAGAGCAACGGGGAAGGCCGCCGGCTGATCGAAAACGGAGGCGTCTCCTTCGACGATGCCAAGGTCACGGATCCCAAGGCCAAGGTGACTGTGAGCGGCAGGCATTTGCTGAAATGCGGCAAGCGCAATTTCGCCAGGTTCGAGGTGGGGTAGCCTAAGGGTTACCCAAAAACGGATTTATCCGCTAATGCAGTTTATCCGGGAACGGAAAAAGGCCATCCCTTGGGGACGGCCTTTTTTTTCGACTCGGCCGGACGAGGTAGCGTCGCCGCCTCCCGGTTTCCTGACTTAGGGGTTCCGGATTAAGCGGCGGCTTCAGCCTTCGCCTTGGCGGCTTTGGCGGATTTGACCTTGGAGGACTTGGTGGGTGCGGCGGGATTCGCCACCGCGGCCGGGGTGGCCGAGCGAGGGGCCACGTCGATATTGACGCCGCGTTCCTTGATGCGGGCGGCTTTGCCGGAGAGATCGCGCATGTAGAAAATCCGGGCGCGGCGGACCTTGCCCAAGCGGTTCACCTTGATGCCGGCGATGCGCGGGCTGTTCAAGGGGAAGATGCGCTCTACCGGGATATTGTTGGAGATCTTGCGGACCGTGAACGTCTCGGAGATTCCGGTGCTGCGGCGTTGGATCACCACGCCGGTGAAAGTCTGGATGCGCTCTTTGGCGCCTTCGATGACTTTGAAGTCCACGCTGATGGTATCACCGGCGCGGAACTCGGGGATGTCGGTACGGAGATTGCCGTGATGAATGGCGGCTACTATCGGATGCATGATGGTTCCCTTTCAAGTACGATGTCGAAGCCTGTCACAGGCTTGCTAAAATCTTTTTTTCCTCATCCGTCAGTTCCAACGCTTGGAACAAGTCCGGGCGATTCTTTCGCGTCAATTCCAGGCTGGCCTTGATGCGCCATTTCCTGATGTTCTCGTGATGGCCCGATACGAGCACATCCGGAACCGTCCTACCTTCGAAATCCTGGGGCCGGGTATATACCGGCCAGCCCAGTCGATTGGGAAGATAAAAGGAATCGGTTTCCGCCGAGGCCATGTCCCCAAGTACGCCCGGCAAAAGCCTGGCTACCGCATCGATGATCGTCATGGCCGGAAGTTCGCCTCCCGAAACGACGAACTCTCCGATGCTGAGTTCTTCATCCACGTAGGCATCGGCGAAACGCTGATCGATGCCTTTGTAATGCCCGCAAATAATAAGAAGATTATCCATTTTGGCCAATTCCTTGGCCCTGGCCTGCGTGAAAATCCGGCCTTGGGCGCTCATCGCCACCACATGTGGCCGGGCAGACCCCAATTCCCCCAATATATGCTCCAGCCCCTTTTTCAGCGGTTCCGGACGCAGTACCATGCCCGCTTCCCCTCCGAAAGGGATATCATCCACCTGGCCATGCTTGTTGATGGCGAAATCGCGCAGATTATGGCATTTCAAGAGCAGGGATTCCGCCTTGCGGGCACGTCCGGGTATGCTGGCATCCAAGGCCGCGAACATTTCCGGAAACAGGGTGAGGACGTCGATTCTCACAGAAGGCCGCGCAAGGTTGATATATCGACCAGGACGGTGCGTTCGGATTTATCGATGCGCTTCACGAAATTGTCGTTCCAGGGAATCAGCAAATCCTGCTTGCCCGTGCCCACCACCAAAAGCTCCTGGGGCCCTTGCTCCAGGACTTCCACCACTTTTCCGATCTTTTTGCCTTCCTCATCGATGACGATCATGCCCGGCACATCGGAGACATAGACCATGTCTTCAGGTAATTCCAGGCGCTCCTCGGCCGGGATCAGCAATTGGCCGCCGCTCAGGCGGGCGATGGCTTCCGGAGTGCGGAGGTCTTTGAATTTCAAGTACCAGTTTTCAGCATCGGCGCGGGTGGCGCGGATTTCCAGGGCCTCGGGAACGTCATTGGGCTGCTTGCGGAAATAAACCGTGGTGAGGCTGGTATGGCGATCGAAATCGAAACTGGCCGGGCTCACCTTCAATTCGCCCAACAAACCGTAAGGCTTTTGCGTGTATCCGACGAGGATCAGGTTTTCGGGAGGGGGTTTCATGGGCGAACTTGCGGGCCGCCCTTTCCACCGGAATAGGCGAAAAGGGCGGCGCGAGATAATGAGTGGGAAGCGATGGAACCAAGCGGGCGCGACCAGGGCCGCGCCGGACGGCGAAGTTCGTTAGGCTGCGGGAGCGGCTTCGGCTGCGGCGGTTGCGGCAGCAGCTTCTGCGGCAGCAGCTTCTGCGGCGGAGGCGGCAGCAGCGGCAACCTTGGCGGTCTCGGCGGCTTTCGCTGCGTCGGCGGCTTCCTTGGCGAGCACTTCCTTTTGCTTCTTATGGATCTTCGGCTTGCGGACCTTCCATGCCACCACTTTGCCGGCGGATTCGGGAGTCGCCTTACCCTGACGGATCTTGGCGAACTTGTCCATGATGCCCTGGTGTTGGAACAGCGAGCGCACGGTGTCGGAGGGCTGAGCGCCCACCTGCAGCCACTTCAGGGCGCTGGCTTCGTCCACCTTGAGGGACGGGGGATTGGCGGCCGGATCGTAGTAGCCGATATGCTGGAGAAATTTTCCGGTGGCGGCTTTGCGCTGATCCGCGACGGCGATGCGATAGAAAGGAAGATGGCGGTGACCCTGCCTGGACAATCTGATTACTACGGACAAAAGTGCTCCTCCACGGGAATTTTCAAGATGGGCTAATTTAGCAAGGAATATAGCGGTTTTAAAGGGAAGGGAAGAATATTAGCCGAGAATGCTTTTTTAGCCCGATTTCAGCGGTTTTCCGAATCCAGGGCGATATTCCTGAAAAGACGTTCCGGGTTTCCTCAGAGCGGATCGGAGGTTGCTCTCAAATTGAATGAAGAAAACCGATGAATTACTCCCATTGAAAGCCATAAAATCCCTTATTTACAGATAATTTAGCCACATACTCTGCTCTCAATCTAAGAGCGATATATTCCCGGATATCGTGCTCCGCTCCCGCTCCCCTGCTATCTTGCTCCTGTATGGAACCTCTAAGCACCTACCTGGACTACCGGCAATACCTGCGCGACTTCTATGCGGAGCAGAAGCGCCGCAACCCTCGCTACTCCCACCGCCTGTTCGCCCAAAAGGCGGGGCTCACCTCCACAGGATTCTTCTCCGAGGTCATGAACGGCAAGCGCCAGATTGCCCCGGCCACGCTGCTCCGCTTTTGCAAGGCCCTGAAACTCAACGCCCAAGACCAGGCTTATTTCGAGCATTTGGTCGCGTTCGATAGGGCCAAGACCATGGAAGATCGCAATCATCATTTCGCCCGCCTCGCCGCCCTGCGCGGCGCGCGCGTCGACATAGTGGGCCAGGAGCGTTACGAGTTCTACCGTCGCTGGTACCACGCCGCCTTGCGCGAATTGATCGCTTGCCGGCCCCTGCGCGCCCGGACCCGTGCCGACTTCGCGCTATTGGGCCAAAGCCTCGAACCGTCCATCACCGCAGCCAAGGCCAAAGCTTCGGTGGAGCTGCTCTTGCGCCTGGGGTTCATCGTGCGCGGCCCCAACGGCATCCTCACCCAGGCCACGCCCCTCATCTCCACCGGAGATCTCAAAAGCTCCCCGCCCAGCACCCTCGACATCGATAACTTCCAGGCGGCCATGCTGGATTTGGCCCGTAAGGCGCTCGACAAGCAAACCCGGGCGCGCCGCGACTTCTCCACCCTGACCCTGTCCTTGTCCGAATCCGGCGTAGCGGCCGCCCAAGCGGAAATCGCGGCTCTCCGCAAAAAACTGATGGTCCTGGCCGAACAAGACAAAGCCGCCGATCGCGTCCGTCAATTCAACTTCCAATCCTTCCCTCTCTCCAAAGCATGAGGCATATAATGGATCTCCGCCGCTATTCGAAATTCGTACGCCCCGTCATCCATTCGGTTTTCGGCGCATTCGCATTGCTGATGGCCAATTGCATGTTCGAAAACAAATCCTCCTTTCCTGAAGGGGGCGGATCCGAAACCACCCTTTCCGGCCGCGTGGTCGATGCTTCCGGCGCCCCCGTATCCGGCGCCGCCGTGCGCATCCGCTTGCAATCCGACCTGCCCCCCAATCTGTATAGCGACCAACCCGGCGAAGCCAGCTTAAACCCCCAGGCCTATTCAGGCCCCGACGGCAGATACCAGGTCCAAGGCCTCGCGGCCGGAACCTACTTCGTGGAATGCCGCGTCGCCCGCGGCCTGGCCGGCATGGTCCCGGCCGATCTTCGAAAAGACGAGGACACGGTACGCCTGCCCGATGCCGTAGTCCGCGCCACCGGCGCCATCAGGGGCCGTATCGCCGGGGCCGCGGACTCCTCCGATCCCGGTCTAGCGGCCGTATGCGTATATCTGCTCGGCATATGGAAGCGAGAAGTGGCCCGAGACTCAAACGCGCACGCTTTTCTCATCACTGACGTGCCGGCGGGCGAATACACCCTGCGCGCCCAACCCGCCTACCCTGATGATCTCTCCCGTTGGAATGTCCTGGAACGCGAGCATGTCAATGTGCAATCCGGCGACACCCTTGACCTCGACAGCCTCGTCCTGCCGCAACGCGCGGCCTTGCATGATCCCGTTTATACCCGCGACTCCGCCGCCGCCGCGGCCTTTTATCTGGCTTCCCTGTATTCAGGAGAAGAGCCCCAGCCTGATTGGGTTCGACATCATTTCGCCGTTACCGGCAACCGCATCACCATGTTCTACGATTTCCAGGGCAGCTTCCACCGCGTCCCCGCGAATGTCCTCGCGCTCGATGGGTTGGAATATTTCAATATCATGGGAAAACCGGATTACAATACCCCGGGATTACCGGACATCCGCCTGGAGGCCGCGCCGGAACTTTCCCGTCTGCCTAACCTCAAGTACCTGTATATCCAATTCTATGACCTGAGCGGGTTACCCGCCTGGACCGGGAGTTTCGCCGCGCTCAGCTCCCTAGGGCTCACCAGACTCAAGGCCTTCCCGGAATGGGTTTATGAAATCCCGAGCTTGGTCTACCTAGGGCTGGGCGACAGCATCCCCACGGTCCCCCCGGGCATCTCCAAGCTCAAGAACCTGCGAGGCTTGGGATTGTGGAACCAGATAAGCATCTTCCCCTCGGAGCTGATGAGCATGCCGTCCTTGCAAGGCGTAAGCTTGCGCGAAAACCGGATTTGCACGATCACGGCGGAAGAAAAAGCCTGGATGGACCGGCAGGATTCCATCCTTCAGGCGGTGGAACCGGATCCGTTGGAATCAACCGTGAAGGACACGTTGAAGTGGGAAGAAACCCAGGTTTGCCCTTAGGAGAACCGGATTTGGCGCGCCGGGGCTCACATCCCCGGCATCCGCCCGCCCTTTTGCATCAGCTTCTGCATCTGGCGCATGCCGCCCATCTTTCCGGCCATGCCGGAGAATTGCTTCATCATCTTCTGCATTTGCTCGAATTGCTTGAGAACCTGGTTGACTTCCTGGAGGCTGGTGCCGCTGCCCATGGAAATGCGCTTGCGGCGGCTGCCGTCGATGATCTTGGGGGCCGTGCGCTCCTTGCGGGACATGGAACTGAGGATGGCTTCCACGCGCGTCAATTGGTTGTCGTCCACCTTGGCATCGGCCAGCTTGCTCATGCCGGGGATCATGGACACCAGATCCGTGAGCGATCCCATCTTCTTGACCTGGCGCAGCTGGTTGAGGAAATCGTCCAAGTCGAACTTGTTCTGCTTGA
>JBDSWM010000360.1:0-12984 GCA_039926685.1 Fibrobacteria bacterium | reverse complement strand
CACGCGGCCAACCAACTGCGACGTCGTGTTTCGCATCCCAGCCATGATCGCATCCGGCTAAGATTCCCGAACGGTTCGTTATTGGTGGCCAGATCGACGCAGGCGACCATGAAACAACGTTCCGAATCCATGGCACTGACGTGGCACCGGGGAGAAAACCTCGGCGACCAAGCCGCAGTGCCATACTGCCACCAAGACTGCCGCCGACAACGGCGCGAATTCGAGGCTTCAATTGCCCCCCTGTTTGCTTATCCACAGTATCTATGAAACGCACAATGAAGTTCTCTAGAAAATCAAGCATGGCCGTGCTGTGACATCCAATGCCCCCGGCAGGGCCGAAAACCATGGGATCGAGGTCATCGGAATAGCCTTGAGTCGGCAAATCGAGCGAGATAACCGTCCAGTTCTTACCGCCCGATTTCCGCGCGAGTTCATGAATTCTTCCTGTGAGGTTCCCGGCCTCTTCGAGGCGCGAGTCCATACCGGGGACGAAGATGAGGACTTCCGCATTAGGAGCGATAGTAGGCTTAAGATCGCCGATCACTTGACGGCCACCGCCACTCGCAATAGTGGTGGACTGGCCGAATACCGGCGGAACTGCATGCGCGATCATGTAACGGATGTTAATCTTTTGCACCTGTCCCGCGATTCCGCTCACCTCAACTGACGCATTGAACTGGGGGTATGATGCCGTCGGGACGTTGATGGGGCGATACGGTTTGTCGTCTTCCCCAGAAACTGCAATCCATCCAAGCTCCCGACGAATGTCGGTAGGCTGCTCGAGTGTGTCGCGAACGCGAATCGTGTTCGCAACGAGATACGAGCGATTGAGCGCTCGGTTGAGCGCGCTGTCGCCCACGCCGGGGCATTTTTTTCGCATGTTGTTCAACGTCGGTGGCCTTGCGAGAAATCGCTCAAATGCATTCCTCCCGGTCACTGCAAGATCAGCAAAGGCGTTTCCCCAGGCGGTTCCGGTTGGGCGAGGTATAGTGATCATGCCTACGCCTATGCCGGGTGTGGCGATGTCGGCGAACGCTTTCGCCGCATCGCACAGCGCTAATGCTGGGTCCCTACGCTGGGCGACCGCCCGTAAAACCGTTGTGAGACGTCCCTCGTTCGAACCAATTGTACTGCCTGGTGACCCAATGCGATCGGTGGCCGTATTATACATGTCGCTCATCGCAGGAGTCGGCGGATGTTCTAGAACAGGGAATATGTCGGCTTGTGTTGGCGTCCAATCGAGCATGTTTGGCGGCGTGATGAAGTACTTACTCGGCCATCCTGATTCGCAAGATTCATCCGGCAGGTCGCTGATGTTCTGATTATCGATGTCGAGGGTACCTTCGGCAAATGTAGGCATTCCCGCCACGAAAAATCCAACTCCGAATACGACACCCCAGAAACGGTTCATTTGCTTTACCTTTCGGGTCGTGAAGTTAGTGTATCGTTTTCTGCTCGCAATGAATTGCCCTTATACACACGGAGAAGATAGATGGACCTAAACATCCTCCTCCCGCTTTCTTAACGCGCCATGTTTTCCTACTTCAAAAAACTATTTAATATTTATTTCAGCGCGAAGAGAAATTATTTTGTTCTACCTCGTTTGGCGATTACAAGGAGGTAGATATTGATCTTCAGTAGGCAACAGAAAACCGAATTCCAGATCAGGTACAACACCTTTCGAATTTCCAAGAACACCTGGGTTTGCTCATGTTCTTTCCCAAAAGAGCACCTTAACCTTGTCGTGGGAATATTAGAAAGGACATCACAAACGTCCGGACAATGCGTCCATATGAAGTTGTCGCAGTAACCAACCAGAGTACTCTGAAAGCTTCCCATTTCAACTCTGCGCAGATGGCTCTTGCTACCCATCTGGAATCCCTGCGCTTACTTAAATTTACTACCGTATCAATGTCGTCCAATGGGGAGACCAACTGAGTGCTGTCTCCCCATCCTTCCAGCAATTCGAGCAAGAACAGCTCGACCCCAAATAGGCCGTGGCAGCGCAACTGTCGCGAACCGGACATTTCTCCATAGCCTGGGCATGACCCGTAAAAAGAAGGCGTCTTTAAGTACCCACACTCAGGAATTTTATTTTTGATTAGTCGCAGAACCAATCTGTTGTCCACAGTTTAACAGGGCAATTGATGCCAAAAAAACATGTCCAAGGTTTAGGACCTGTCGGAAGTGCCCGATGCCCACATGTCGTGCCGCTGGGACAAGTTGCAAATACGGGCGGAGTGTTTGTTATGCCGCCACACAGATCACCTTTATTAACCTTAGGTAACGCGCATGTGCTGACTCCCGCTGCCCAAGTGCCGTCTGTCTGGCACCTTCGTGAATTGGAACCCGTTTGGCCAACATCGCACGCAAGGTTTTCTGATTGTCCCGGCACAAAAATCGCACCGCCATTTCCTGTGCAAGTTTTTGGTGGCAAAGTGCAAGAGTTAGGTCCGGCTGCCCAGATGCCGTCATTTTGACAAGTATGAGAACTTGATCCGGTTTGCCCCGCCGGACAAGAAAGAGCTTCTTTTTCTCCTGCATTGAAAAGTTTTCCGTTGTTCCCAGTACAAGTTTTTGGCGGCTGATGACAGCCACTATACTCCGCTGGTGTCCAAAGCGTAGCACCGCCAGTTCCGATACATATGCAGGTACGAGATGCGTTTCCAACTTCAGCGGGTCGACAACTAAGTACCTCAGATGTACCCACAGTAACTTTTGTACCATTACCTTCTGTGCAAGTTGGCCATGCTGGGAGCGCATCGGCAAACGATGCTCCAAAAACCATAGCTGCTGGATTACACTGATAGTTGCCTATGCAATTGGGGGGATTAGCCGCATTGGTTGCCTGAATTTTAATCACATTTAATCCTGCTGCAATTTTGCTTGCAGAAATTGTGAACGTACTGAGTGTAGAAAATCCGCTTGAAGTGCCAATGCTTATTCCGTTTAGAAACACTTCAGCAGCGTTGTCGGCAGCAACAGAAATGGATCCGCTTGTTGGACTGCCGCAAAGATAAAATTGTTTTGTGAATATGAAAGTTGCATTGGCAGCACCCGTAGTAGCGCCTGTGATGTTCGAAGCCCAAATCCATTTCGCGCCTGGAATGGTGGTTAGGTTCGTATTCCACCCTGGATAAGGGTATCCATATTTTGTCGCTGTAGTGGGACAATTTGCGGGTGATGTGGGACTTAGGCAAACTTGCTGAGCAGTACCCAAATCATTCATGTTGGTATCAAGAACAGACCAAGTAGCGTCCGATACAATATTTACGGTTACTGCTTGAACAATCGATGGCGCCAACAACGTAAATACCCATTGAAATATTTTGTAGTGCGTGTTTTTGAAATTCATCATAGCCCCTTTGTGTTTTTGATAGAAAACTACTTGCATTCTGGAGAGACGTGAATACAAGACAAGTTATCCTACCGCTTCATGTCCGAGATTTGAGTATTACGTCCTCCAACTCGCTTCCACGACTTGCCAAAATGACCCGTCTTCACAGGGGAAACACGCGCTCCGATACGCATATCCCCAAGCGCCGAGGGCGCCTCCGATCCCAAGGGTTATCTCGGTGCGCAGGATGTCGCATTCAACCTGCATGCCGCCCGCCGAGTGGCTCACTCTGTGTAGGAAGTGGCTCTTCAATGTAGTAGCGGTTGGAATGTCAAAAATCGGGAAAAAATTACTGAACCATCACCATGTACCCGCTGATAAAGAATTTTGAACCCAACAAGACGGCCATTTTCAAGTTCCCTATACAACTGCAACGCAACATCAGGTGTAGGCCAGAGTGTGTAATAGCTCTGTTTCGCATGTTCCGCTGCGGTCTGAGAAACAATTTCCAATAAGGGCGAGTTCGTAACCCCTATGCCAAGAACTTGCTCCTTAAGCATTTTAGCATTGAACTTGGATTTGTCTATAACATCATGTGGGCCAGTCGCGCGGCCTTCAATCAAACCGGCTGTCCGCAAAATTGCTGACATGCCAGTTAAGACGACGTTGGCTCTTGCGACTTCAAGATGACTCGACCCAATTTTCATAATTTCCATGGCTTCCAAGATAGAGTGGTGTGAATACAATTGTGCCAGTCCACTTGGGCCTAATGTACATACGGCAGTAATACTTAATGATTTACCGGGTGAGGTGTCTACCAAAGTCAACTCATAATTGTGTACCCAGAGAAATCTGATATTTACTTCGATATTTTCGTCCGTCCATTTGCCTTCAAGGATTGATCGTTGGGGGTGAATGTCTAAACTTCGCGTACTCGGTGGCTGGGAAGGTAAAACATACTGAATTTCATCGGTTGAAAGCTTCATCAGTACGTCCATGCGCTCCCATATACCGCCCGCACCAAAAATGAAGACCGGTGCGAGCGGCACCCTATATAGATCTCCAAGTTCATCTAAAACCGTTGGAACTCCATCGCGTCTGGTTCCCTCAATGGAAAGATTAAACCCAAAAGGAGCATCTTCATCCGATGAGAAGCCACTTCCTTTCCCTGGTGAGTCTTCCTCGCAATTCGCAGTCCAACGCAACGTTGCCAGCGCATGCCTACCGAAGGTCACTCCGAAATAGGGATTCGTCCAATACAAATAAACCAATCCGCGATTATCATTATCACTATTGCGAATGATTTTATATTTGACCCAGCCTTCAGTTCCTGTCATAAATCCACAGGATTCCGCCTGCATCCCGCGAGTCTGACCGAATTGGATTTGTGCAGGAGGTTCCCAATCCGGGGTATAGCATCCTCCGCAAAGGTGATCCTGCTGAAGAATTAGGGTATGCCCGGCAACATTGTTTTGAAGTTCATACTTGAAAATACGCGACGCACTCACGACAGTTCTCCTTTGTTGAATAGTCGTTGTCCACATCTAAGAAATTGAATCTAGAACGAAATAAAATGTGTTCTTTCCAGAACAGAAAATTGCTCTCTTCCAAATTTCAACCGCACAGTAAATGCGTTTTAAATTGCAACTTTGGAATTAATTTATCATGGCTTTAACTGTACCCCTCCCACAAAACCACCACGGTGTCATAATCCTTCAAAGCAAATGAAACGGTCAGGTTTTTTGACTTTCCGGAAATCTCGGTAACCGTTGGCTTTGAAATATCCAAAAGGTGATTCTTAGTTCCGGCAGTGCAACCGTGGAAACTCATGAGTACCCAGTTGGGCAAATCCTCCGAGATTCCTTCTACAACCCACTCTGCAGCTGTTCCCTGCGAAGTGAAACCTGTTGGGTTCGTAATTCCGGAGCTGGTGGTTAGCCCTGTGGTTCGATTTAACATCGATACGAAGCCTTGTGTAGGCGACACTGCGCAAACGAGGACACTAATCAGATCACCAGCGCTAATTGGAAAATTTTTGATGTGCACCGGAGGATCGGGAAACCATTCAAACCAAGCCCAGTAGTCGATGTTCTCACCCGTTACTGTTGCAGCCGTACCTGCTTGAAGAACCTGATTGTTTATTGTGCCATCCAGGCCCACCCAGAAACCGACCGTCATCGGTGTTTTTGGATTATCGAAGTCAGGCTGCATCGTCGGCACCGACCACTCACCGTACACCATAACCGCCGGTTCCACAGGCTTAAAACTGTATGAGGAGGTATACGTGATGATGCCTCCCCAACTCTTTGGTGAAAATCTCCCATCGCGCACTTGAATCGCACGCCGGCGAGGAGCATCGATCAACACACGATCAATTTCAAGAACAGCCCTAACGGGCTTGATCGGTCGCGAATATGCTTTCTGAAAAAGTGCAGCCAGCTTAGGTTCAGTCTTTGGATTTGGCCGCCGCGGAAAGCCATAGCGAGCAAGTTCTCGTGCGCTAGCTCTAAGTGGATCAAAATTAGCTGGGGGAACGGAGTAAGTCCGCACCTGATTGAGGTAGTCGGACTGATCGACTGGACGCCCTAGATTTTCGGAATCTGGGAAACCTTTTTTAACTTTTACCATTCTGCTCTATCCTTCGATACCTAAGTCTTCGACCTAATAAATCTAAGCTTTTAATTCAAGTTTTTCATTTAAAGCATTATTTCCATTTCAATCTGAAAAGCAGTAGATTCGATACATTCATTACAAAATGTAGAAATCCTTCGGTGGAAGTATCTCTTGTTCAGGCTGCTTGCGGCAGTTGAGGACGTTTTAAAATATCGAGGTCATGGACTCGCCAACCTGTGCGGCCCGAAGCAGAAGCGTCTCGGCCGAGAGGTCCCTTCAGAATTTATGGTTGGGCGGCATGTGAACCAAAAGAGTCGTATAGCCGTAGTTGCCCTGCGCCTTCTTGGGGCTCCCAATGCCGGAAGCGCCATCTGGTCGCATTTAGTTGAAAGGGCCGGGGCTTCTGCCGGAGTTGCATAGGCCGCCGCATGAATGAAGGCGCGACCAACCTGGTGGATCATGCGTTGCCCGAGGGGGTTACCCTACGACAGTGGGTCTTGACTCTGCAGTATCCCCTACGCTACCCTCTGGCATTCGACGCGGGTCACATGGGCAAGGTATTGTGGCTATTTACGACTACAGTTTCCGGGTGGTACACCCGCGGCTATCCTGGCAGCAAGACCGGATCGGTCACGGTCATCCAGCGTACCTCTCCCGACCTGCGTCTAAATCGGCATTTCAATACCCTGTTTCTGAATGAAGTGTACCGGATCGACTTCCAGGGCGAGGTTTCGGTCTTCGAGCCCGCACCCAACCCCAATCAGGCAGACATAGAGGCCAAGTTCCAGCAGGCCCGGAAATGGATCCTCCGTTACCTGAAAAACAAGCCGTGGTCGCGTTCGCCGCCGCACCTAGGGATGGCGAGGTCAACGCTCAGGTCGATGAAACCCCGGGAGAATCCTCACCGACGATGGCACCTTGATGGCGGCGGCTACGGTGGGCGCGGCGCCCGTGTGCTCGGCCCTACGCCGCGCGCCGATACGGCTGTCTTAAAGCACCGAGGGCGGTCCTGAACCTAAGAGCTATCTCTTGCGCAGGATGCTGCATTCAACCTGCATGCTCCCCGACGGGTGGCTCCCGATTATCGGCAAGGCCGGGAGATGTTGTGCCGGTATATCCTTCGCCAACCTTTGGCCAATCAACGTCTTCACATCATTTAGAATGGAAATGTGACTCTGGAGTTCAAGCGCCCTTGGAAGGACGGCTCCCGCAGCATTGCCTTGGAACCTAAGGCCCTGCTCTCGCAGCTCTCCGCCATCGTCCCGCCTCCGCGTCGGCCTGCAACGGTGTCTAGCGGCGTTCTGTTCTCGCGAAGCCAATGGCGCAGTGTGGTGGTGCCGGGGTACAATGAGGAGGCGAGGCAAGAAACAGGATGTTCCTGGCGGCGTTGCATTTATCGACCAGTCCGCCAAAAGTTGTTGCAGCTGAGCACCCTCCCGAGGATGAGTGTTTGGAGTGGAGCTGCGGGGAGGTGGGTGAAGCCGACGGGGTGGATTGAAAAAGACGTTCGATTTACCTATGCACCGCCACAGTGGCGGCGAAAAAGGAATAAACTCGATAAAGCCGGAATAATTTACTTTCACTCCATGCCCGCCGATAAAATGATCGAGGTTTGGAACTATCCCCGCATACCGCTGGCCGAGGTCGACAAGTACCGTCTCCATGAGCACGGCATCGAAGCCGAGATCTTCGGCGGCAAGGTCGATAGCTATTACCTGACCGCGATAGGAGGCGTAAGCCTGATGGTCCGGGAGGCCGACCTCGCCGCCGCGAAAAGCATTCTTGCTTCCAATGAAGAAGTGCAAGAGGAGATCGTCGCGGAACAGGACGAGATCTCGGACGGCAAAACGTATTGTTCCCAATGCCATTCGCACGCCATCAGAACGAAAAAAATCAGGCACCTTAAAACCGGATTTTTCCTGGCGGATCTGCTGAAGGCGCGCTTCGGTTATAAAACCGTGATGGGTTGCCGGAATTGCGGCAGAATCTGGAAGAATCGGTAGGCGGTCCGGGCTTTACCGGACATGCCCGAACTTCCTGAAGAACGTTTCCGAGGAGGCTGCGATGTTTATCGCCGGGTCCGCCGGATAGCGCAAATCGGCATTCAGTATATAAGCCCCCGTTCCCGCCCGCTGTCCGTCCTGGCTCCGCCCGCTCCATATGATGCGTTGCAGGTACCGGATGCGATCCCCTGCGCCGGTCTCGACGGTCTTGCTCTCCAGCAGAGGAAGGTCGGACTCCGAAACCCGCCCCTTAAAATCACAAACGAATCCTCCCAGGTTATCGTATATCCTCAGGGCATATTCCACCGGCCCTGTGACGGCCATGTTGATGACCGGGCCGACGAAACGGCCTTCCTCTCCGATGTCGCACGATGAGCATTTGCCATCGGTCCGGCCCGGCAAAGGGATGCCATTCCTGTCCACCGCCACGCCGAGATCCGGAAAGGTCGTGCCGCTCTGTTCGACCTCGACGCCCTTACCGGGATCGTTGTTGGATCCGTTCGCGAACGTCACGAACAGGTCCAGCGTGCGTTTGGCTTCCGGAACGGCGGTTGGCGTAGGCACGCTATCGTCGGGATTGTCTGGATCGTTGGGGCCGGTGGGGACGATGTTCGAGACCACCGAAGAAAAATTGGCCCTTCCGCAAGGATCGGAAACCTCCACCTTGACGACGCATTTACCCGACGCGGCAGGGGCCGTGAAGACGGTCGAGGCGGCCTTCGGCTTGGAGAAGCTGCCGCCGCAATCGCTGGTCCACAGGTAGCCGATGGAGCCCACTCCTCCTCCGGAGACCGTGACGGTCAAAGGATAGGCGCGCCCCGCGACGAATGAATCGGGAAAAACCGGCTCGTTGATGGTAATGGCCTTCTGCACTCCCGAAAGGAGGATGAAGTTGAAGTAGGCGCGTTGCGCCGCCACCCGGGAAGCGACCGCGCCGGAGTTGAGATCATGGCCGCCCTCGATCATGACCATCCCCATGCGGGTATCCCCGAAGGCGCGTCCGTAGGCCAGCACGGCGGCCGGTCCGGGGGATGCCTTGCCGCTCCCGATTCCGGGATGATCGGGATCGTAAGCCCCAATCGTGGTCGTGTTCCTCCATCCGGCGGCCTTGGGGAGGAATATCTGCTCGGACCCGTTCAGCGTGGAGGCGTCCAGCGTGCCCATGAATTGCATGATGGGGTCGCCCGCATGCGCGGCGGCATAGGCGAAGGGAGGGGAGCCATTGTCATGATCCGTCCAAGGCACCAATCCATCCTCGCTCAGGAAGTTGCCTCCCGGAATCCCTTCCAGGGCGCTGACGGCATGGCAGGCCGCCCATAGATAGCCGTTGTCCGCAACGAAGGCGCGCAAGGCGGGGAAATATCCCGAGGCCGCGGTCCATTCCTGCGGATCCGCATGGGGCAGCACGTAGACATCGCCGCAACTCGTGAGCATGGTGGGATTGCCCGCGGTGACATAGGAAGATACCGGCACTTCGGCATTGCCATAGAAGGGGACGACCAGTTTATCGGCGGTCTGCTCGTCCAAGATGGCCCGCGGCCAGCTGGTCAGCTGCTTTTGGATGGGGGCGGAAAAGCCCGCGGCCAGCGGGCCGTCGATGACCACCCCCTTCGCTTTCCAGGTTTTCAGTTTTTCCAGTACCTTGGCCGTGACGCGTTCGGCCGCTACGATGAAAGAGCCGGCCCGGTAGGTTTTGCCCCCGGCCGTGAAATCCGCGGCATCCTTCTCCTTGGAGGCATTGATGGCCCACTGGACCGGGATGCCCTCCACGATTATCAATTGATAGACCAATCCATAGGGCTTCAATCCGTTCCCGACGGTTTGCGTTTCCTGTCCCATGTCGATGATATAAGCGCCCGGCGAAAAGGCCTTCACCGCATTCTGCGCGGAAACGGGTGAGGCCGGGAGGATAAGGAGAACCGCCAACAAGGTCAGAAGCGAGGTTGGCATACGGACTGGGACGGCATGCTGGATCATCGTTACGGTCCTTGGGAAAGGGAGGAGGATTTTGATCTAAACATCATGCCGGGGATCTGGGCGGCGAACAGCATGCCGGCGCGGGGACAGATTGTCCGCAGGAGTCATTAGGGAATAGCTAAATTTCCCTGCAAACCATTTCCGCGGGTCGTCCATCCATGAAACGCAGCAAAAGTCCGCTTTGGATCGTTCCCATTTTCTCTGCCGCGCTGGCCGCGGCCTTTCCGGGGAGGTCTCATGCGGATTCCTCCCAAGGCGGTTTTTATAAAGTTTCAAGTCTTCTAGATTTGATCTATTTTCGATCATCATGCCAAAACTGGGATTCATCGGATACGGGAACATGGCGCGCATGCTCATCGACGGTTTCCTGGCCGCCGGGGCTTGCGTTCCGCAAGACATAGTCGTCTCCACGCGATCGCCGGAGAAATTGCCCGCCCTGCTGGCCAGGCATCCCGGCATCACCGCCGCCGAGGACAACCGCCGTACGGCGTTATCGGCCTCGCAATTGTTCCTATGCGTCAAACCCATGGAGATCAAAGGCGTGCTGGAAGGGCTGCGCGGCGCCGTGCGCCCGCTTACCCATGTAGTCTCCATCGCCGCCTGCGCGAATCTGGCCTACCTGAACCGCATCGCCCCCGGCAAATACACCCGCGTCATACCCACCTTGGCATCGGCCATGGGCGGCGGGGTAACCTTGATGTGCCATGGCGCGGGCGTGACCGCCGTGGAAGCGGAATCCGTCACGGCATTGTTCGATACCATCAGCCGGGTCCAGCTCCTGCCCGAAAAGGATTTCGAGGCCGGCGCCGATCTCACCAGTTGCGCGCCCGCCCTCATCGCGGCCATCTTCCGCGAATTCACGGAAGCGGGCCTGCGCCATAGCGACATCCCCCGCGCGGACGCGGAGCGGATGGTGATCGAAACCCTGTACGGGGCAGCCAAGCTGCTGGCACTGGGCGGGGTGGGTTTCGGGGAGATGATCGCGAGCGTGGCCACCAAGGGCGGTATCAGCGAGGAAGGCGTGCGCTGCCTGGAAGCGGAGCTGCCCGCCGTGTTCGACAATGTCTTCGCGGCCACCTTGGGCAAGCATGAGATGGTGAAGCGCATTCTGGCGGGGTGAACGTTTGCGCTTGCGGACTTAGGCTACTCCCAGCGCACCCATGCGGGGCGTCCGGCATAGGCGGACGGCACATCGGTCCAGGCCCGCATCCCGCTCCGGGACAGAGTCTCCGTTTGCCATACCCGCATCCCTCGCAGATTGAATATCTCAAGGCGCCGGGCCCCTGCTGGCGCGGATAGCCGGCCATCGGAGGGGATCCACGCAGCCACCGCGCGCGCCGGGCCGGCTTCGTGTCCATACGCCTTCGCCAAGCCCGTGGTACCATCCATTTTGCAGGCGCCGGTATAGTCCACGCGATAGAGGGCATGCGCATCGTATTCCAACAGGAACATATCGCCATCCGGGCCGAAAGCCATATCGATGGGCCCGTTCGGCCTCTGGCTTTTCAGGAAGGGCGCCACGGCGGCCACTTCACCGGCATCGGTGAAGGTCACCTCATTGATCCAATCGCGGGACCAGTCCATTATGAACAGGCTGCCGTCGAAGCGGGGCGGCAGGCGGCGTGCCGAGGTCAGCGCCGCATTGAAGCGGTACACGCCCCCCATGATGGAGGCCCGGGCATCGTTGCTTTCGAAGGCGGGGTATTTGGCGTTGGCCGCGTCCGCATAGGCCAGCAAGGGCGGTTGCGCAGGCGGCAGATTCTTCTCGCCGGTATTGTTGGGGGAGTTGTTCACGGGATGGAGCGGATCCTGGGTTTTTCCGCCCGTGATATAGGAAAGGTTTTCGGCGATGAAATAAGGCCATCCTAAAAATCCCGGCGCCTTGGCGCGATTGATTTCATCCCGGCCAATCGGGCCGCGCGTGGCGCTCTCCGTTGTGGCATCCGGTCCCGGCTCACCCCAATACAACCATCCCGTCTTGGCATCCACCGCGATGCGGATGGGGTTGCGCATGCCCATGGCGTAGATTTCGCCCCGGGTCGAATCCGTGGCCTTGAACAGATTGCCGTCGGGAAGGGTATAGGATCCGTCCTGTTCCGGATGGATGCGCAGGATCTTGCCGTTCAGATCATTGCTGTTGGCGGCCGTGGCCTGGGTATCTTCCAGCCGCTTGGCTTCATTGACCGAGGCGTAGCCCTGGGACTGGTTCGGATCCACGTTCTCGCCCACGGAAAGGAAGAGGTTTCCGTCCGGAGCGAAAGCGAGCGATCCCGAGGAATGATGCTCATCGGCCCAACGCACGCCGGGCACATTGAGCACCACCTTTTTGGACGCCTCCTCCAACTTGCCGCCGACTTCCGTGTAACGATCCAACTCATGCTTGATATCGGTTTTGTGGGTGTAATAGACGTACACGAAATGGTTGCTCGCGAAACCCGGATCCAGGGCGATTCCCAGCAGGCCCTCATGCGTGGGCGAATAGACCGGGATGGTGAGCGCGTCGGTCAATTGCGAAGTGGCCGGATCGAAGATGCGGACCTTGCCCGATACCTTCTCCACCATGAAGATGCGCTTATCGGGAGCGATGGCCAGCTCCATGGGATTGACGAGGTCGGAGGTAAGCAGGACCTTTTTGATCTCCGTGTCCGCCACGGTGAGGCAAGCATCGGCGGCGAATGCGCGCGCCAGCGGAAAGGCGGTCAAAGCCAATGAAAACGCCACGCCTTTGCGGGCCGAATAAAGCATGTCAACTCCTCTGATTTTGAAAGCGGCCTCCCAAGGCTGCCGCTTCCGCAAAATTAGCCGTAGCCACAAAATAAGGCGTTGCAAACATCCCTGCCGCCCGAATCGCGCGAGAGGGGACGCTTTCCGGTCCTTTATGACCTGGGTATTTCTGCACCGCGCGCATTCTCCTCGCGGTGCAACCTCATCGCCCCACCCCGTCATAGACTCACGCCCCCCTTTCTCGACCCCCCTCTTCTCTTCTCCCCTCCGCCGTGCGTCGAAGGCGTGGCCGGGCCTGGGGCGGGGAGGCCAGGCCCCCGGCGAAATCGA
>JBDSWM010000359.1:0-13540 GCA_039926685.1 Fibrobacteria bacterium | reverse complement strand
CCGTGAAGTATTGACAATCGCAAGACCCTAACCATTGACTCGCCCCGGAAAGATTTTTATCCTTTCCGAATCGGTGGGATGTCGTCCAAAGGCAGGACGCCAGATTCTGGTTCTGGCTATTGAGGTTCGAATCCTTGCATCCCAACCACCTTTCCCGGCTTAATGGCACCTTTCCGTGTCGATGAGCCGATGAAATCTGGCCTTTCCTTCGGGAAAGGCCTTTTTTTATCCCCGCTTTTTCCATTCAGGTACGGATCCGCATGCCATGGCCAGGTAGTAAGATCCGGGTATGGATACCATGGGCGCCGCATTGTGGGATCTCTATGAAAACCAAAAGGTTAAAGGGCTTGCCACACCCATGCGGCAGACGCTTTTCAAGTTGGAGAAATCCGGCCAGGCGGATCATCGCTGGTTCAATGCCATGGGCGAATTGGCCCTGCAGGAAAAAAGCTATCCGGTAGCGGCGCGGTTCTTTCGAATGGCCATGGAAGAAAAAGCGATGCCGGAATACGAACTCAACTTGGGCAACGCTTTATTCTACTCAGGCGATTATTCCGCGGCAAAAGCCCGTCTGGAAGCTTATCTGGGAAAGTATCCCGGCGACGTGCATGCTTTAATCGATTTGGCGAATTGCCATTTGCAGCTCCGCGAACTGGAACAAGTGAAAGAGCTTTGCAATGCGGGATTAGGTCAAAAGGCCGCCAAAGCCCCCTTATGGAATTGCCTGGGCCAGGTCGCATTCCTGGAGGGGAATCTCGCATCAGCCTGGGATTATTTCGAAAGGGCGTATTCGGAAGCCCCCGAATACATCGATGCCCTTTTCAACCGCGCCAATACCGCTTATCGGCTCGGCCGCTCCCAGGAAGCCTTGGACGATTTCCAAATGTGCATCCGTAAAGATGAGAATTATGAACCGGCATTGCTCAATGCGGCCGTAGTGCGGTTGGAGCGGGGAGAGCTGGCGGAAGGCAAAGCCGCCATCGCAATGGTTCTGAAACTGAATCCCAACAGCGTTGACGCCCACCATGTCCTCGGCCGCCTATACTTGGCCGGAAAGGAATTCCGCAATGCCCGCAGCGCCTTCCGGGAAGCCTTGCGGCTCGATGGGGATCATATTCCGACCCTGCTGGCCTTGGCTAAACTCCATATCCAGGAAGCGGAGCCACAAGAAGCGGGATCGGTATTGCACCGCTTGCTGCCCATGCGCACGCTGGGCCCGGAGGAAAGACTGGCAACGCTCACCCTGCTTTTGGAGCTGGAAGAGTACCCGCGCTGCGTCGCATATTTGCAAGCCATGGGGAATGCCTCGCTCACACCCGACTTCAGGAAAATCCTGGTGCTGGGCCTCTGGAAATCCGGACGCATCGAGGAGGCCATGGCTCAATTGGAAGTGATCTTGGCCGCGGAGGGGGAGACATCCGCGACGTTGAGCGTGCTGGGGCGTATGCTGATTCAAAGCGGTGCCGTAGCCCTGGCGGAAAAAAGATTCTTCCAGGCAGTGCAGTTGGATCCGGCCTGCCAAGGCGCCGCCTTCGAATTGGCGCGCATCCGTATGGAACGCGACCAAGGTGGGGAAGCCCTGGTCATCCTGGAAAGTTTGCTGTCAGCCGTACCCGATAATGCCGACTGCCTCTACAATCTTGCTTGCTGCCACGCCAGAAACCGCAATTTCAAGGCCAGCCTCCATTACCTCAAGTCGGCCCTGGACAATGGCTTCCATGATTTCGAGAAGATAAACGCTGACGACGACCTGAAGGTTATAAGAGAATTGGAGGAGTACAATCAACTCGCCAGCGAGACGGGCTTAATCTAGTAGAGGGGAGCCGGCATGAAAACGGTTCAAGACTGGGGATTCATCTCCAAAGAACAGGGCTTGGTGAAACCCAAGCTTCAGGACAATAAAATCTTCCATGCGCTAACCAACGCATACGAGAACAACCAGCAACAGGAAATCTACGGCGCCACCGAGAATATAGTGCGGCGCGAAAAGGAACTGTGCGAGTTGGCTTTGGGCGATCTCAAGAAGCTGGCCGGCGGCAAAAGCGATCCGGACGGCACCCTGAAGCTGGTGATGGACCATTATCAGCAGCGTCTAGGCGTGGCAACGGAAAAGGAAGAGCGCATCAACCATCTTTCCGAGGATTCCCGGAAGATGATGGAAGAGTACAAGAAGCGGACCCAGGAACTGGCCGATGTGAAACGGAACCTGATGGAGTCCCAAAGCAAGTTGCGCGAGCTCGCCAAGAACACGGAAAAGCTCCTCAAGAAGGAAGAAGAACTGCGCTTCATAGAAAGCAACCTTCGGACGGAACTGGATAAGAACAAGAGGAATATCATCAACGGCCTGTATGAGATTGTCACCGATTTCAATGAGCCGGCCGCAGAAGTGCCTATTCCAGCTCCGGCTGCGCCGCCCATCCAGGTGAAACCAGCCAACGGATTCTCCCACAGCGCGCCTGAAAAACAGGTGGAGGAAAAGCTCGTACCGGAAAACCCTCCCGCCTCACCTGAGCCCGTTCGGAAGGAAGCCCAGGCGGCTGAACCCGCGCGGGCATTCACGGAAGGTCTTTTCAGGAAGTCCGCGGCGCCGGGTGGGGAAGAGTCGATCTTCGGCAAACCGATGCCTGTAAGCAACCCTGACGCCCTTTGGAACAACGAGAATGTTCCCGGAAAACGACCGGTTTATCCCATGGTTTCCGCTACCGTACCGGCGCAAACACCGGGACCCGGCCTCAATCCTGTCCGCGAGGGAAGCTTGGTGGAAAAAGCCGCTCGGTTGAAAATGTTCGAGCCAGGCAAATCCATGTGCAATAAATCCATGGTGAAAACCGCGGATGGGGAAGTGATTTCCGAATATTTTTACTCGCCGCTGCATCCGAAAGAAGGCCGACACTACGTTTTCAACTCATTATACGCCATCTGGAGCCTGTTATCCTTAAAGGCGCGAGATGAGTCCGCCTTTCAAGAACGGATTGAAACCGTTTTCACGGATCTCCTAAGCCGTCTGGAACATAGCCAGAATATCCATTTGGAAAGCTTTTTGAGCGAAGAGATCAACCGCGATGTCTTAGCCCGCGTCTTGGCCATGCAACGCAGCGAAAGGGCACCGCTCTTTGACGCTTTGGCCATGCGCTTGTTGAGCAGGATCGAATCGGTAGGCCCGGGTAGAGCAGGATTGATCGACCATCAATTCCGTCATCTGCCGAAGCCGGATTTCCCGCCCAGGGATGGCCTGACAGCCTGATAACCACCAAAACCGGATATCCCTCAAGCCCTTGCACTGCAGGGCTTTTTTTTTGCCCTCCGAGGCACCTGATAGGCTTGAAATCGGCAACTCCGGCTGTTTCCCGTGAAACAACATTCTATTCACAGATTATTCGGTTTTATCAACACCTTATGACGCAAAAATCTTAAATGCCGTTAAGAGATTGATTTATATAGACATAACTGCATAGAATCCAACTCAATATGAATGTTCGCATAAGTTATATTATGTAAACTTTGATTTATGATTGAGTACCGATTGTGGATAGAATCAATTGGGTTAGCGCCATGAAGTGCATGAAAATTCTCTTAAAACAGGGTGTTTTTTAACAGTTTCTGATCGAAGCTCACTTTTTTGACCTTAAACCCATAAAACATGTGTATATGATGTATGTTATGCTTGTTTACTCATACCGAGACTGAATCATCCGGTTTCAAGGATATCAATGGAGAACACCAAAAAGCGCCGCAATGTATACATGGGTCAAGAATACCTGGATTTAGAAGCGATTGCCGTCAATGAACGAAAGCGAACGGGTAGGGATATTCGCGTCTCGGATTTGATCCGTCGGGCTTGCCGGGAATACAAGGAAACTTATTGGAGGGGCATCGTTCGCGAGGGCGATAAAAATCCGGTCGGGTAATCAGCGATTTAATATTTTTAAGCAGGTTGAATTTGCGAGATGACTCACCGGCAAAGAGAGCAAATGCAGCATACGGATCTCCGGAATTTCAAAGGCGGCTCTTGGGATTTGCGCAAATCCGATCGCCGGAAGTGGCTCCAATCCATCGGATTTCCCGATCGCCGCACCAATGATCGAAGGTGCATTAGCGTGGTCGCACCCGCGATGGAAATACGTCTTGCCGCGGAAATGCTCCAATGGGTAACCAAGTCCGGGCTGGATGAATAAGCCTATCTCCCTCACTCTCCCCTACGCCGAAACTCATTATAAATTCAAGCTTCCCTGGTCTCCGCTTTTCCAAAAATGGCCGGAAATATTCTTGGATGGACCCAGTTTTTGCGTTCCGGGAGTCATCCCTGTATTCTATCTGGCCATAAAGGATGCGGATTACTTTCCGGTGCGGATTCTTACCATCGAGATTGTCATCCAAGGGGAAGGTCAATTTCGTAAGGTCAGTATTGACATCGACTTGCAGGTCAAAGAGAACCTTCGCTTCATCCCCCTAACCCTCGATTTATCGGGCATGCAAGGAAAGCTTTCCATACACGGGAAAATTTCCGTTGCCGCGCCGAATGGAAAAACGCGGGTATTCTTAAACAGCAATTTTCCCGGGATCAGCCCCACCCCGCTTTTACTGCATCTCTTCGGTTCACCGCTCCCCTACCCTCCGGATTGGCATGGTGGGGAATTGCATTGCCATTCCGATTACTCCAATGACCCGGTAGAGTTCGGCGCTCCGTTGGCCGTCTTGCAGGAGGCCGGCAAGGCTTTGGGCATGGGCTACGTGCTCTGCACCGATCATTCCTATGACTTCTACTATGACAAGCGCCGTTATATGCAACGTGTTGACCCGGAAGCGAATTTTCAGGCCTATCGCCAGGAAGCCTTCAATCTCAATGCGTCCCTCGGCCATGACGGAACCTTGCTGATACCCGGCGAAGAGGTTTCTTGCGGCAATCACTTGGGGGAAAACGTGCACTTGCTGGTGGCAGGCCATGCGGAATTCCTGCCTGGACTCGGGGATGGCGGCCGCCGGTGGCTGAACAACAAACCCGATTTACGGGTGGAGGAAGTCCTGGAGCGGCTGGGCGATGTTCCCTGTTTCGCGGCCCATCCCCGTTCCAGGGTGGGAGCTTTGGAACGGCTGATTTTCAGGCGCGGCCAATGGCATGAGAAGGACTTGGACCGGCCTGTAGGGAAGCGCAACATCGACGGACTGCAGTTCTGGAACGGCACCCGCGGGAAAGATTATACGGAAGGCCGTGATTTCTGGATCGGCCAGCTTTTGGCAGGAAAGCGCATCTCCCCTATCGGCGCCAACGATGCCCATGGGGATTTAAACCGCAATATCGGCGTGAAAACGCCGTTATTCTCCTTGTATCAAAACCGCAACCATGTATTCGGGCATGTGCGCACCGTCGTTCACTCCAAGGACAAAACCATAGCGGGCATCCAAGGCGGATTGGCGTCCGGGAATCTGTTCGCTACCGATGGCCCGTTCTTGCATGGGGAAATCAGGAACGGCAAAATCGAATGGCATGGTAAGTCCATCCCTGAATTCGGCGCCTTCACCAGGGTACGCATCCTGCAAGGGGTACGGGGAGAAAGCCGGGAACGTGTGCTTAAGGAATGGAATGGGAAGGATGCCGGCGGCCTGGATTTTTCGGGATTGATCGACGCGCCTGCCGGCGCGATCTATGTTCGTGCCGAGGCGCGTACCGGAGAAGACAGATTCGCCCTGACGGCGCCGGTATATTTGGGTTAAACGGGGATCAGTATCCCAGGCCCGATTTCCGGGTATGGGTCAAGGATTTGTCTTCGGACTGCAGGATATGGCCGGCAACCACTTCAGCGAAGACTATCTCGTGATCGCCCGGAGTGAAGCCGCTGCGCCGCTCGCATTCAAGGGCCGCCACTCCGGAAGCGAGCAGGATGTTGCCGCGTGCGCTTATCGACCATTCCAACCCGGAAAACGGATCCGCATCCCCATCGGGATTCCAGAAAGGCTTCATCATGCCGCCGTTTTTCTGGCCGACCACGTTGACGCAAAATCGGCCATGCCGGGCAATGGCGGCATAGCCGGGCCGGCCCGGGCGAATGGCGATCTGGATCATCAAGGGCGAAAAGGATACCTGCTGGATCCAGGATCCCAGGAACCCCTCTTTCTTTCCATCCAGTACCGTGGTCACTATGAACAGTCCGGATGGGATTTTGCCGACCGCGGCGGCTTCCGGGGTTACCTCGTCCATTGGCATCATCCTTTCGCCTTACAGCTTAGTGTTCCGTGCCGCTTCGGGCGCGGATCGATTCGCATGGTTTTTGCGGTATGCATGGGAAATATCAACCAGGAATCAAATTCCGCCAAGCTTTCACATGGGGAACATCTGAAGTGAAGCATCTTTTCCCCTTTCATGCCACTTTTACCGGGAACGCAATGCGTCTTCTGGGCAAAAAACCCGGATCTTTTTACTAAATTAACCCTTTGGAGTCGACTTTCGGACCCAAGTAGAGCATATGCCGGTAGATTCCGGCGCCACCTGTCTCCGGCATCGCTTAAAATCGGTGCCTGAGCCTGGTTCAATTTTGAAAGGATTTCCGCCTTTCCATATCATTGGATTCCAATTCAAGCCGGAGAAACATGGCAAGCGTTAAAAAAGAAATGCAGTCCTTGTCCAAGGAAAAAATGGTCGAGATTCTGGAGAAGATGCTGGTAATCCGCTACTTCGAGGAAGCCAGCATCAAGGCCTACCAGCAGAAGAAAATCGCCGGCTTCTTGCACACCTATATCGGGCAAGAAGCGGTGGGTGTGGGAACCCTATCCCACAAACTGCCGCAGGACTCGGTAGTGACCACCTACCGTTGCCATGGGCTTTCCCTGGCGCTCGGCTTGCCCCCGCGCGATGGCATGGCGGAGCTTTTCGGCAAGGTTACCGGATGCGCCCGCGGCAAAGGCGGTTCTATGCACTTCTTTTCCAAGCCGCACAACTTCCTCGGAGGCCATGGGATTGTGGGGGGCCAGTTCGGAATCGGGATCGGCGCCGCCTTCAAATCGAACTACGATGAGGACAATGCAGTAAGCTTCATCTTTTTCGGCGACGGGGCCACGGTCCAAGGCACTTTGCACGAGACCATGAACCTGGCAGCCCTCTGGGACCTCCCCGCCATTTTCATCTGCGAAGACAATCAATACGGAATGGGCACCGCCAACGCCCGCGCCATCGCCAACACCGACATCGCCTCCAAGGCCGAAGCTTACGGAATGAAAGGCCATACCCTCAACGGCATGGACCTGAACGAGGTATACGGCCGCATGGCCGATATAGTCAAGGAAGTGCGCGCCACGCGTCGCCCGGCGCTGATCCATATGAAGACATACCGCTATACTGGGCATTCGGTGTCGGATGCCGGCCTTTACCGTTCCAAGGAAGAAGTGGATGGCTACAAGCTGAAGGATCCCATCCTGGCCGTGAGCCGGGAGATGATCGAGAACAAGCTAATCACCGAGGACGAGTTGAAAACCCTCCAAAAGAAAGTCAAAACCTATATCCAGGACGCCGTCGATTTTGCCGAGGAAAGCCCCGAGCCTCCTTTGGAGGAGTTGACCCAGCACGTATTCATGGATGATGTGAGGAACGCCTGATGCCGATGATTGAAATGCGGGAAGCCCTGAACCAGGCGCTTAAGGAAGAAATGACCCGGGACGAGAAAGTCTTCATCCTGGGCGAAGAGGTGGCCGAATACAACGGCGCCTACAAGGTGACCAAAGGCCTGTTGGACCATTTCGGCCCCAAGCGGGTCATCGACACTCCCATTTCCGAATCCGGCTTCACCGGCCTGGCCGTCGGCGCGGCGATGATGGGCCTGCGGCCGGTGGTCGAATTCATGAGTTTCAACTTCTCCCTGGTGGCCATCGATCAAATCATTTCCAATGCGGCGAAGATGTATTACATGTCCGGCGGGCTGTACAACATTCCCATGGTGATGCGCGGCCCCAACGGCGCCGGTCCCCGGGTTTCCTCTCAGCATTCCCACAACATGGAATCCGTTTTCGCCCATTTCCCGGGCCTGTATGTCATGGCGCCCTCCACTCCGGCGGACGCCAAAGGGATGCTCAAAGCCGCCATCCGCTGCAATGATCCGGTGGTTTTCCTGGAAAACGAATTGGCCTATAACCTCAAGGAAGAGGTCCCGGAGGGCGATTTCGTCGTCCCCATCGGCAAAGGCGACATCAAACGCGCCGGCACCGATGTCACCATCATAGCCTGGTCGCGCATGATGACCCTGGCGAAAACGGCAGCGGAGGAATTGGCCAAGGAAGGCATCAACGTCGAACTTCTCGATCCCCGCACCTTGAAACCGTTGGACATGCCCCTGATAGCCGAATCGGTAAAGAAGACGAATCGCGTAGTGGTGGTGGAAGAAGGCCATTTCTTCTCCAGCCTGGGAGCGCAGGTTTCCGACTCGATCTATACCGATCTTTTCGACTATCTGGATTCGCCCATTGCGCGCGTGTGCCAGAGCGAAAATCCCATGCCTTATGCGGCCAATCTCGAAGCCGCCACCTTGCCCTCGGTCGAAAAGATCATCAAGGCCGTCAAGCAAGTCACCTACCGGAATTGAAACGTGGCGGCCCAGGGATGGGCCGCTGTCAGCCAAAAGCTTCAAGGGAGTAATAGCGATGCCTACGAGCATGTTGATGCCGAGTTTGAGCCCGACCATGGAAGAAGGCGTACTGGCCAAATGGCTGGTCAAGGAAGGCGATTTCATCAAGCCGGGAACGATGCTGTGCAGCGTCGAAACCGACAAGACCACGGTGGACTATGAAAGCCTGGATGAAGGCTTCCTGCGCAAGATCGTGGTGCCGGGCGGATCGCAAGCCAAAGTGAACCAATTGATCGCCGTGCTTTCCGATGATAAGGACGAAGACATCACCGCGTATCTGGAAAAGGCTTTGCAGAAGAGCCAGGATATGTTGGGCTCCAAAGGCGGCGCCAAAGCCGCCCCTGCTGCCGCAGCCAATGCAGCCAATGGGGCCGGCCCCTCTTCCGCAACCTACGCCCCGGCACGAACGGCCACGGTGGAAGCGCCGCAACCCGTCGCGCCCGCATCAGGGTCCGAGGGACGCATCAAAGCCTCCCCTTTGGCCCGCAAGCTTGCTGAAGAAGCCGGAATCGCTCTTGGCGCGGTGGCCGGCAGCGGTCCTGACGGCCGCATCGTTCGCCGGGACATCGAGAATTTCAAGCCTGAACCCGTAAAGGCGGCCCCCGGCGCCTCCAAGGCCGGATCGGTGAAAACCGAAGGGCCCGTGCAACGTCCCCTATTCGGTTCCCTGGCGCCTATCGGACAGACGCAGGATATTCCCGTCAACATGATGCGCAAGACCATCGGCAAGCGGTTGCTGGAGTCCACCCAAGGCACGCCGACCTTCTACGTGACCATGAAGGTCGCCATGGCCGCGGTGAACGCATTGCGCGCGCAATTGAACCGCAGTCCCGGCTACAAGATCAGCGTGAACGACATCATCACCAAGGCGACGGCTTTCGCCTTGCGGGAATTCCCGGCCGTGAACTCGTCTTATCTGGGCGACATCATCCGCCAGAACGCCAACATCGACATATGCGTGGCCGTGTCCATCGACGGCGGGCTCATCACCCCCATCGTGCGCGATGTGGATCAGAAGGGGCTGGGTCTGATCTCAACGGAGATCAAGCAATTGGTTTCCAAAGCCAAGGCCGGTAAGCTCGCGCCCAACGAATACCAGGGCGGGACCTTCACCATTTCCAATCTGGGCATGTATGGCGTGGATGAATTCACCGCCATCATCAATCCTCCCCAATCGGCCATCCTGGCCGTGGGCGGCATCCAGCAAGAGGTTTATCTGCAAGACGGCGCGGCCAAGGAGCGCGATGTCATGAAATTGACCTTGACCTCCGATCATCGCGTCATCGACGGGGCCCTGGCGGCGCAATTCCTGTCCGGGCTCAAGTCCCTGCTGGAAAACCCAATGTGGTTGATGCTTTAAGACTTTCGCAATTGCGGCAAGACCAATAGGACAGCAGGAGAGCACATTGGAATCGACTTATGATATCGTTGTAATCGGAAGCGGGCCAGGCGGTTATGTGGCCGCCATCAAGGGCGCGCAGGCGGGGAAAAAAGTCGCCTTGATCGAAAAATCCGAACTGGGAGGCATTTGCCTGAACTGGGGATGCATTCCAACCAAGGCCCTGCTGAAAAGCGCGGAAGTGGCGGGGTACCTTCAGCATGCCGATGCCTACGGGCTATCCGCCGAAAACATCAAGGTCAACTATCCGAAGATCATCGATCGCTCGCGAGACGTGGCCAAGCAGAACAGCAACGGCGTGCAGTTCCTGATGAAGAAGAACAAGATCGATGTCCTGCCAGGCACCGCCAAGTTGGTGGCCAAGGGGCTCGTCGAAGTGCTCGACGCCCAAGGCGCCCGCAAGAACATCAACGCCAAGAACGTCATCATCGCCACCGGGGCCTCCCCGCGATCCTTCCCCCAATACCCCATCGACGGGAAAAGTTTCATCACCTATCGCCATGCCCTGGATTTGAAGGACCAGCCCAAGAAGCTGCTCATCATCGGCGCCGGCGCCATCGGGGTGGAGTTCGCCTATTATTTCAACAGCTTGGGCACGGAAGTCCATCTGGTGGAAATGCTGCCCCAGCTCCTGCCCATCGAGGACGAGGAGATCTCCAAGGTGCTGCTCGGTTCCTTCAAGAAACAGGGCATCAACTGCTATGTGGCCACCAAGATCGGCGAGGTGAAAGCCAACCCGTCAGGCGCCATCGATGCCAAGCTCCTGGATGCCGCCAACAAGGAAACCGTCCTCAACGTGGATCGCGTCCTCGTGGCCGTGGGCATGGTTCCCAATACCAAGGACCTGGGCCTGGAACAGGTAGGCGTCAAGCTGGACGAACGCGGTTTCATAAAAGTTGACGAGTATCAGGAAACCAGCGTCAAAGGCGTCTTCGCAATCGGCGATGTGGCCGGAAAGCAATTGCTTGCGCACAAGGCTTCGGCCGAAGGCGAAGTGGCCGTGGCCCGCATCCTGGGTACGGCGAAACATGGACTGGAATACGGGCAAATTCCCGGCGCTACCTATTGCCAACCCCAGGTGGCCTCCATCGGCCTTACCGAAAAGGCATGCAAGGAGAAAAACCTCGCGGTAAAGATCGGGCGCTTTCCCTTCTCGGCGAGCGGCAAGGCGCGCGCCATCGGCCGCACCGAGGGCATGGTCAAATTGATCTTCGGCGCCAAGCATGGCGAGCTGTTGGGCGCGCATATCATCGGCAGCGAAGCTACGGAAATGCTGGCGGAACTCGGCGTGGCCATGAAGCTGGAAACGACCTACGAGGAAATCATGCACACGGTGCATGCCCACCCTACCCTATCCGAAGCGGTCATGGAGGCGGCCATGGACAGCCAAGGCACCGCCGTGCACATCTGATAAAGAGGCGGTCCCCCTCCTTGCCAGACGCCATTCATCCCCTTCGTCATCACGATGTGCCTCCCGAGTCCATTCCCACGGGAGAGCAACTTTTGGACAGGGCCTCCAAACCATACCTGGCCTGGGTTCCCGCCGGAAAATCCATCGTGCTCGGGAACTCCCAGGATCCGGAAAAGGAATTGAACCTGGATGCCATCAGCATGGATGGGATTCCGGTGTTCAAACGCATGAGCGGGGGCGGTGCGGTGCTGCTTTCCCCCGGCTGCGTTTGCCTGGGACTGCGCTTCGCAAAGGATAAAAGCCTTTCCATCCAGGATTTTTTCGCCAAAGGCTCGGCGCTGATCAGCGGAGTCGCTTTGGAAAAGCTGGGCGTACGCTTGGTTTCACGCGGCACTTCCGATCTCGCCTACACGGGATCATTTTCCCATGCCGGCGGCCCCATACCTGAGCAGCCCGGCGGGCAAGCAACGCATTCAGGGCAACCGGAAACTTCCGAGACTACCGGCTACGATCACACCCATCATACCCATCGGAAAGTGGCGGGATGCGCTTTGTACATGCCGCGCGATTTCGTACTGTACCTGGTTTCCATCCTGATCGATGCGGATATTTCGGATATAGGCAAATACCTGGCTTACCCTTCCAAGGAACCGCAATACCGGGCAGGCCGCAAGCATGAGGATTTTCTCGCGGGCTTGGCGTCCCTTTCCACGACTCCGGTACGGCCATCCGAATTCGCCGGATGGCTGGAAGAGATAATCCCGGATGCGCCTGGATTAAACCTGGATTGGGAGCTGGCCCGTTAGGGCTTTTTAGCCACGGGCTTCGCAGGCTTGGTTTTGTCTGGCGCCGGCATGGGTACAGTCTTCAAACCTGCGCTTGCAGCCGTGGGATGGGAAGAATCGGCCGGAGGCGCGGGAGGCGCATCCAGAAGTTCGAATGGCTTTTTCATGAATGCATCGAGGCGCCATCCGGAAAGCTTGATCAGATCCTTGCGCTCAGGATGCTGGACATAAGCGAATCCCGACAAAACCTTGCCCGTTTTCAGCTCCAGCTTGGTTCCGTCCTTCAGGCCGATTTTCAAGTCGACGGTGGGTGAATCCAGCTTTACTTTGGCCACATTGGTGTCGTTGGCGGCGACGAATTCATCGATGCTCATTTCCGCGAAACGGGACGCCATTTCCGAGACCAAGGCATTCTTGACGCGGCCACTATCCTGCGGAGCCAGCATTTTCCAAGTGGAATCGGTGACCGCTTCCAATTTGTAGCTGTACATGGCGCCGGTAGAATCCTTCCATGCCGTTTCCACGGTTTTCACGTCCTTGGCGGTGGCGGTGAAAAGCTTGCGCGTCTTCCACTCATCGTCCTTGGTGGCGATCTCGTACCCGAAATTCCCCAGGGTGCGGTACACTTCGGGCTTGGCCTCCCATTTCCAGTAGGTGGAATTGTAGTCCGCGCCGGAAACCTTGCCGATCACGAATTCAGCCAGGGGTTTCCCGGTACCGGCGGAGATCTTCACATGCTTGGCTTGCACCGAGTCCAAGCCATATTCGCCGAGCCGGGCGGCGCTGTTGGAAACCAGCTCCCGATCCTGAACCCGGAAAAGGTTGCCCAAAACCTTGTTGATCTTGGCGGTATCCACCGGGAAGCCGTCCTTTCCGACCACCCAGCGGCTGTCCTTCTTTTGCAAGTCCGAGGTGTCCGCTTTGGTGATCACGCGCAGCCCCGTCACTCCGGACTTTGATGTGCTGTCCAGAACGGGCGAATCCTTTTGCAGGTTTTTCTCATTGCTGTTCATCTTCAACAGGATGGCCGCCAACACGGCCAAGGCCGCAAGCAGAACGATTAGTGTCCTTTTCATGCCATAGCCTCCTTCTTTTTTCTGCGTATGCCGATGACTATTCCCGCGATCAGCAGCAGCAACGGAGCGGCCACCAGGTTCAGGATCAAGATGTACGGCTTGGCCGATTTCTTGGCTTCCAGGATAGGCGTGTTCGCGATTTCCCGGCTGCGGATGGTGATCAGGTCGGGATCCAAGGCCAATTGGTCGAAGCTGTTCAAGACCAGATGGAGGTTCGCCACCGCATTGGTGTATCCCACGTAGAAATCCGTGGCGAACAA
>JBDSWM010000358.1:0-6363 GCA_039926685.1 Fibrobacteria bacterium | reverse complement strand
ACCATCTCGGCGGACCTACCCCAGGGCGGCGCCGGGCTTTGGCGCTTGGATGCGGCCGCGGCGGGTTCCGGCGTGACCGGCGATCTGCTGGCCCATTGCATCGACACAGCCATCTGGCTCAACGGATCCTTCAAGAACGTAACAGCCATGACCGAGACCTTCATCAAGGAGCGCAAGCATAACCTTACCGGCAAGGTTGAGAAGGTCGGCATCGACGATGCCTGCGCTTTCCTGGCGCGCTTCCAGAACGGCTCCCTGGGCCTTTTCGAATCCACGCGCTATGCGCGCGGGCACAAGGCCTTGTACACCTTCGAGATCAACGGCGAGCATGCCTCAATCAAATGGGACCTGCATGATCTGCACCGCTTGGATTGGTTCGATCACCGCGATGAAGGCAAGCTCCGGGGCTGGAAATCCATCCATGTCACCGACGGCGATCAACCCTACATGAAAAACTGGTGGGTGCCGGGCCTGCAAATCGGCTACGAGCATTCCTTCGTCCATCAGGTGGCGGATTTTCTGGCCAACGTGGCCGGCAACAAATCCACCAGCCCCACCTTCCGGGAAGCGCTGGAAACCACGCGCGTATGCGACGCGGTGCTGAAGTCGGCCAAGACCACCCATTGGCAGGACGTTGGGGAGTAACCAGAGCGCGATTGCTAAGCTCGGTTCGCCGCGCTCTGTTCCGGAGAGCGCTATTTTCGTTCCTGTCCCGATCCTTTTTCCCCTGCCGCGATTAGTTTAAACTTGCCGCCGAGCTCACCCGCGCGCGGCGGCAGGCAAACAAAAGCACCAGGAGGATTCCATGATTCCAAAGTTACGCGCGCTCGGATTCGCCATAGCCGCATTCGGCTTATTCGCATGTAATCAGGAGGATAAGCTGGCCTCTCCGGTGGCTCCCTCCTCCAACGCCGAGGGGACGGGCAGCGCCCGCTTGTCTTTACCGGCCATTCCCGCCGGTTTCCTGGCCAAGACCAGCGCCGGCTCCAACCTGCTGTTCACCCTCACCATTGCCGGCCAAGGCATGCAGCCCATCCAGAATACCTACCGGCTGAATCCGGGAAGCCAGAACACCTTTACCGTCACGGGGATACCGGCGGGTTACGTGCGCAGCTTTTACGGCCGTTTGTACGCGGCCGACAGCATGTCCGCGGACACCGGCCGGACGGACACCTCCAACATCTACGAAGGCCGGGACAGCGCATACATCGAACGGGGCGGGACGGCCGAGGTGCATCTGTACCTGAGCCGGCAGAACAACGGCTCCGCCCATGTGTGCGTGGACGTGGAGGGGCTGCCCTCCGATTCAACCTGCTCACCGCCTACCCGCATCGTGAATTTCGGCGGTTGCTGGAACCTGAGGATTTTCAAATCGGGCCCCATTTCCGGGGGCGATTCCATCCTTACGGCCAAGATGCGCATTACGCAATGGGATACCAGCCTGGTGGCAACGATTACCTGGCCCTCGGGCGCGGCGGATTCCTCTTTCGGATCGGTAGTGAACGGGGAGGTGGCCATCCTGGGATATACGGGCGGCGATTTCAGGTTCAAGGCCATGATGGCGGATTCCGGCGGCAGCCGCTTCCAGGGGGAATTCAGCGACACCTTGCGGCATATCTCCTACACACATATGGAAGGGACGGCGGCAAGCTGCGACACCATCTGGCCCCCGATCGATACCTCCGGACCGATCGATACTCTCTACCCTCCCACCGACACTGTGCAAAAGGCCTGTTTCACCATCACGGAAGTCCTCAATAACGGAACCATCGCCAGCGGGCGATTGGGACTCACTTCCAGCTTTGGTTATTATTGGGGGGTTTTCCATTGGAACGGGTGGGGAAGCGCGTATACCGGGTGGGATGTCCTGCAGGTCTCCTTGCTGGATACGGCCAGATTGAACCTGCACATGGTGGCCTTGCCCAACATGTTCACCGGATCGCGGATCGATACGGTCTCTTATAAGATCGATATCTTTCCGCAAGCGAACGCCAGCGGCACCGTTTCCGTGGCTGTGCCGGCTACCGGCAGGGTGCTGGGGACTTGGAAAACCGTGCGGGCCGTTTGCCGCGAAGATGATTTGACGTTTTAACGAGTCCGTCCCTCCCCGCGGAACCCTACCGGGTTCCGCGGCTCCCATCATGACGCCAAGCTGGGCGCTTCATCCTCTTTTCGCAAGCGCAGGGTTTGTAAAGTATATTTTCATTTTGAAATTATAATGCCTGGCGTCCAGGTTATCCAAAGGAAGGGCATGCGCACCCTTAAATTCCGCAATGAACGCAGAGAGAAAATCCTGGGTCTGCTGCAGTCACGGCGCCGCATGTCCGTTTTGGAGTTGAGCAAGCAATTGCGCGTCACCGGCGCCACCATCCGTGCCGATCTGGAAGCCCTGACCCAGCAGAATAAGCTTATCCGCACCTATGGGGGCGCGGTGGTGCCGCAGGAAAAAACGCCTCCGGAAATGCCCCTGGACGTGCGTTTGCGCAAACAGGTGACCGAGAAGCAGGCCATCGGAAAATTGGCCGCCTCCCTGATCCAGGACGGCATGGTGGTGGCCCTGGACGCGAGCACTACCTCCTTGGCCGTGGCCGGGCACTTGCGCGCCCGCAAAGGGCTCACCGTGGTGACCAACAGCCTGGCCGTGGCCACCCAGTTGGTCGAGTCTCCGGGAGTGAACGTGCTTATGCCCGGAGGCACCCTGCGCCACGAATCCCTGTCCCTGGTGGGGCCGGAAGCGGTGGTCTTCCTGGCGAAGTTGGAGGTAGAGTTGTGCCTGATGGGCGTGCACAGCGTGCATCCCACCCGCGGCCTGGGGGAGGTGAACCAAGCGGAAACGGAAATCAAAAGGACCCTGGCCGGCATCTCCCGCCGGGTGGTGGCCTTGGCCGATTCCACCAAATGGAACAAGGTTTCCCTGGAGTATTTCTGGCCTTTGGAGAAGGTCGCGTCCATCGTCACGGAAGGACGGATTCCGCAGGAAATCAAAGAATCGCTGCAAGCGCTCGGAGTCGAGTTGCTTTTCGCCGGCCAGCCGTGAAAAAGAGAATACTTTCATTTTAAAAACATATTACCTTCAACATACTGTTAAAGCCGGGCAAGGTCCCGCCCGGGATCGATCCGCCCCTTGCCCGTCGGACGAAGGAGAAACATGAACCCCATTCAAGCCACCACCATCCCCGACAAATGGGACGAGCAAGCCTGCCGCGGTTTTTCCGAAGAGCAGCTGCTGTTGTACCGATCCAACCTGCTGGGTTCCGATTTACGCGTCACCAATTACGGAGGCGGCAATACTTCCGCCAAGGTGGCCATGCGGGATCCCCTCACCGGCAAGGAAGCGGAAGTCCTTTGGGTCAAAGGCTCGGGGGGGGACATCGGCAGTATGAAGCTCGACGGTTTCTCCACGCTGTATATGGAGAAGCTGAACGCCTTGAAGGGCCTGTACCGCGGTCTGGAGCATGAGGATGAGATGGTCGGCTACCTGCCCCATTGCACTTTCAACCTCAACTCGCGCGCCGCCAGCATCGATACGCCCCTGCATGCCTATATCCCCTTCCAGCATGTGGATCACGTGCATCCCGACGCCGTCATCGCCATCGCCGCCTCCGAGAACGGTGAAGCCATCACCCAAAAAGTGTTCGCCGGAGAGCTGGGCTGGCTTCCTTGGCAGCGTCCCGGCTATGATCTGGGCCTCAAGCTGGAAGCCATGTGCAAGGCCAAGCCGCATCTGAAGGGCATCATGCTGGGCGGGCATGGTTTCTTCACCTGGGGCCGGACCTCGCGCGAATGCTATCAGAACACGCTGCGCGTGATTCAGAAGGCGCAGGCGCATATCGATGCGCTCGACGACGGACTCGCTTTCGGCGGGCCCAAGATCGCGGCGTTGGACCGGTCCGAACGCGCGGAATTCGCCTCCCGGCTGATGCCCGTATTGCGCGGCAAGCTCAGCAAGGAGAACCGCAAGGTAGGCCATTTCGACGATGGGGAGGAAACCCTGGCCTTCGTCTGCTCGCGCGAGGCCAAGGCGTTGGCGGCCATGGGCACTTCATGCCCGGATCATTTCCTGCGCACCAAGATCTTCCCCCTCTTCGCCGATATCGATCCCGCCAAGGACGGCATCGCCGCGCTTTTGACGGGCCTGGACGGGATGCTGGAAAGGTACCGCGCCGAATACGAGGCCTATTATTCCCGCTGCAAACGGCCGGGCTCCCCGGCCATGCGCGATCCGTATCCCGTCATCATCCTGGTGCCGGGCGTGGGCATGTTCTCCTTCGCCAACGACAAGGCCACGGCCCGCATCGCGGGCGAATTCTACGTGAACGCCATCAACGTGATCCGCGGCGCCGGAGCCATCGACAAATACGTGGGCCTGCCCGAGCAGGAGGCTTTCGACATCGAGTACTGGGCCCTGGAAGAGGCCAAGCTGCAAAGGATGCCCAAGCGCAAACCCCTGGCGGCGCGCATCGCCCTCATCACCGGCGGCGCCGGCGGCATCGGCAAGGCCACCGCCAAACGCCTGCTCGACGAAGGAGCCGTGGTCTGCCTTTCTGACATCGACGCCAACTCCCTCAAGGAAACGGAAGCCGAATTGCAGGCCAAATACGGCCGGGACGCCGTGCGCACGGTGGTCTGCAATGTCACGAACGAAGCCTCCGTTGTCGAATCCCTCAAGGTGTGCGCGCGCGAATTCGGCGGACTGGACATACTGGTCAACAATGCCGGCATCGCCTCCGCGGCCAAGTACGAGGAGACCTCGCTGGAATTGTGGAATCGCAACATGGATATCCTGGCCACGGGATATTTCCTGGTTTCGCGGGAAAGCTACAAGGTGCTGCTCGCGCAAGGCCTGGATGCTTCGCTGATCTTCATCTCCAGCAAGAACGGCCTGGCCGCGTCCCCCGGGGCCGCGGCGTATTGCACCGCCAAGGCCGCGGAAATCCACTTGGCCCGCTGCCTGGCGTTGGAAGGCGCCCCCCATGGAATACGCGTCAACGTGGTGAATCCCGACGCGGTGCTTAGGGGATCCAAACTGTGGCAGCAGGGCAATTGGCGCAAGGAACGCGCCGAAGCCAATAAAATCGAGGAGGCGCAGCTGGAAGAGCATTATCGACAGCGCAGCCTGCTGAAGCGGAATGTTTTCCCGGAAGACATCGCGGAAGCGGTATATTTCTTCGCCGGGGACGCGGCGTATAAATCCACCGGCAATATCCTGAACGTGGATGCCGGAAACATCCAATCCTTCCCGCGGTGAAAATGGAAAAGCATTATCTGGCCATCGATCTGGGCGCGGAAAGCGGACGCGTGATGCTGGGATCGCTCGCCGAGGGCAAGCTGACGCTGGAAGAGATCCACCGTTTCGCCAATACCCCGGTGACAATCCAGGGCACATTGCGCTGGGACCTGCTGAACCTGTTCTCGGAAGCCAAGGAAGGTTTGCGCAAGGCCGCCGCGCGCGGCGTGGCGATCAGCGGCATCAGCACGGACGCCTGGGGCGTGGACTACGTGCTATTCAAGGAAAAGGAGGCCATGGTCACCAACGCTTTCCATTACCGCGACTCCCGCACGGACGGGGCGATGGAAAAGGTGTTCGCCCTGGTCCCGGCCGATCAGATCTTCGCCGAAACCGGCATCCAATTCATGCCGCTCAACACCCTTTACCAGTTGTTCATGGACACGCAGCAAAGGCCGGAGGCACTGGCCTGGGCGGATCGCTTCCTCAACATCGGGGATTATTTCAATTACCTGCTGGCCGGTGAGCCCGTGGGCGAAGCCTCGCTGGCGAGCACCTCCCAGATCTACAACACGGTCAAAAAGGAATGGTCTTGGGACCTGATCGACAAGCTGGGACTGCCCAAGCAACTGTTCCCCAAGCTGGTTCCGTCGGGAAGCCGGCTCGGACCGCTCTTGCCGGATCTGGCGCGGGAAACCGGACTGAAAGACGCGCAGGTCATCGCCACCTGCTCGCACGATACCGCCGCCGCCGTGGCCGCCGTGCCTGCTGTCGCCGGCCAGGACTGGGCCTTCCTCAGTTCCGGCACCTGGTCCTTGCTGGGGACCGAGTTGGGCGCGCCCCTCATCGATGCCAACAGCCGCAAATACAACTTCACCAATGAGGCTGGCTATGCCGGCACGACCATGTTCCGGAAGAACATCGTCGGGCTGTGGATAGTGCAGGAGTGCAGGCGCGCCTGGGCCGAGCAGGGCAAGGATTACAATTACGATCAGCTGACGGCCATGGCGGAAGCGGCCGAGCCCTTGCGCAGCCTCATCCGCCCCGAGGACGCGCGCTTCGGCAAGCCGGGCCGCATGCCCGGCAAGATCGCGGACTTTTGCGGCGAGACCGGCCAGCCTGTGCCCGCCGATCCC